>JBDNJK010000089.1:0-10982 GCA_041687805.1 Acidimicrobiales bacterium
AAACGATCGCTGGCCTGGTTCGAGAAGGAGCGCAGCACCAAGTCCCGTCGCGTTACAGACTCCGACCATGTCGTTGGTCGATCTGGCTTTCAAGTCGGATTTGTCGGCAGAGCTCAGCCCGTCGAGAGACGCGGCAAGCGAGCGGGCCCGAGTTTGATTGAGAGCTGCAGTTCGGCCTGGGTTGGAACCCACGGCCGGATCTCAGCTATCAGCTTCTGCGGTTGCCTCGACCTCAACGTCGGCAGCATTCGCTGACTTACGGCGACCGTAACGACGCTCGAAGCGCTCGACGCGACCAGCGGTGTCGACGATCTTCATGGTGCCGGTGAAGAAGGGGTGACTCTCGCTCGAGATCTCGACCCTACGGAGCGGATACTCATTGCCGTCTTCCCACTTGATGGTCTCGCTGGTGGAGATCGTGGACCGGGTGATGAAAGAGTGATCCGCAGACGTGTCCTGGAACACGACCAATCGGTACTCGGGGTGGATGTCAGGCTTCATAGTTCGTCCAGTCTGGAGGAATAGTGTGCGACTCACAACCCGCACGTGAACATGGTGGTTGGTGACGCTCAGCCCTGCGAAGGGCCTTTGGCGATCTCTTTGAGAAACGCCTCGTTGTTTCGGAACGATCCGATTCTCTCGATCAGCATCTCGAGCCCGGATGTCGCGCCGCCATCACCCTCAGATGAAATACCCATCAATACTCGACGAAGCTTCCATACCTGATCGAGTTCCTTGCGCTCGAACAGCAGTTCCTCGTGACGAGTTGATGATCCGGCCACGTTGATGGCTGGATAGATACGGCGCTCGGCGGCCCGCCGATCCAGGCGCAACTCCATGTTGCCCGTGCCCTTGAACTCCTCGAAGATGACCTCGTCCATACGTGAACCGGTCTCGACAAGAGCCGACGCCAAGATGGTGAGAGAGCCACCTTCTTCAAGATTTCGTGCTGCGCCGAAGAATTTCTTGGGTGGATACAGCGCACCCGAATCGATACCACCGGACATGACCCGACCGGTGGCCGGTGCGGCCTGGTTGTAAGCGCGGGCCAGGCGAGTGATGCCATCGAGGATGATGCAGACATCGCGGCCCGATTCGACTATGCGTTTGGCCCGCTCGATCGTCATCTCAGCGACAGCGGTGTGCTCCTCGGCAGGTCGATCGAACGTGGATGCGATGACCTCGCCGTCCTTGATCGACCGCTTCATGTCGGTAACTTCCTCGGGCCGTTCGTCGACCAGAAGGACGATTATGTGGACCTCAGGGTTGTTGGTCTCGATCGACTTGATGATGTTCTTCATCACCATGGTCTTGCCGGCCTTGGGCGGCGACACGATCAGACCGCGTTGGCCCTTGCCGATTGGCGACACCAGATCGATGATCCTGGCGGTGACGTTGGCCTGGCCCCGCGGGATCTCCTGGCGTAGACGCTCATCGGGGAATAGCGGAGTGAGGTCCTCGAATCGTGGGCGCCCTGCAACCGAATCCGGCGAACCGCCGTTGACAGTCTCGATCGACACGAGAGCCGGATTCTTCTCATTACGAGTGGCGGGCTTGGATGCTCCGGTGATCTCGTCACCTTTGCGAAGGCCTAGCTCGCGCACCATCTTCACCGGAACATAGGCGTCCTGTTTCGACGGCAGATACCCGTTGACCCTCAGAAAGCCGAAACCCTCATTGCGGAGATCGAGAATGCCGTTGACCGCCACTGGTTCTCCGTCCCACGGGTCTGGGTCGCGGTCGCGGCCGCGCCGCCTGCTTCTGCGGCTTCCGCCCTGTGTTCGATCAGATTGTTGTTGCTGAGATTGCTGAGATTGCTGAGACTGCTGAGGTTGCTGCTGGGCCTGCGGAGCGTCCTTCGCTGATCCGTTGGGCCGATTGCGGCTTCGATCACTCTTGGCCGGGGTGCTTCGATCAGAGCCCTTGGGCTTCGATCTTGACTCGGCGGGAGTTCCACCTGAGGCCGAGTCGTCGGACTCGACCTTTTCGGAGTCAGGATCTTTGGTATCGGACAAGTCGGGAGCAGCCTCGGTGGCGTCAACCTCTTTCGCCGACCGGTCGGCATCATTGGACGACGGCTTGGCCGTTTCAGCTGCTTCGCCGTTGGCCATGTCGATGATCATGTCGATGATCTCGCCCTTGCGGGCTCTCGACGGAGGCTTACGTCCCAGCGTCGTAGCGATCGTGGTGAGTTCTTCTCGGTCTTTACGCTGAAGCGTCGACCGGCGCATCTCCGTGGGTGGCACGGGCTGGTCTCCTGGTGTTGGAGGTGATCCGCCGAGGCACATCAAAGATGTCGGCGGTTTGGGTTGTCGCCGGCCGACTGTTGACGGTTCGGCCACCCGCATCCACGACCGATGGCCGAAGAAGGTGATGACGACCACGCAAAGCGTATTGGCAGAGGCTTTAGGACACAACCATTGCTGCGATGTCGACGCGACCCAGGAAGGCGTCAGCGAGTTACGCCGAGCAACTTGCCCATCAGTTGGTGCCCCGGCACAGAGTCGGACTCGCTAACCCCACGCTCGCTATATGTGCCACCTGGGCCATCAACGCGAGAGTCGCACAACAGATATGGAACCTCTTCAGATGTGTGGGTACGAAGAGCCAGCGGCGTTGCGTGGTCTGGCAGAAGCAGCAGCCGCCACTCCCCCATGGCATCCAGACCTTCGACCAAGCCTTTCAGAATTCGAGAATCCCAGTCTTCTAGCGCCTTGACCTTGGCCGCCACGTTTCCGGCGTGGCCCGCCTCGTCGGTGGCCTCGACGTGGATCACGAACAGGTCGAGACCGTCGGACAGACCCTTGAGTGCGGCATCACGCTTACCCTCGAAATTGGTGTCGTACCAACCGTTGGCGCCTTCAACAGCAACGATGTCCATCCCGGTGAGCACAGCGAGCCCTCTGATGAGATCGACCGCTGTGACCAGCCCGGCGGCGACCCCGTATTGCTCGGCGAAATCGGGTAAGGCCGGCTGAGGTCCCTGTCCCCACAACCAAATCTGGTTGGCCTTCACCTCGCGATGTCGGGCCAAGACCTCACGCGATGCGGTTTGGAGCATGGCAACCTTGTCGGCGGCTACTCCCGTGGGCAGCGGAGCCACTCGACCGGTGAAGTCGTGAGGCGGAACACAATCTGTCTGCTGCCATGAGAGCGGCGCGACCATGGTGTGTCGATACTGAACGCCGGCATGAAACTCCACCGTGCCGGCGTCGCCCCACTCACCGCCCGACCCAAACTCACGCTGAAGTTCGGCGATCACTTTGACCGCGGCGTTCGCATCGGGATGTCCGCCGGAGAAGTCAACCATCACCCCGTCATCGTCGACCGTTACCAGGTTGCAACGGAACGCGATTCGATCGGCGGGCAGACGCAGGCCCAGCGCAGCAGCTTCAATCGGGGCGCGCCCGGTGTGATAGCGCGCCGGATCGAACCCGAGGATCGAAAGGTTGCCGATGTCGCTTCCAGGCGCCATGCCGTTTGGGATCACGGCCGCCCGGCCGACAATTGAACGCCGAGCCAGAGAGTCGAGCACAGGGGTGTGAGCCGCCTCGAGCGGAGTCAGCCCATCAAGATCCGGATTTGGTTCATCGGCACAACCATCGGGGATGCAGACCACATATTTCACGGTCGACATCGTGGCACCCTCTCGACGCGATCGAAACACTCAACACGACGCTTCATATTCTGTTCACGTGTTGACATATCAGGCGCCGCGCATTGAATCGACGAAATCTTCCACCGTGGCCAAATCGTTGGGCAAGGCCTCATAGCTCTCCGGCCTGTCGAACAAGTCGGCTAGATGCGGTGGTAGCTGAGGCACTATCCCGGTGGCCTTGGCCACTGCATCCGGGAACTTGGCCGGGTGTGCGGTCGACAAGGTGACCACTGTTTCTCCCCGGCGGCGCAACTTTCGGGCAACACCGACACCTACCGCCGTATGGGGATCAATCAGCAAAGCGTGACGCTCGTAGACGTCGGCCATGATTTCGAGTGTGTGGGAGTCGTCGATGCGGTCACCGGTGAACTCGGCGCGCAAACGTCGATGCTGATCCGGGGTGAGCGACGCCTTGCCGGTGGAGCGAAACTCCGCGAGGAGTTCGGCAGTGGCAGGGCCGTTGCCGTCGAGGAGTTCCACGATCAGTCGTTCGAGATTGGATGAGATTTGGATGTCCATGCTCGGAGAGAATGTGGGCACCACCTCGGAAGCCACCATGTCGCCGGTCTCAAGTAGACGACTGAGAATGTCGTTGGAGTTGGACGCCACTATGAAGCGTTCGACCGGAAGCCCCATTCGGGAGGCGACGTGGCCGGCAAATACGTTGCCGAAATTTCCGGTCGGCACACAGAAGGTGGTCGGAGTCGTCCTGCGGCCCAGACGCTGAGAGGCCCACACGTAGTAGACGATTTGGGCCATTACGCGTGCCCAGTTGATTGAGTTGACAGCTGACAGATGGTTGCGGACGCGAAATGCCTCATCGGCAAACATCGCCTTCACCATGTCTTGGCAGTCGTCGAACGTGCCGTCGACGGCCACAGCATGGACATTGCGGTCGGTGAGCGTTGTCATTTGGCGCCGCTGGACGTCCGAAGTGCGCCCGGCCGGGAACAACACCACCATGTCGGCTCGATCGCTTCCACGAATCGCCTCCATGGCCGCCGAGCCGGTGTCGCCTGACGTGGCACCAACGATCATCACCCGACCGTCGCGGCGATTCAGCTCGTGATCGAACAATCGACCAACCAATTGAAGAGCGATGTCTTTGAACGCGAGCGTGGGCCCGTGAAACAACTCCAAGAGATGGTGACCCTCCTCGAGCTCAACCATCGGGCACACATCTGGTGTCGAGAACGTGGAATATGCATCGGCGACCATGGCGTCGAAATCGGAACGCGCGATCGTGCCCTCAACAAACGGGTACATGACGTTGGAGGCGAGCTCTGCATAAGTGTCGGGCGCGTCGTCGCTCAGTACTGGCCAGGTGTGAGGGAGATAGAGGCCGCCGTCGGTGGCGAGTCCGGCAAGCAACACGTCGGGGAATTCAAGAGGAGCAGCTAGTCCGCGGGTGCTGCGATAGCTGAGAGCCATGGTCAGCTCTCGTCGTCGATAACTCTGATCAACGTGTGGAAGTCGTTGACGACGTCGAGGTCGCGCAGCGCCTTCAGTGTCGATCGGACATCGGACTCTCGGGATCGATGAGTGATGAAGATCAAACGTGCACCTGAATCAAGTTCTTGTTGTTCCATCGACTTGATCGACACTGCGAAACGACCGAACTCGGCAGCTACTTGGGCGAGCACACCTGGCTGGTCGTTGACCTCCATGCTCAGGTAGTAGGCCGACTCAAGATCATCGATGGAGCGAATTCTGGCGCGGAACAATTTGCCGATCCGGCCATGGCCACCCGATGAGAGATTTACCGCGGCGTCGATCAAATCGCCAAGCACTGCACTAGCGGTGGGCAACCCACCGGCACCTCTCCCATAGAACATGAGATCGCCGACTGCGTCGCCCTCTATGAAGACAGCGTTGAAACTGTCGCGAACGGCAGCTAGTGGATGACTCGCCGGCACCATCGCCGGGTGGGTGCGAACCGCCACCTCCGGTGGAGTCGAATCGTCGGGCCCGGGCGTGCCCTCAACCACCGCAATGGCCTTGATGACATATCCGAGCCGCTCAGCGGTGGCGATGTCGTGGGCGGTGATTTCGGAGATTCCCTCGTGGTAGACGTCGCCTGCCACAACAACGGCTCCAAAAACGATCGTGGCTATGATCGCGGCCTTCGCCCCGGCGTCGTAACCCTCGACATCGGCGGTCGGGTCGCGCTCGGCGTAGCCCAGACTTTGCGCTTCGGCCAGCGCATCGGCATACGTGGCGCCATCCTCGGCCATGCGGGTGAGAATAAAGTTGGTGGTGCCGTTGACGATTCCCATCACCCGGGTGACCGGCTCACCCATCAGCGACTCGCGCAGCGACCGTACGAGAGGGATACCTCCGGCCACCGCCGCCTCGAACAGCAGGTCTACGCCTGCCGCGTCGGACTTCTCGAACAGCTCGGCACCGTGGTTGGCCAGCAGTTCCTTGTTGCCCGTGATCACAGGCTTACCAAGCTCGATCGCACGCAACACGAGTTCACGTGCCGGCTCGATTCCACCGATCACCTCGATGATGATGTCGATGTCGGGATCTTCGACCACGCCTCGAGTGTCTGTGGTGAAAACATCGGGGCCAAGATTGACCGCACGGTCGCGCGACAACGATCTCACCGCCACCCGTGAGATATTGAGTTCGACCCCGGTTCGAGCCGTGATCGAGGCGCGCTGACGTTCGAGCAAGCCGACGAGAGCGCCGCCAACGTTGCCGCATCCGAGTAGTCCGACCTTGAGTTGCTTCACGGTTGCCGAGCGTATCGCCTGGCCGTGGCACGCCGTATCGGATTGGCGGCAACCGGCCGATCGCTCCAATTAGATGTCGAACCTCACGAGGTCTTCGTATGTTTCGCGGCGTACGACCAACCGGGCGTCGCCGCCCGAAACGAAAACCACGGCCGGCCGAAGAACCTTGTTGTAGTTGGACCCCATCGAGTGGCCGTAGGCACCGGTGACGGGAGTGCCCAGGATGTCGCCGACCTCAAGATCTGCGGGAACAGGCGCATCACGAACCAGGACATCGCCGGATTCGCAGTGTTTGCCCACCACCCTGGCGATGTCGGGACGCTCGGCGTTGACCTCTCTCGGCAAGAATGTCTCGTAGCCACTGCCGTAGAGCACGGGGCGCGGGTTGTCGCTCATGCCACCGTCGACGGCTACGTAGGTTCGGATGCCGGGAAGTCGCTTCACGGTGCCCACCGTGTAGAGGGTGACAGCAGCGGAAGCCACTATCGAACGGCCGGGTTCGGCGGAAACCTTTGCGGTGACGCCGGCCTTCTCGCATGCGTTTCGAACGGCCAACCCCCAGTCGGCGATCTCTGGCGCCAAGTCGTCGGCGACGTAAGCGACGCCGAGCCCTCCTCCAACCGACATCTCCGGAAGACCGTATGGCGCGGCGACAGCGGCAATCACCTCGACGGCCTTGGCAAACGATGACACCGCAAACACCTGACTACCGATGTGGGCATGAACCCCCACCAACTCGACCGATACAGACTCCGATGCCCTCGCCACCGCTACGGCTGCGGCTCCAGTCGACACGGTGAATCCGAATTTGGAATCGTCTTGGCCAGTGGCAATGAACTCATGGGTGTGAGCCTCGACACCAGGAGTGAGACGCAGGAGGATCTTGGGAACGACTCCCGTCTCCCCATAGACCGCGTCGAGTCGGTCGAGCTCATCGAAAGAGTCGACCACGATCCGACCGACGCCACAGTCGACCGCCATACGAAGTTCAATGGACGACTTGTTGTTGCCGTGCATGACAAGTCGCTCCGCTGGGACACCTGCCGCCAGCGCCACATGGAGTTCTCCACCCGTGGCGACGTCGATCTTCATGCCTTCTTCGTGGGCAAGACGGGCCATGGCCTTGCACAAGAATGCCTTGGATGCATAGGCGACATCGGAACCAAATGCTGCCACCGCCTCGCGGCACCGGGTACGCAGGTGGTGTTCGTCGTAGACGAACAGTGGCGTGCCGAACTCGGCCGCCAGGTCGATGAGGTCACATCCGCCGATCTGGAGTCGGCCGTCGACGATCTCGGAGTTGTCAGGAAGAAGTCGTTGTTGGAGTGGTCTCATATCGGCTGACTTTCGGTCACATCGATTCGGGAGCGCCGACCCCGAGCAGGTCGAGAGCAATCGCCATGCCAAGACGCGACGCCTCGACCAAGGCAAGCCGGGCCTGTGTGAGCTCGGCTGATACGCCGTCGCCCATGACGTAGCAGTCGTGGTAGAAGCCGTGGAGAGCAGCGGCCTGTTCGCGGGCCCACGCACTCACCCGGTGTGGTGCGTTGTCGGTGCATGCAATCTCGATGATCTCAGGCAGCTCGAACAAGGACCTCAGCAGATCTGTCTCGCGTTGGTGGACCAGGAGAGACGCATCTACCTGGTCGACTGGAAGTCTTTTGATGCCGGCTTCGCGAGCCTTGGCTTCGATGGAGCAGATGCGGGCGTGGGCGTACTGCACGTAATAGACGGGATTGTCCATTGCCTGCTTCTTGATTTCATCGAGATCGAATGTCTGACGACTGTCGACCGACTGGATCAAGTAATTGAACCTTGCGGCATCGGCGCCGACTTCAGTGATGATCTCATCGAGCTCGATGAGATCGCCGGCGCGTCCCGACATTCGCACCGGCTCGCCGCCTCGTACCAGATCGACCAGCTGGGTTATCACCACTTCGAGCTCGTCGGCATCGTGGCCGAGCACACTCATTGCGGCCTTCATGCGCGCCACATAGCCATGATGGTCGGCACCCCAAACGTTGACGAGGTGGTCGGCTCGTCCGAACTTGTCGCGGTGATATGCGATATCTGGAAGCAGGTAGGTGAAATCGCCGTCGGACTTGACCAACACCCGATCCTTGTCGTCGCCCTGATCGGTGCTTCGCAACCACAGTGCACCCTCATTTTCGAAAACAGCATCATGGGATCGCAGATCGGCAAGGGTGTCGTCGATGGCGCCGGTAGCGATCAACGTGCGCTCGCTGAACCAACGATCGAAGACAATTCCGAGCTTGGCAAGCGTTTCTCGATGGCTTTGCAACGCTCGTGCGTATCCCCACTCGAAGGGATCGGCATCGTCGGGCATTTCCGCGGCCCAGCGGATCAAATACTCACCGTGGTAGCCATCTTCGGGAGGCTCCTCACCACGCTTGCGTGCAGCCAGAGACTCGGCGAATCGCTGCATCTGGACGCCACGGTCGTTGAGGTAGAACTCGCGGGTGACCTTCCAACCACACCGATCGCGAAGCCGAGCGAGACTGTCGCCGTAGCAGGCACCACGGCCGTGACCGGCGTGGATCGGCTTGTTGGGATTGGCCGACACGAACTCGACGTTGACACTTCGACCACGCCCCAGGTCGGGAGCGGCATATCCACTGGTTCCCGCGGACACCACATCGACCAACACCTCGTGGAGCCAGGTGTCGGAGAGCCGGAAGTTGACAAAACCCGGGCCGGCCAGCTCGACCGCGTCGACATGAGCCGGCAAATTGCTCGACAAAGTTTCGACGAGGTCAGCGCCTATCTCACGAGGATTGCGGCCGACAGATTTCGAGATCGCCAATGCCACGCTCGACGACCAGTCGCCATGCTCGCGATGTGCCGGACGCTCGAGCGAGATCGCATCAGGAAGCGGATTTATGCCAGCTTCGGTGAGCGCTCCACGAATTGCGCTGCGGAGATGATCGCGAATGTCCATCCGGGCCTCTGGAGGGGGAAATGATCGGAGCACGAGTCTATCGTTCGAGCCGAGTGCTACCCGGACGTATTTCACTCCCCTACCGGGTGAGCGCAGAGATCGCTGCGCTAGTCTGACCGAGTCCCGATAGGGGCATGCCCCCGTAGCTCAGCGGATAGAGCATCGGCTTCCGGAGCCGTGTGCGGGCGTTCGAGTCGCCCCGGGGGCACACCGCGACACCGACCCTGGCCAGCACAACCGTGCCGGTCGGGGCCGGTGAACTTCTCAATCCGCCGTCGAGCCTATGGATCGTGGTATTGCTGGACCATGGAGATCTTCGAACAGCAGCCCCAGCAGTGGACCGGGATACCGCCCGACCGGCCGTCGCGACCGAGCGCCACATGGCTGATGTTCGCAACGATTCTCGGGATGCTGATCGGAGGGGCGATCATCTATTTCACCGTCGACACGTCGCCCGAGATCGCCTTGCCCCCAGCCGACACCACAACGGTGGCTACGACCGCCACCGTCGAAAGCGTGCCGTCATCCACCAAAGCAGCACCTTTGGCCCGCGGCGCAGCAATCGATGCTGCCTACGAAACCACCTACCCAGTTGAGGGATCCACGACCGGTTTCATTGCCTTGACCAATGGTTCGGCAACCGAAGCACTCTCCGACTCCAACTCGACACTTCAGGTCGACGTGGCCGATGCAGTTGCGGCCGACCTTGATGGCGATGGCACAGACGATGCCGTGGTCATCTTGTCGGTCGACACCGGCGGCCCAGGCATCTTCCACTACGCCTACGGAGTATTCGCCGACCCCGATCAGACGTTGGTCACCAACGCGGTCGCCTTGGGTGATCGCATCGACATCGACATCGACACGACGTCGGTCGACCCGATCACTGGCACCGCCACCGTTCGATATCGAGATCACAGCGAGAAGGTTGCATTCACCGATGCCCCGGATCTGCTCGTCGTGTCGGATCTCCAGATCTTGCGGAGCGGCGCACAAGAGGTCGCCCGCGGGTCAATCCCGCTGGCCGACACCACAGATCCGCAACTGACGTCGGCCAATACCATCACCACCGGTGGGCTCGGTCCGGTGAGAGTGGAAATGACTGTGGAGGAGGCCACAAAGGCGGCGGGCCTGGTAATCATCGCCCCCACTGCGTCGGCGGATTCTGCTGGCCCCGGCGACTGTGGCTTCGCCCGCGCCGATGGCATCGAAGGGGTTGGATTCATGCTTGTCGATGGCGTTATCAAACGTGTCGACGTGTTCTCCGGGGCAACGTCCACCGCCTCGGGAGCAAAAATTGGATCCACAGAGCAGGAGATCAAGGATCTGTTCCCGGAAATCATCACCGTCAGCCCCCACCAATACGTTGAAAACGGTCACTACCTCACCCTCACTCCCACCGCCGAAACGCTGACGGACTTTCGTGTGGTGTTCGAGACCGACGGCGCCGTTGTCACCAGCTATCGGTCAGGCAAGACCCCTCAGGTCGAGTGGGTCGAAGGCTGCGCCTGAGCCGATGACACGCACCAACGAATTCGACCAGCCCATCGGGCCTGATCTCGGCGATTGGACATCTGCCCAGCCTCCGGAGCGAAGGCCATTGGTCGGCACCCACGTCGTTCCCACC
>JBDNJK010000090.1:0-5123 GCA_041687805.1 Acidimicrobiales bacterium
CCGGGAAGGCACCGCCACACTCGATCTTGATGTGCCCGGCACCGATATGGAGCCACTGTTCCAGGTCCTTCTCGACACGGTGCCCCCACCCGCACATGAAGAGGGTCGCCCCCTCCAGGCTTGGGTCACCAACCTCGCCGCGTCGCCTTATGTAGGCCGTATTGCTGTTTGCCGGGTCCGCCACGGCGTGATTCACAAGGGGCAGGCCGTGGCATGGTGCCATGGAGATGGCCTGGTCACGGCGGCCCGGATCGGTTCTCTCACTATCACCGAGGCGCTTGACCAGCTTGATGTCGACGAAGCCGAAGCCGGCGAGTTGATAGGAATTTCTGGTATTCCCGATATAGCCATCGGCGACACGCTCGCCGATCCGGAGCATCCGGAGGCTTTGCCGGCGATCCATGTCGACGAGCCCACTCTCTCGATGACCATTGGCGTCAACACGAGCCCACTGGCCGGCAAGGACGGCAAGAAACTCACCGCACGACTGATCAAGAACCGGCTCGATGTCGAACTGGTTGGCAACATGTCGATCCGGGTTCTTCCGACCGACCGGCCCGACACGTGGGAGGTGCAGGGCCGAGGTGAATTACAGCTGGCGATCCTCGTCGAGACCATGCGGCGCGAAGGGTTCGAGCTCACCGTTGGCAAACCGGCGGTTGTTACTCGCGAGATCGACGGCACGCTTCATGAACCGACCGAGCGGTTGAGCATCGATGTGCCCGAAGAGCACGTTGGTTCTGTCACCCAACTCCTTGGCGAGCGCAAGGCCCGCATGGAAGACATGACCAATCATGGAACCGGCTGGGTTCGTCTCGACTATGTGGTGCCGGCCAGGGCGTTGATCGGCTTCCGAACGGAGTTCCTCACCGAGACCCGCGGCACCGGGATGCTCCATCACGTTTTCGAAGGTTGGATGCGCTGGGCTGGCGAACTACATACCCGTCCGAATGGCAGTGTCGTCTCTGACCGCAACGGTGCCACCACCGGATATGCGATCGCCGCGCTTCAGGAACGCACGTCTCTCTATATTGGCCCTGGCACCGACGTCTACGAGGGCATGGTGATCGGCGAGAATGCCAGATCCGACGACATGGATGTCAACATCTGCCGTGAGAAGAAGCAGACCAACGTGCGCGCCGCGTCATCTGACGACACGATCAGGTTGACACCACCACGGCTTCTGTCTCTTGAGCAGGCGCTCGAGTCGATAAGCGACGATGAGTGTGTCGAGGTCACTCCAGGCTCAGTACGGTTGCGTAAGCAGGTGTTGGGCGTCGGCGACCGGGCCCGGATCTTCAGGAAGCAAAAAAGTCCTCGCGACTGAAGATCTCAGACCCAGAGTCCGAGACGCGTTGCAACTCAGGCGGCGATGCCTCGCCAGATGGTCTGCTCAAGAGCATTGGGAACCACGAGCCCATCGGCGCGCTTGAAGAGCTCCATGTACGACTCGTCGGATTCGAGCTTGGCCGACTGTTCTTCTATCTCGGCCATTGAGGCGTTGAAGCCAGCCCAACTAATCCGTGATCGCCTCCCGGTCACCGCGGTCGACAGGCCCACGGTGGCTCCGGTGATGCTCGAAACTGTGGATGACACGTCCGCTGCGAATTCCATGGCCTCACCGATCCTCGAGAGGTTGATGTTCGTCGTCGTGACGTTGAAGTAGGGCCCCGGGTCGCCGAGCGGCATCCTGACGTTCCAGAGGGTGTCCTCGATTTCACCGGTCATCAGGTTTGCGGCCAACTGGACGGCACCCTGGAATTCTGTATCGGTGGCCATTTCCAGAATCATGCGGTCGTAGTCGGCGAGAGTCTCGTAGCCTCCGGAGATTCCGATGATCGCCGGATCGCCCGCGACCTGTATTCCGGCTCCGAACGCGCCGCCGTGGTTGTCGTTGAGCAGACTTACCACATAGTTTGTGAGGTTTATGGCCTGAGGCATGGCCCCAGCCTTCACCCGAAAAATCCTCGATGTTGAAAACACAATCTTTCCTTCCGGTTGGCCCGCTGGCGCGGGATGGTCGTTCGCGGTGACCATGCTTAGAAGACCAGCCATTCGCCAGCTATCCGCTGCCCGCCACCGTCGTGGATGTTAGGCATACTTAACTAGGACCTGTCAACAGACGCGGGAATCAACTACTCCGAGTGGGAACCGCTGAAGCGAAAACCGCGGTCTCGTTCGTGAGCACCTCTATGAAGCGGAATCGGGTAGGTACTGGCGTACCCTCGGATGACGCACCGGGCGATCCCGGGTGTGCATCAGGAGGCGAATGTAGTGGCAACCGGTCGATCCAGTTTCGCAAAAAGACAGCGTGATATGGCCAAGAAGGCCAAGGCCCTGGCCAAGCGTGAGCGGCGCCTCGAAGACAATCCCGAGGAGCCCGAAAGCGAAGATGGTGAGGCCCAAGGCGGCCCGAAGCTAAGCAACGAAGAGGTCATGGAGAAGATCGCCGACCTCCACCGGCGTTACGACGACGGTCAAATGGATCTCGACACTTTTGATGACGAGAAAGCGTTCCTGATGGCGCAGATCAGCATCGACTGACCTGCCTTCTACTCCACCAGCGCGGCCGCGGCGGATCAGATCAGTTCGAGCGCGCTGCCATCGAACAGTGGAGTTATTCCGAATTGCTGCCTGTCGGATGCCAGATGCATCTCGTCGGGCGCTACTCCGCTGAAATTCTCCGCGACATCGACAATCATTTCGAGCAGCCGCGCATCGCTGGAGCTATTGAGGAACACTTGCGGATCTGCGAGGACGAACTGAACGGCTCGGGAAAGTGCGGCCGTATCCTCGATCGGCTCGTACCACGAGAAATGTGGTTGCGATGGATCGGCCCAACGCCGTCGCGCCACCGACTTGATTGTTTGCAGGGCAACGTTGCGTTCCGCACACAGTGATTCGAGCCGGTGGAAATCGTTTGCGAATTGTGGAATCTGGGCCATGCTGTGGTTCCAAGGAACCAGCACCGAGCTGAATGGCGCTTCGGCCAAGCTGCGGATGTGCATCGAGGGTATTCGTAGGCCGTGCCCGGTGATTCCGACGAATCGACACAAACCTTCATCACGTGCGTTGAACAGAGCCTCGACTGCTCCGCCAGGTGAGAACGCTGTGTGCCATTCGTCGTCCTCGACCAGATTGTGGAGTTGGATCAGATCGACCTGCTCGACACCAAGACGATCGAGGCTTTGTTCCAGGCTGGCTCGAGCTGCAGGCCCAGTGCGGTCGCCGGTCTTGGTGGCCAAGAAGAATTCGCTCCGGTAGTCGCTCAGAAATGGCGCCAGTCTCAACTCGGACTCGCCATACGAAGAGGCAGTGTCGATGTGATTTAGGCCTCGTCGACGAACGAGATCGAGCGTGGTGTCGGCCGCGTTCTGACTCATCGAACCGAGCGCAGCGGCGCCGAATATAACCCGAGAGCTGGCATGGCCAGTAGAGCCGAAATTCATTCGTTCGATCATGGTCCGACCCTAATCGAGCAGATGGGTGATGACGGCGCGGAGTTCGGGCAGGCCGGTTCCCTTCTCGCCACTGACCCACATCACGTCGGCTTTCTCGACACCAAGCTTTCTGGCAACTTCATTTCGTCGTTTGGCCCGGTGCGATGACTTGACCTTGTCGGCTTTCGTGGCGATAAACGTGATGGGCAATCCAACATCGCGCATCCAATCGACAGTCTCCAGGTCGAGGTTGGTGGGGCCAACGGCTCCGTCGATCAAGTGGAGCGCACCAACGAGGCTGTCGCGCTGTTCGAGGTAGGTACCGAGCATCACTGACCATTTGGCCTGTTCGGTCTTGGAGACATTGGCGTATCCATAGCCGGGAAGGTCCATGAGCCACTTGCCGGAATCGACAACGCCGAGCTCATAAGCGTTGAGAAGCCGAGTCGCACCGGGGGTCTTGGAAGTCTTGGCAAGTTTCTTTCGCTGGGCCAGGCCATTGATAAGCGATGATTTGCCGACGTTGGAGCGGCCGACGAAGGCCAGCTCGGACCGGTTGTTGGGGAGGTCGTAAACCGTGGTGTATGACCGGAGGAACGTCAGTTTGAGTGGTCCTGCCATAAGGCGAGGCTACAAGCGAGCGATTGGTGTCAATCGGCTCTAGCGGATCTAATGCATTTCGTGTATTTTCATTCACAGTGACTGACGTAGATCCGAAGAGTTTCAGAGCCATCGTTGTGATGGCGGCAGTGATGGCGGTGCTGGCAGCGAGTTGCACCGCGCGCTCCCATGCGGCTGGCGTCGATTTGGCGGTGCTCGCTCCCATCTCGACCCCGGACCGTTCTTCCTACGACCCAAACGGCCAGAAGGTGGTGCTCATGGACGGCGGCCGCACCGGCACCCGATATGACGACGCGACTCTTTATGTCGAGGCCGGAGAGCCGGGGTCGACGCGGCTGGTGAGTCGGCCGGGGTCGGCCACGATCGGCCGCCGTGTGAGGTGTACGTACCACGCCGTCGGTGGTGATACCGGCGGTCTGGAATGGGACATAGCAGTACCGACCCGGCCGGAGGCGGGCGGCCTCTATGTCCTGCGATGTGTCCACCCCGACGACAACAGCGACCTCAACGGGTATCCGATTCTCATTGTGTTCACGCCGGGTAGCCCACTTGCCGGCGGTGCAGTTGGTGTTGATGAGATCGCCAAGTTCGCCGTTGATTCGGAGACATTCGAGTCGCCCACACCGGTCCTCTCTCCGCCAGTCAGACAGATCGTCGGGATCGACACGTGGCTCGCAGTATCGAGCCGGCTCGTGTATACCGACGTGTCAGCTCAGGCCGGAAACGCCTGGGTGACGGTGCGGCCCATCTTTCGCGCTGCCGTCTGGGATTTCGGCGACGGCGAGTCGATGCGCTGCTCAACCGATGTCGACAAGGTGTGGGACCCCGCCTCGCCGACCTCAAATCAATCGACGCAGTGTTCACACCTCTTCGAACGGGCCAGCGTTCCGCCCGGTCGCAGCGGCAGCGTCGCGGTGTCGTGGACGATCTACGAGACCACCAATCAGCATCCCTCCACCTGGACAATCTGGGGAGTCGTCACGCTCAACTCGCCAGCCGTGTTCAACGTCTCCGAATTGCAGTCCGTGATTCGCTGACGACGATCAGGACTATCCGGCTTAG
>JBDNJK010000091.1:0-9213 GCA_041687805.1 Acidimicrobiales bacterium
GCGCTGCCGTCCTGTCGCAACCCTTGTTCGATGACCACGACCATCGCCGCATACATCGGCTCGGGGCCGAGGCGAGTGTTTGTCGAAACCATGACTCTCCTACTGTCAGTGCCAGGTACTTCGTAGCGCAGATCCGTTACAGGTGCCGACGTGTGATGCCGATCGGGAGTACGCGTTGTCTCAGTATCTTGCGACGATGGGCCGTACCGAGGTACGTCGCCGTTACCAGCTCAGCCTCGACGCGTTAGGCAGGATTTAGCTAGTAGATGAGCCAAGCTCAGACGGAAGTTGCCGGAAGAAAGTGTCTGCGTGACGACCGACTTGTCTGACGAGCAGGACGTTCAAACTGAGTCCGATTCCGGCGCCGATGCCGAGCGGGAGAAGCCGCCCTAGTGCAATGGCTCCTCTCTTCGTTCCGTACTTGGTGACGATCGTTCGTCCGATGGTGCGATTGACGCTTTGAAGAGTGCTGGCGGGGATGGCCTTAGTTGCCTTCGCCCCTAGTCCTTTGCCGGCTTCGGCAGCGACCTTTGAAAAAGTTTTCGAGGCTGCGTCGCCATACGCGAGCACTGAGAGCACCCACGCCCGACGTTCCTCAACCGAGCCGCGGTCGTGGCCATGCAGCACAGCGATTGTGAGGATCATGTCCGTGATTCGCACCGTTGACCAACTGAGCTCGGCGAGTCCAACGGCCAGCGCTGGTGCCATGCTTCCTGGAATCGCTGCGGTTCCTCCTGCTGCAGCGCCCGCCACGCCGAGTTCCGTTCGAAACGTGCGCTTGACCTCCCGGATCGCGACGTCAAGTTTGTGCCCGCCTAGGGCCTCAGCTCGCTGTTGAGCAGATTCCCATCGGCTAGTGATGCCCAGGTCAACCGCACTCAGGATCTTCTCACCAGCTTTGTTTCCAAGTTGCATCCGCCGCAGCAGCGCAAGCTTGTTCGTGGGAACGGCCGCCTGAGTCATGTATCGCAGCTTGTCATAGCCGGGAAGACATATGCGATGCCAAGACTCCAGCTCTGCCCATGAGCCGTGTCACAGCCAGCCCGTACTGTTCGGGCATGGCTGGATCATTTGAGTTCTCTTTGGCGTGCGACGAAACAGGACCGACGCATCGGTCCTACTGGGTGGTGCCCGGCAGGTTCGCTGCGGGTGCGTATCCGGGGAAGCGCGAGCGGGGGTCGGTGCTTCACGTCGAGGCGCTTGAGGAGTTGTTTGCTGCCGGCATCGACCGTTTCGTCAACCTCACCCAAGATCGTCCGGGTGGCAACGACGAGCACCTGAACCGTTACGACTCTCTTGTCGATGGCCGCGGTCTGATCCGGCGCTTCGAGATCCCTGATGTCGACATCCCCACCGTCTCGGCCATGGTCGAGATTCTCGACGCCATCGACGCCGATCTAGCCGACGGGCACAGCCCCTACGTGCACTGCTGGGCAGGCATCGGCCGTACCGGCACGACTGTGGGCTGCTGGCTCATTCGCCACGGCTACGCAACGCCAGACAACGCGCTCGATGTGTTGGCAGTTCTGCGTCAGGGAGACATCGGCGCCGGTCATCGCCGAGCACCGGAGACACGTGAACAGTGTGATTTCGTAGAGGAATGGGCACCGGGGCAGTGACCGTGGAACGGCTCGATCGGATCCGTGGCTGCCTCTTGGGCGGTGCGATCGGCGACGCGCTGGGTGCGCCGACCGAGTTCATGTCGCTCAATGCCATTGAGGCTCGGTACGGGCCCGGAGGCGTCACCGGGTTCGAGGTTGAATATGGGCGTGCTGGCAACATCACCGACGACACCCAGATGACCCTGTTTACCGCCGAGGGGCTTCTCGATGCTGTGGCGGCCGGCGGCGACTCACGGTTGGCGATCTGGCAGGCCTACCAGCGGTGGTATCTCACCCAGACTGCGGCCTACCGGGCCGAGGAGGCGCCTGCCGAAGGGTTGGCGTCTCGACCAGAGATGTGGGCCTCGCGTGCACCGGGCATGACCTGCATGGGTTCGATACGCCGTGGCGTGCCCGGCACCCCCAACGAGCCGGTCAACGACTCCAAAGGCTGCGGTGGTGTCATGCGAGTCGCCCCGGTCGGGTTGGCCGTCGCTGATTCGGCCCAGGCATACCGGCGTGGTTGTGGAGCAGCCGCGCTCACCCACGGCCACCCCGGTGGCTGGGTATCTGCTGGTGCGATGGCGGTGATGGTCAACCAGGCCATGGCGGGGGCCGGTCTTGAGGACGCAGTCATTGCTGGCCGCGACGCCGCGCTTGCCGATCCCGAGGGCAGCGAGGTCGCTGGCTGGATAGACGCTGCTATTGCTTTGGCCGACGCTGGCCCGGTCGACGGACGTCGCATCGACGACTTCGGGGCCGGCTGGGTCGGCGATGAGGCCCTGGCAATCGCCGTGGCCTGCTCGTGGAAGACAGTCGATGTCAATGTGGCGATGCTCGTCGCTGTCAACCATTCCGGCGACACTGACTCCACCGGCTCGATCACCGGGCAGCTGCTCGGCGCTGTGCACGGCACCACAGCCTTCCGCCCCGACTGGGTCGAGCAGGTGGAGCTACGCGACATCATCAACGACATCGCCGAACGACTCGACGACGCCTACCCGTCCACGACCGACGGCTCCGGTGTCGATGGCGAGTTGAGCTGAGCTGACGGTGTCGGGTGCCGGTCAGTCTTCGTGTTTGCGTTCGCGTCTTATGGGGGAGTCGAGTCGCATCGACGCGTCGGCGCTACGGAACAGTTGGGCTGGCCGGCCGGTGGAGCTGTCATCGCGGGTTCCGGTGGGTCGGAGCCAGCCCGGGACTTTGCGGACCTTGCGCTGGAAATTGCCCGGTTCGAGTTCGGTGTCCCACACGATCTCGTAGACGCGACGCAGATCGCTGATGCGGAACTCGTTGGTCCAGAACGTTGTGGCCAAGGTCGTGTCCTCGAGCCGGTCGCGTAACGCTTCGAGCGCGTCGATCACGATCTGACGGTGGTCGAATGCCAGCTCAACGCGGCCTTCGATCACGTCGTCGACACCGACGAGGTCGGCGTGTGCAGCATCCGATCCAGCCTCGGGTTCGGGAACGTCGGGCATGATTGCCCACCACGCCACCGTGACCACCCGCATGCGAGGGTCACGATCTGGTGCGCCGTAGGACGCCAATTGGGTGAGATGTGTCGGGCCGGACACCACGCCCGTCTCCTCCACGAGTTCCCGTCGAGCCGCCGTTTCGAGGTCCTCGTCGTGTTGCACGAAACCGCCTGGCAGCGCCCAAGCGGCCTCGAACGGGGGAGCGCCCCGTTGTATGAGCACCATTTGGAGCCGGTCGTCTTTGATGGTGAACACCACGATGTCGACGGTCACGGCAAAGGGTGGATAGGCGGTGGGTTCGTAGCCGTCGATTCCGAACTCGTTGTCCATGGAGCCCACCGTACCCACTTTGTATCGATTTGACAAGAACCTGCAGATCGTGTTATTGTAGCCATGATACAAAGTGGCGGCGGATCGCCTCTGACTCAAGGGAATGTCACATTCGTGGCGTACATGGCAAATGACCGCCACGATTCCTTTCTCCCCACGCAACCCCAGGAGCACTACCCGTGAACACTCAAGAAATTGACACCGAACTCATCAACCGACACCTCCTACCCGTCGGCCCGGCCGCAGCGGCCGCGACCGAATTCATCGCCACTGCCGATGCTCCCAGTATCGAGCGCTACCGAGGCGCCCTGGTCGGTTCGGCCGTCGGCGATGCGCTAGGTCGCCCCGTCGAATCCATGAAGCCCGCCGAGATCCAGGCCCGCTACGGCGAACTGCGAGACTTCGTGCCGTGGCACGGATGGAACGGTGGTCCGGTCGGCACGTTCACCGACGACACACAACTCACGCTCTGGACCGCCCGGGCACTGCTCGACGCAGGCGATGACCACCCAGAATTCTTCGGTCGCATTCTTATAGGACGACTCGATTCGATCCGTGGCATGGGTACGGCCACGCGCCGGTCCATCATCCGCCTCAGTGAAGGCAAGCCATGGTGGCGATCCGGCACTCCATCAGCCGGCAACGGCGTGGCCATGCGGGTTGCGTCTCTCGGCCTCGCCTACGGCAACGACCTCGAAGCCCTACGCCGTGAAACTGCCCGCAACGCCGTGGTCACCCATGCCGATCGCCTCGCCGTGGCCTCCGGCATCGCTCAGGCCTACGCCGTTGCCCGCCTGGCCCGCACCGCCCCCGGCACGCTCGATCCCCGCGCTCTGATAGCCGAGATCGCCGCGGTTCTCGCAGGCTTTGAGGATGCCGGGGGAGTCGAGCGTCGCGTGGCTGACGGCAAGGAAAAGGTCCGCCTCGTCGACCGCATTGCCGAACTCGCCGACATGCTCGAATTGAGCCCCGCCGAAGCGTTTGCCCACACCTACAACGGCGCATACGTCCTCGAATCTCTGCCCGCAGCGCTCTGGTCATTCCTGTCACATCCCGAAGACCCAGAAGAGGCGATCATCGTTGCTGCCAACGGCGGCTACGACGCCGACACTGTGGCCGCCATGACCGGTGCCCTCGCCGGCGCCTACCACGGCGACACCGCCTTCCCCGAACGCTGGCTCGACGACCTCGAAGCTTTGGACGAGATCCGTTCGATCGCAGATCGACTCCACCACCAATTCGTGAAACGCGCGGCCGGACCCCAACCCAAGACCGGCCCGAGCTCGTCCGTCGAAGCCGACCGGGTGCACGTGGCAGTGTTGCTCGACCGCAGCGGGTCGATGAGCTCCATCGCCGACGACACCATCGGCGGGTTCAATACGTTCCTCGCCGAGCAGCGCAAACTCACCGGCGAGGCCAGGATCACGCTCGTACAGTTCGACGGCCAAGACCCCCAGCAGATCGTCGCCGACGCATTGCCCGTCGCCGCGATCACCGACCTCAACTCAAACATCTACCGGCCACGTGGCAACACCCCACTGCTCGACTCGCTCGGCGTCCTCATCGGGCGACTCGATCGACGAGTAGCAGCGGACCCTGATGAGTTCCAGCTCGTGGCTGTCATCACCGACGGCTACGAAAACGCCAGCGTGCGCTTCAGCCGTAGTCAGATCGCCGAGATGGTGGCGGATCGCAGTGCCGCCGGATGGGCATTCATTTTTCTTGGCGCCAACATCGACAGCTTCGCCGAGGCAGGTGCCATCGGCATGCAAGGCGCCCAAGCCGCCGACTGGGAACACACAGGAATTGGGGTGCGAGACGGCTTCGCGATGATGTCCGAGTCGAGCATCAACTACCGGCAGACAAGAGGCCGAGCGGCCAAGGAAGCCATCAAGGACCGTCTCATGGACGAAGTCCGCGAGGAACGCAGCCGACGCCCCCGCTCTCGCTGAACAACACATCACCAACGAAGGGACCCAAAATCAGAATCTATTTCAACAAGCACTACACCGGAGCGGACTACGAGTTCGACACCACCCGCAAGGCCGACCACATCGCCGACGCCATTCGCGCCAGGAACCTACCCGGCCTGGAGTTGGTCGAACCGCCCACATGGGCGATCAACGCAGCGGCAGCCGGCATCGAATCAATGCACGACTCGGCCTACGTCGCAGCGCTCCGCACTGGAGGCGACCGGCAACTCGCCGAATCCCAGGGCCTCCAATGGTGCCCGGGAATCTGGCCGATGGCCGTGCACACCACCGCAGGCCTCATCGCCGCAACCAATGTTGCGCTCACCGACGGCATCGCCGGTTCGCTCTCATCGGGGCTGCATCACGCCAAGCCCGGCCGGGGCGACGGCTACTGCACTGTCAACGGCCTCGTCATCGCGGCTCATCGCCTCGTCGCCGATCACAAGCGGGTCGTCATCCTTGATCTCGACGCCCACTGCGGCGGTGGCACCGCCGCCATGATCCGCACCTACGGCCTCACCGAATCAGTGCGCACATTTGACCTGTCGACCAACACCTTCGACCACTACCAACCAGCGCTCAGCGGCGACCATCTCGTTGTCGTCGGCCACCAAGACGATGACTACATCGATGCCGTCGGCCACATGCTCGACGAGATCGACTGGGCCGGCACCGACATTGTCCTCTACAACGCCGGCGTCGATCCCCACCCAGGGATCAGTCGACTCGCCATCACCATGGAAGAACTTGTCGATGTCCATTGGGAAACCATCGACTCGGCCCTCTCAGCCGCCAGCACCTGACGAAAGGATCAACATGACCACAGAAATGAACGGGCATCGACCCGTATCGGCCGAATGGCCAGCGTTCCACGAACGTCTCACCGAAACCCTGCAAGAAATGGCGGAGGACCAGTACCTCGTCATCATGTTGAAGAACACCAACCGCTACGTTCAGTTCTCCGCACAGGGCTTCTATGGCATGCGCGCCGAGACCGTCTGCAACAACGACCTCGAAGCCGCCGAACGTTTGACGACCGAAGAGATCGCTCTGCTGGGAGTGCTCGGCTGGGACGATCCCACGTCGGGCCCAAGTCTCACGCCCGACAACGACCCGGACGGATCCCCCAACTACTTCCTCGAATGGGCCCCGCCCGCCGACTACGCCGAAATAGCAGCGCTTGCCGTGCGCACATTGCTAGAGGTCCATGACGTCGCCCACCCCGGATGGCTTGAATACAAGGCGTTCGACGCTGAAGGCATCAACATCCTGCTCCCGGAATTGGGACTCAAACAAGCATGACACCAGACGAAGTTGAGCTAGAACTGACACGAGGTCGGATAGGCGATGACGTATTACGGCGAGGACTACCACAGGGCGTTCGACGCGGCGGCGAGCTGGCACGCCGTCCAGAAGCGCAAGGGCACTGAGATTCCCTACATCAGCCATTTGCTGGCCGTGTCGTCGCTGGTGTGGGAGGACGGTGGCGATGAGACAGAGGCGATCTCGGCGCTGCTACATGATGCGGTCGAGGACACCGAGGCGACGATCGCCGACGTGCGCGACCAGTTCGGCGACAGCGTGGCCCAAATAGTCGCTCACTGCACCGATGCCGACCCGGTGGATGGAAGCTCGAAAGCCCCGTGGTTCGATCGCAAAGTCGTCCACATCAATCACCTGCGCGACGTCGCCGGCAGTGAAAAAGGCGCTTCGACGATGCGAGTCGTCGGAGCCGACAAACTCGCCAACGCACGCAGCATCCTCGCCGATCACCACGCCGGCGCCCCCGGACTTTGGGGACGGTTCAAAGGCGGCCTTGGTGGCACGGTCTGGTACCACCAGGAAATGACGGCCAACGTGGAACTGGCACTGTCCGGTTCGATGGTTGCCCGGGAGCTTCGAAACGTCGTCGACGAAATGGTTTCGGTGATGGATGACCTGTCAGCCGGGCTCGGTGACGTCAGCGAACGCATCGGCGCTGAACTCGGCGACACAGCGATCAGCGGTGGTCTCGGCGCGACCAGACATCTGTCATTCGAGCTGGCACGCGCCGCGAACGCCGACGATCCCGAAGTCGCACTGATGCGGGTGCTGATGGCATGGCTGGCCCAGCCGTCAACGGAGCCAACCCGATCCGACCTCAACGCCAGCCAGATCGAGCTTCTAGATGCCGTGAGCCAAATCGTGTCGGCCTGAAAGACGGAGCGAACCAACACACTGGGTATAAGACCCGTACCTGGTCGAGGCTGTCGCCGTGTTGCGACGAGATGTAGGGTTTGGCAGGGCGGTGACGAGGAAGGCATATAGATGCCAGCGGAGTGGGAGCAATACGAGAGCCGCTACAGGCTCCGCCATGAAACGTACGAGGCGTATGTTGACGTCTGGGTCAGACTCCCAGAGGCTCTCTCAAGGTTCTCAGGCTGGGCATCGTTCAGCCAGGCCGTGAGTGCCGAGCCGAAACAGCGAGACCGACCGGAGAGAGTTCGTGCTGCTGAAGAGCTCATGCGCGCCGGGGGCTACCAGATCGACAGTCCGACGGCTAGCGGTGCCAGTCGATGGGAGAAGGTCAGCAGGTCATGACGACGTGGAAGAAACTCGAGCTGCTCCCACGAGGATCTTCCGCAGCGCCATCGAACATGAGCCGGTCGCAGAAGCTGGCAGCAGCTGACGCACGGAGATCCAGCCCGACCGAGGCGGAGAGAATTCTCTGGAACGAGATTCGCGATCGAAAGCTCGACAGCTTCAGGATTGAGCGAGAGCGGGAGATTCTTGGATGGTGGGCCGATTTCTATTGCCCGGCGGCCCGCCTGGTGGTGGAAGTTGATGGCAGGGATCATCGAGAGAGGCGAGCGGAGGACAATCGACGTGATGAGGTGATGAAAGCCGAGCACTACCGTGTTCTTCGAATCCCGGCTTGGGTCGTCTTCAACGAACTGCCTGATGCGGTTGAGCGGATACACAGGGCCGTGGACACGCCGTGGGCTAGGCGCCGTCGCGAACGCGGCTTGAAGGCAGCGAGGAAGGTCGGCGAGAGTCGGTCCGCAAGCCACACGGTCGAGAACGACGAGGTCCCTGAGGACCTGTTGCGGCAGTCGCCGAATCCGGAGCGCCGAAAGTTCCATTGCCTCGGCTGCGATCGGGCGTTTGTTACGGACGTGAATTCCACCGGCTGGATTGAGTGCCGAAGCTGTCTGGCGCACGATCTGCTTCGGCCAGTCTGTTTCTCATGCAAGAAGACTGTTGAGAAGGTGACGTCGCGCATGTGGTTCTGTCAGAGGTGCTCCGACATCCGGGATGTGGCAAACCGAGCGGCTCGTGCCGGCGATGTACACACTGGGCCCGTCTACAAGACGTCCGGGCGTGTGGATAGGCGCTGGCATTGAGCGGATCGCTATGTGGACGACCAGAGTGACCTGTCAACCTGGAATCACGGCTTCACAGCGATTCATCGACTGCAAGCCACGAGATCCGAATCGATCGATCGGTCGAGTCCGAAACTTATATCGCTTTGATTCCGATTATTGAGGGAGACAGATCCTGCAACACCTGGTGATAGCGAGTGCTGTCGGTCCTGATCTTGAGGACAATGGATCCAATAGAGCTCGTCACGGTTCGGTGACTAGACCTTGCGCATGCCGGGCGAAATCCTTGAGCAGATCGAATCTGGATAACTCGAACAGTCCCTCTGGTCAACTAGATGATTAGTTCCAAGGGGTGCGCGCGGTTCGCGCGGTATCCACCACGTAGAGCGCGAGGGTGTCCACGATCAGGGGCGTAAACAAACCCTGATCCCGAAGGACCGTGGCATGAACCCTGACCTGGACACCCTCGCAA
>JBDNJK010000015.1:0-21086 GCA_041687805.1 Acidimicrobiales bacterium
CGCCAGATGTTGCGCACCACAAATTCGGGTTCGTCGTAGAACGGCTGCAAGTACGGCAGTTCGGCCAAATCGGCAGGGACACTCACAGTGTGGATGATCGAGTCGAGATCAGCCCCCTGGTTCATCATGGCGAGAGTCGATTCGATCAGGTGTTCAAGCGCACTGGCGGTGTTTCCCAAAACCGCAGCGATGCGATCCACGCCACCGATGGGGAGACCGTGCGCAGGCAGCAAAAGTTCGGGCTGGCGTGCCATGACCTGGCGAAGAGCCATGGCCCACTCGCCTGGATGGCGTTGCACCTTCTGCGGATTACCGGCATTGGGGAAGTTCCACATGAACAAGTCGCCTATGAAGACGGCCTTTCGGTCCGGGAGCCAAGTCCAAGTGTGGTCGTCGGTCTCTCCTCGGGCGTGATGAAGCTCCATCTCAACATCGCCCACTCGCAACGACACCACGTTGGAGTAGGTGATGTCTGGAGTGGCTGTGTCTTCGGGAAGGAATTGCTTGCCGAGCGTTCCATTGTCCGGGCCGGTGAGTGACAAACCGGATTTACGCGCGCCACCAAATTGTCGCGCGTTGATGCTGAGATTCCAGCCGTTGGTTCGGCGATAACGATCGAGGCGGGCGTGGACCGCCTCGTGTGCAACCACGGTGGGCCGGAGATATCCACGCCGATCCGCATCGGCCAGAACTGCACCGCTACCCCCGACGTGATCGATGTGGCCGTGCGTGTAGACCAGCGTGTCGACGCGGTCGGTGCGCCAGTGCCGCATAGCCGCCATGGCCTCAGTTCCGGTCAGCACCGAGCTGGCGTCGAACAGCACCAATCCATCGCCGGTGTCGACACCCCAAATGTGGCTGAATGACTCCACGACCGCCAGGCCATCCCCAACTTCGGAGAGCTCCTGAGTGACCCGATTGGGAGGTTCGGAAAGCACACCAGAATCGATGATCTTTGTTGAGATTGCCAATAGATCAGACATGATCGACCTCCCGGGTCAGGATCCATGGAAATTACAGTGGACTGGCTACGGAGTCACATCCACTTCTCCGCTGAGAGCACGCGACCCCAGATTCAACACGCGCGACAGACCGACCGCAGCAAGCACCACCAAGGCGACCTCAGCCACAACCCGAAACCTTGGGATCCCGTAGAACGCGACGGCGATGAGGTTGACCTGGACAGCGACGGCAACGAGCGGCCATCGCCAGATATCGCTGTCGAGTCTGCGCCATCCCAGAACTGCGAAAGGAATCGCCAGGTAGAAACCAAGGAGAGCCAGATATGAGGCCCATAACTCCCTGCCCTCGCCCTGGTTGAAGTCCGCCATCTGCAGAGGCCTGAACACCGACCAGACACGCCCAACCCGTGCTGCCGCAACTGCAGGCACATTAGAAAGATGATCACCCACATAGTCGACCGCCGCCCGTCTGTAGGTGCCGGCCACCTCGCTCTGATCGAGCCCGGCAACGTCGATCCCTTGCGAAAATTCAAGCGACCAAAACCCGATTGCCGGCCCGCTGAAAGTCTGAGGGGAGTTGGCACCAATCAAAGTCGAACCGTCATTGGTGGACATCACCACCGGATCGTTGAATCTGATCAGATTCGGGATCACCCAAGGGGCCAAGATCAACCCGCTTACCGCTGTGATCGCCACGACACGAGTCAGACGCGTGAAGCCACTGTGACTAACCCATACAAGAGGGAACACGATCAGCGGAATCAGAAGCAGTGACTCGGCGCGCGCCAACGCGCCCAAGCCGATCCAGATACCCAACTCGACCCCGACCACCAACCCTGGCAGCCGTCGGTATCGAAACGCCGCCCACAACGTTCCTGCTACAAGCAACGTGGCGAGAGATTCAGCCATGACCAAGCCGTCGTTGATCCAAAAGCCCGGATAGATCGCGGCGAGACCGGCTCCTATGATGCCGACCCGCCGACCGGCCAATTCACGTGCGAGCAGACCGACCACCACAATGGCGACGGTGCCGACCAATGCCATCGTGAGCCGCTGCTCAATCAGATTGTTGCCTGGAAGCATCGATGCAGGCGTCGACACAATGGCGGTGAGAGGAGGATGATCCGCAGCCGGAGGCGCAGATGTTCCAGCGGCCGCCAGCCCAGCATTGATTGCGCGATCTTGCCAGGGGACCACGAAGCCCTTCCCGGCCGCCAGAGCGTCGCCGGCAAGAGAATAGTAGAACTGATCACCCGGAAATATCTTGCCGTTACCCAGCCCCTGATGACGTTTCGTGACGACATATCCGATTCTGAGCAACATCCCCGCAGCAGCCACCAGAGCAATTTGGGCTCGAAACGAGATCATTTCGAATTTGTGTATGGCTGCCGATACCCGAGATTCCAACGGTGTGGGATCCACGAAGGGCCTTCGCACGCGTCCCTGAAGGTGCAGCCCCGTTCTCTCCACTGCGTAATACGTAATAGCCGACATGACCAGCGTCGGCACGCCGGCAACAATCAGAAGCGGGAAAAAACGGTGGGCCAAGAGAGCATCGACCCCGCTCCACCCGATTGCAGAATGGAACCATGCGGCTTTGATTGTGTGATCCCAAAACCAATCGACGCGACCGTTGAGCGGCTGCCAGGCATGAACAATGAACACCAAGTGCCACATGTAGATCGAATAGGAGATCGTGCCGAGCCACTCCATGGTTCTGCTCGATAAAAATCGCCTCACTCTTGACTGATGGCCAGTGCCGAACACCACCGGGAACAGCAACATGAAACTGATGAGCCCATAAACGAACTGGCGGGCGACTTCACGCGGCCACCAGGCTGTCTCCACACCCAGAGCCAACCCCATCTGCTGGGAGACGACGTGAAACGCCAATGCAGCTCCCAACCACCAAACCCAGGCTCGGCGACCCAGCCGGTCGAGACGACTGCGGCCGGCCGAGCCCGCCGGGAACGCTACGTGCAGTACAGCTATTGCCATGCCAATAGCGAAGTAATCGAACATGGCTGGCAACCACACGTTCGCCGCTCCAGTCCAGCGATTGGCGAGACCGGACAACGCCGACCGGAACGCCAAGCTGAACAGGTATCCGGCCCCAATCCAAAGAAGTAGTCCATCTCGTCGGCCAGAGCGTTGTCGATCAGCCAACAAAGGTCTCAGAACTCGCGCCAACAGCGGGAGCATCGCGTAAAAGCTGACCTCTGTCGCCAAACTCCACGCCTGGGGCATCGGTCCGAGGACGTGAGTCGGCCAATGTATTTGCACCAGCAGAAACGTGACGACCGTGCCACTCGTGTCGTTGAAGTGCTCGCTCGTAAAAACGACTATCAGAGCCAGCACCACCCAGAACGCCGGATAAATCCGCATGGCCCGACGCCAGAGATGAACAATCGCAGGGCGCAACGGGCGATCATCGAGAATCGAAACCACGATCGGCCGAAACAATAGAAACCCTGAGAGGGTAAAAAAGATCGGTACACCGATGTCGAGTCGTCCTATGTAACGGCCCCAGTATCCGGAGAATGTCGCACCCGACCAGAATCCAGCGTGATGTACGAAAATACCGATCGCAGCGACCGCTCGCAGGCCGTCAAGTCCGGCGAATCTTCTAACCGACGCGCCGGCCGACGGTTTGATCTCAATGTCGACAGCGACGCTCATGGGTAGCCCATCTTGCCGTAGCCTCGTCCGTGATGTGTGACATCCCATCCGGTCTCGTCTGGTACGCGTCATACGGTTCCAACTGCGACGCCTCACGATTTGCTCTCTACCTCACGGGCGGTCTCCTCGATGGGGGCATCCGTGAAGAATCTGCCAGCCATCATCGCGGTGCGCGGGATTCATCTCTTCCCCGCGAGTCGGCGGCGATGGAGTTCCCCTCGCAGATCACTTTTGCCGGCCAGTCGAAGCGGTGGGGACAAGGTGTTGCGTTCCTCGAACATCGCCATGCCGCCACCGCCACATCCGGGGCACTGGGCCGCCGGTACCTCATCACTCGACAACAGTTCGAGGATGTCTTCGCTCAGGAAAATGCTCGGCCGACAGAACCGATCAATTTCGGCCCCTCAAACAAACCCCGGCTTCACAAGATCTCAGATGGCTGGTACGGCGCTCTGGTGGTGCTCGAACCGGTCGACGGCGTTCCGGTGCTCACATTCACCTCTACGAGCCCGCCCGAGCATGAAATCTCCAATGCACCATCCATCGAATACTTACGAACCATCGCCACTGGCCTCAGCCAAGTCCACGGCCTCGATATGCACTTGATAGTAGACAGGCTTCGGATTTCAGAAGTGATCGGCCGTAAGTGGAGCCACAACGACCTGCATCAGGCCATCACCCAAAAATAGGCCTCATGACTCATGGACCGAAAGGATCCAATATCTACTCTTGTGTCGTGGGGGTAGCCGCGATGTCACTGTCAAAACATCTTCGAGAAGCCGCAATCGAGCGATCCAGCCGATACGGAGACATCATCGACTCGTGCGTCATCGACCCGACCGGTGTCATTGATCTTCGGGAACTCGACGACTCGGGAGTTGAGAGACCGTCGACCCAACCAGCCGAGGCGCTGAGCGACACCATCGGAGGGTTCGAACACGAGATAGACGTCACGGATCTCTACACCTCCAAGCAGCGCCATTTGACAATTCGAGGGCACCGCCAGCCTCGCTAGCTATAGGGTTCACCGAGTCATTCCTCGGCTGATCAAAGGAACTCCCTGTTGGCGCAATCACTCGATCCCGACAAGTACATCAAGGTCCAGCTCGACGAATCCGAGCAGCCCACCCAGTGGTACAACGTGATTCCGGACCTACCGTCGCCGCCGCCACCGCCACTTCACCCGGGCACACTCGAACCTGCCGGACCAGAAGATCTGGCTCCGCTGTTCCCGATGGCATTGATCGAACAGGAAATGTCGACCGAGAGCTACATCGACATCCCCGGTGGCGTGCTCGATGTGCTCCGGCTCTGGCGACCCAGTCCTTTGTTTCGCGCACGGCGCCTCGAGAAGTTGCTCGACACGCCCGCCAAGATTTTCTACAAGTACGAGGGTGTCAGCCCGGCCGGATCTCACAAACCCAACACTGCGGTGCCACAGGCCTATTACAACCACCAAGAAGGCATCACCAAGCTCACAACCGAGACGGGTGCCGGACAGTGGGGTAGCGCTTTGGCGTTCGCCACCGCACAGTACGGAATCGAGTGCGAAGTTTGGCAAGTGGCCGCGTCGTACCGCCAGAAGCCATACCGCAAGGCAATGATGGAAGTCTGGGGCGCATCAGTGCACCCGAGCCCGTCCGACGTCACCGATTTCGGTCGTGAGCTCCTGGCCCAGAATCCCGACCATCCCGGGTCGCTTGGTATTGCGATCACCGAAGCTGTGTCAGCCGCGGTGGCCGATCCCAATACCAGATACGCGCTCGGCAGCGTTCTCAATCACGTGCTTCTTCACCAGACGATCATCGGCGAAGAGACGCTCTTGCAGTTGGCCAAGGTCGGCGAGACCCCCGACGTGCTGGTTGGCTGCACCGGTGGCGGATCCAACTTCGGCGGACTGTCTTTCCCGTTCCTACGCGAAAAGCTTGCCGGTCGGATGAACCCAACGATCCGTTGTGTTGAGCCCGCGGCCTGCCCCACCCTCACCCAGGGCGAATACCGTTACGACTTCGGCGACACCGGCCACATGACCCCGTTGTTGAAGATGCACACACTCGGCCACAGCTTCATTCCGGAGCCGATACATGCCGGCGGTCTGCGATACCACGGCATGTCGCCCCTCGTGTCTCACATCAAGGAACTCGGACTTGTGGATGCGATTGCCATTCCGCAGACCGAATGCTTCAACGCTGCGTTGAAGTTCGCCCGCACCGAGGGAATCGTGCCCGCACCCGAACCCTCACATGCCATCGCCGCGGCGATCCGTGAGGCGTTGGCTTGCAAGGAATCTGGCGAGGAAAAGGTGATCCTCACCGCGCTTTGCGGACACGGCCATCTCGACCTCGCTTCCTACGAGGCCTTCCTGCATGGCGACCTGGTCGACCTTGAACTCGACCAGTCTCAGATCACCGAAGCCATGAAGAGCGTGCCGGTGATCGCCTAAGCAGGCGTAGTCAGCCAAACACGGCCAGCCACTGTTCTCGGCTGGTCGGGCGAAACACCATGTTGTGGTCGCGAGTCGTGCCCATCGTCGCCGAGGACTCCACCGAGTATCGGTGACCTGGGTACAACACCGCGTCGTTGGGCACCTTCGCCAGTTTTTGGGTGAGGCTCTCGTACATAGCGGCAGGATCCGAGCCGGGTAGGTCTGTTCGTCCGCAACCGTCGAGAAACAATGTGTCTCCCGCGACGAGGCGGCCGTCGACCAGGAAGCATTGACTACCCGGGGTGTGTCCCGGCGTGTGGATCAGCTGGACATCGATGGCACCAACGCTGACGATGTCGCCGCTCACGTGTGATGTGAGTTGATCGTCGCTCAACCCCGTGACCTTGCGGACGTATTCGACTTCATCGGTCTGGACGTGAATCGGCACGTCGACTCGCTCCAATAGTTGCGCGACTCCCTCGAGATCAAAACCCATCATGGAGCCTCCGATGTGGTCGGGGTGGTAGTGGGTGGCGAGAACACCGGTGAGAGTCATGCCATCGGCAGCGATCGTGTCGAGCAGGGTGTCGATGTCGTAGGCCGGGTCGACAAGAAGGGCCTCGCCGGTCTGGCGATCGCCGATAGCGTAGACGAAGTTGACCATCTGTCGAGCGATCTGATCTGTTGTCGCGAAGTCTTGTCCCGAGAGAAGCTGACGGAAATAGAAGCGGTCTGACATGGTCAGAATCTAGGGGCGCTGGTGCACATGGCGCATACCGAGTTCATACTGGGTCCATGCCCGAGTGGATCACCGGGGGGATGGTGCCTCCGCCAGAACTCATGCCCGATGTGCTTCCGTCGCAGAATCTGACGGCTACAGGGGTGCCAATTCGAGACCTTCGAGACAGGCTCAGGCACATTCCGACCTTCCGAAATCTGCTCACCATCGTGAGTGTTTGGGCTCAGGTGATCGGTGAGATTTGGGTGGCGATTTGGCTCTCGAACCCCATCGCATGGGTCGTGCTGTTCCTACTGATGGGACGAAATTTCGCCAACATGGCGATTCTCGGCCATGAAGCCAGCCATCGAATCCTGCTGCCCAAACGCAGCCTCAATGACTTCGTCGGCCGGTGGCTCGCCTTCTACCCGAATTTCACCGCCTACGACATTTACCGCCGCTCACACATGGCCCATCACCGAGAAGAATTCGGGCCCAACGAGCCCGACATGAACTTCTACTCGGGGTTTCCTGTCGGATGGCCTTCGATGATCAGAAAGTTCAGACGTGACGCGGTCGGCATCACGGGTGCACGAAACCTCGTCGGATTGTTCAAGGCGTTCGGCACAACGCGTGGCCGGCCGATCGTCATGAAGATTCTTGCCTCTCAGTTGGTGATCATCGCTCTGTTCGTCGGTATCGGTAGACCCGAGTTGTACGTCTTTGTCTGGCTGCTTCCCTGGATGACGGTCTGGAAGGTACTCAACCGTCTGCGTTCGATCGCCGAGCACGGGGGCATGCAGAAATCGAACGACCGACGAGCAACGACTCACCATGTCGAGCAGTCGTTGATCCCTCGATTCTGGTTTGCGCCGTTCAACACCGGATGGCATTTGGCGCATCACGTCGACCCCGGAGTTCCGTTCCGACATCTACCCGCGCTCCACGATCAACTGATAGTTGCCAGTTACGTACCCGACGGTCTTACTTGGCCCAATTACAGGGCGCTGTGGCAAGCCCTGGCCGTAGGACGCCCCGTCAGGTAGCAGACGACTTCGGATCTGAATCATTGACTGTTATGCACGGAATACCAACCCGGCGGGCAACTCCCGCTGGCACCTTTGAACGCAACCATCTCGACCGTTGGGCTGGGAGAGTCGAGATGATCACACCGACCGCTGCTTCGCGGCGAAGAGCGGACTCGATCGCGGCGATGGGGTCGGCGTCACCAACTTCGCCGCTCGCCGCGGCCCCGATCTCCTCGATCATTGCGAGCTGCATTTCGAGTTGAGCGCGAGCCGCGGTGAGGTCGCCACCAGCGGGCAACGGAACCACGACGTGAAATCGTGCTCGTGGGTCGTGTCGGTATCTCTCACGTAGCGCTGCCATCAGTGCATCGCCGCCCAACGATTTGTTGCCCAACACAATGATTCGAGGTCCGGGACGATCGCGACGCTGCAGCACCGGCGCCAGCCAGCCAGGCTCGAGCCTCTCAAGAGCGAGTTCATCGCTTCGGGATCTGACGATGTCGGCGCGCGTACATATTCCAACGATGACGTCGTTCTCAATCACGGGCAGATGGGTCACACCCTCCTCGGCCATCAGCTGCATGGCGTCAACGAGACTGGCATCTGGTGTGGTGCTCACAACGTCGGGCGATGCCACGGCGGTGACTGGCGAATCACGTTCGGCTTGATGGCCAAACAAATCGCGCCTCGTCACCATGCCGAGACAATGACCGTCTTCATCGGCAATCGGGAAGGCGCCCCGATCACCGCGTGTGATTCGATCTGCGACGTTGCCGACGGTCTCATCGGGTGACACGGTGTCGACCAGTCGGTTCATCACATCTACTACCGCTGTTGTGCGCAGTGCGTCGGCCACCAACTCGTCGCCGACCCGAATCCCTCGCCGGGATAGCTTCTCCGTGTAGATGGTCTCATTCGACATGATGCTGAACACGAGCGCCGATAGCACCGTCGCCAGCATCAACGGCAACACAACTTCGAAGTCGCGGGTGAGCTCGAACACGAACACCATGGCGGTGAGCGGAGCTCCAGCCGCCGCGCCGAACACGGCTGCCATCCCCACCACGGCAAAAGCTCCGCCTTGGATGTCGAGTCCTGGCGCGATCCTGTCGACAATATCTGCGAACAGCCCACCGAACGCGGCGCCCATCAACAACACCGGGGCAAGGGTGCCGCCCGATGTGCTGGACCCGAGAGCGATACACCACGACACCGTCTTGGCCACCAAGACTGCGGCGAGAGTCGCCAAGGCCAGCCTGCCAGCCAGCACGTCGTCAATGACTGCGTAGCCAACGCCTAGCGACCGCGGCACAAACAACCCGATCCCGGCGAACACCAAAGATCCGATCAGAGGATGCCAGAAGATCGGCAAGCGCAACTTTCTGAACGCACGCTCAGAGGCGAAGAGACCGCGGGCGATGGTTACCGCCATGAGGCCGCTGGCCAGCCCGAGCACCGCGTACAGCGGAAGCACATCGAGCCCGGCGTAGTCGTGTGCCGGGGCGTCGAATAGTGGGCCGGTGCCGAACACAGCTGAGTGAATACCGCCCGCGATGGATGTGGCCACTACCAACGGGATAAATGACCTCATCGAGAGCTCGAACAGCAGAAGTTCTATTGCCAACAGGAGAGATGCCAACGGTGCGCCGAACGTTGCCGCCATACCGGCCGCCGCACCCGAGGCCAGCAGGATCTTTCGTTCCGACGGTGTGACTTTCAGGATCTGGCCGGCCAATGATCCGATCGCTCCACCGGTGACGATGATCGGACCTTCAGCGCCGAACGGACCACCGGTGCCGATGGCAACCGCCGCCGAGAACGGCTTGGCGATGGCGGTCCATGGCCTGATTCGGCTCTGGTTACGAAGCACCGCTTCCATTGCTTCAGGGATGCCGTGGCCACGAATGATCGGCGCTCCAACTGCGATCGTGGCGATGATGAGTGCGCCGATTGCAGCCACGATCGGAAGGCGGGGTGACGCCTCAAGGTCGGACAGCGGTGGAATGGCACCCCAAGCGACGTCGCCAAAGAACGCTATGTGGGTGATGAGGCTGATAGTGCGGATCAGAAGATAGGCAGCGCCTCCGGACGCCGCGCCGACCAGCGCCGCGAGCCACACCAGCAGGAGAAGTCGTCGAGTGGAGTTCGAAATTCGAGAGTCCATCAGTCGCCTACGAACTGGATTCGGCAGTGATCGACAACTGCGGTTGCTTCTATTGACTCTCTCAACGGCGTGACCCCTCGGACGAAACGTAATGCCAAAGACCTGGCTGCGCTTCCATCCACATCGTCGGCTTCCCGGTCGTATCCTGCACGTTCGTGGACGACACTGCATCTTCGAGCAAATCCATCGGCTACCTCGGGCCGGTCGGCACCTTCACCGAACAGGCGCTTTTCAGCCAGCCTGACCTCGCTGGGTTGGAGCAGATTCGCTTCGGCAGCATCGTCGAAGTGTTGCGTGCGGTGGAAGACGGATCTGTCGACTACGGCTTCACCGCCATCGAAAATATGATCGAAGGATCGGTGAACGCCACCATCGACACTCTGGCCTTTGATGCCCAGTTGCTCATCCAGCGTGAGGTGGTGATCAACGTAAACCTCAATCTCCTGGTGCAGGCCGGTGTCAAGCTCGAAGCGATACGCCACGTTCGGTCCTACCCGGTGGCTTACGCGCAATGTCGTCGATATCTCGCCGACTACATTCCCGGGGCGGCCGTCGAGGCAACCAACTCCACTGCAGACGCCGCCCGCGATCTCGCCGAGTCGAAATCGATGGACACTGCGGCCATCGCACCGTTGCGATCGGCCGAGGTCTACGGGCTCGAGGTGCTGGCCTCCGATATCGAGGATCATCCTGAGAATCAAACTCGGTTCGTCATGGTGGGCCGCGACGGAGTTACGCCTGCGACCGGCCACGACAAGACCTCGTTTCTCGTCTACCAGCGAGAGAACGCTCCTGGCTCACTGGTCGGGATTCTCCAAGAGTTCGCGGCACGATCGATCGATCTCGTCAAGCTCGAAAGTCGCCCCACACGCAAGGGCCTGGGCGACTACTGCTTCCTCATCGACTGTGTGGGGCACGTCGCCGATGAGGTGGTTGCCGACGCGCTCCGCAACATTCATATGAAACAAGGCAACGTGAAATTTCTTGGCTCGTATCCGTCGGCCTACGGCACCGCTGAGCAGCAGGAAGTCGACCGGCATGCTGTGAGCGACGCCGAGACCTGGATTCAGTCGTTGCGAGACCGCATCATCTGATCAGGTCCAACCGCCATAGCGCGGGCGGGGTGCCCACCAGCGTCCGGAGAATCGCCACCGGGGCGGCTCCCCCGGTGTGGCTACCTCGGAGGTTGCCGGCCACAGCTCGTCGTACGCGGCGAGGATCGCGGCCAGTTCACCGTCTGTCGGTTCGGGAGTGACACGAACTCCGACCGGCTTGTTGGCTGGCTTTGCGATCTCACTCACAACGGCACGTTGCCGTGTTTGCGCTGCGGCACATCCTCGCGTTTGGTGGCGAGCGTGCGTAGCCCGGCAACGATCTTCCGGCGAGTCTCGCTCGGCTCGATCACATCGTCGACGTAGCCACGTTCGGCAGCGATGTAGGGGTTGGCCAAACGCTGCGTGTAGTCGTCTACAAGTTGAGCTCGACGAGTCGCAGGATCTGCTGCGTCGGCCAACTCTCGGCGATGGATGATCTCGACCGCACCTTGGGGCCCCATGACTGCGATCTCGGCAGACGGCCACGCGAACGTGATGTCGGATCCAACTCCCTTGGAATCCATCACCACGTAGGCACCGCCGTAAGCCTTTCTGGTGATCACCGAAATGCGGGGAACGGATGCCTCGCAGTAGGCGTAGAGAAGCTTGGCGCCGTGGCGGATGATTCCGCCGTATTCCTGGTCGACACCGGGAAGGAACCCGGGCACATCAACAAACGTCACGATCGGGATGTTGTACGCATCACAAGTGCGCACAAATCGGGCGGCCTTCTCGGCTGACTCGATATCGAGCACCCCGGCCAACACCATCGGCTGGTTACCAACAATTCCGACGGAACGACCATCGAAACGAGCGAATCCGCAGGTGATGCTGCGCGCCCATGCCGCGTGGTACTCAAAATACTCGCCGTCATCCACGACGGTCCGGATGAGTTCCGTCATGTCGTATGGCACGTTCGAGCTGTCGGGCAGAAGCGTGTCGAGCTCAGGACAGGCGCGTTCCGGGTCGTCGTCGGTGTCGTGTGTGGGCGCTTGCTCAAGGTTGTTCGACGGAAGGAAACCGAGCAGAATCTTGACCCCGTCGAGCACGTCGTATTCCGAGTCGGCGGCGAACGTCGCCACACCTGACTTCGAACTGTGACTGCCGGCGCCGCCCAACTCCTCGAGAGACACCTCTTCGCCGGTAACCGTCTTCACCACATCCGGGCCGGTGATGAACATGTGGGAGGTCCCGCGCACCATGAAAATAAAGTCGGTCATGGCCGGGCTGTAGACAGCACCTCCGGCACATGGGCCGAGAATCACCGAGATCTGAGGGATCACTCCCGACGCCGCTACGTTGCGGCGGAAGATGCCCCCGTAGCCGTCGAGAGACACGACACCTTCTTGAATACGGGCACCTGCACCGTCGTTGAGACCGATCATTGGTGCGCCGGTGGCAAGCGCCAGATCCATCACCTTGTGGAGCTTTTCCGCGAACACCTCGCCGAGAGCCCCGCCCATCACCGTGAAGTCCTGAGAGAACACGAACACTTTGCGACCGTCGATGCTGCCCCAACCGGTGACGACACCATCTGTGTAGGGCCGCTCATCAAGGCCAGCCTCGTGGGCTCGATGTCGGGCCAGCATGTCGAGTTCGTGGAACGAGCCCGGGTCGAGGAGGTAGTCGATTCGCTCGCGGGCCAGCAACTTGCCCTTGTCGTGCTGGCGTTGGACCGACCGGTCCGAGCCGGCATGAAGCGCCTGTTCCTTACGGCTGCGAAGATCGGCGAGCTTTTCGTTCATGGTGTGTTCGGACACGTCGGCAGGCTACTCGTTGACCGACTGCCGGAACCAACGTTCATTCAGGCGGACCGGCCGCGACCCGTGCAGCCACCTCATCGGGATCAGCAACAGCCGGAAAAGACTGCAGCAGCCAAGTCGCGCCAAGAACGGCGAATGGTGGAGCCGAACCGTCTGGGAGTGCCTGGACACACACGTCGAAGCCGTCGAGATTGCCCCGCTCCGCGATGATCGTGTCGACGATTCGTGCGAGACGATCATGATTCACCTCGATCGGGAAGATCCCTTCAAATCTGGCAGCACGCCTCACCGGCTTGAGTGCGTCACCGCGGGCCGCCATCCAGATCGGCGGCCTGGGTGTCTGGTGAGGCGACCGCTCCAGCCGAGCGCCATCGACCCTGAAATGCTCGCCGTCATGCTCAACCAGTCGTCCTGTCAGTAACTCGGAGACGAGATTCGCACCTTCGTCGAGCATCGCCCCGCGCTGCCGCGGGTCGACAACTTCCCCAAATCGGCTCAACTCGCCGCTGGTGTCGACACCCAGTCCAAGGCCCAAAGTGACCCTTCCTCCGCTAAGCCGATCCAATGTCACGACCTCTGTCGCCAGCTTGATCGGCCGGCGCCGAACAATCGGCGTGATGAGAGGGCCGATCCGGATCGACGATGTGACAGTAGCGATGGCCGCGAGCGCGACCCACGGATCGGCGATCGCGTCCGTTTCGTTGCGTCGCACGTGATCCCATAGATAGATGCCGTCCCAACCGTGATCCTCGGCCAACATCGCCAGCTCGATGAGACGATTGGGGTCACTGAAATAGCCGAACGGCGCTAGCTGGAGGCCGTGCTTCAACTTCGGAGGATTCACGGCAAGACCCTAGGTGGTCTCGCTCGCGGCTTGTAGCGTCGCCTAGTGATCGACATCAAACGGATATGTGTGTTCTGCGCCTCCTCTCCCGGCACCGACCCAGAGGTCACGGCCGCCACGATCGAGATGGGAAAGCTGCTGGCCGATCGCGGCATCGAACTGGTTTACGGCGGAGGTGCCGTGGGGCTCATGGGGCTCATTGCCGACACGGTCATCGACGCTGGCGGCACCGTCACGGGTGTCATTCCGACCAAACTCTTCTCGCGCGAAATTGCGCACCGCGGGATCACCACGTTGGAAGAAGTCGGTTCCATGCACGAACGCAAGGCCCGCATGTATGAACTATCCGACGCCTTCGTGGCCCTTCCCGGCGGCTTCGGAACGCTGGACGAGCTTGCTGAAACTCTCACCTGGAGCCAGGTCGGAATCCACGACAAGCCCATCGGGGTGCTCGATGTCGGCGGGTTTTGGCAGCCGATGCTCGACTTCTTCGACAACGCCGTCAAGCTTTCCCTGTTGAAGGAGTCCAACCGCAGCCTCCTGATCCACGCTGACAGTCCGTCGGCCATGCTCGATGCTCTGGCCACCCACTCCCCGACCCGCGAGTCCAAGTGGATTAGCCCCTGATCCCCTCGATCCATGACCGCTTGGGACCGCATACGGGGCCCGAACGGTCATAGAACCAGGGTGGGTAATCCATGTGGGCGATGTGGTGCTACCTACTAGCGTCCGGGGTATGACAAGTCCTGCGTCGAAACGAACAACCGTGCGCCGCGGTGCCGACCGCGCCGTATACAACATGACCACGGTTCGCGAGATTCTCAAGGCCGGCATGGTGGCCCACATGGGTGTGCAGACGCCCGACGGCCCTCTCGTGCTGCCGATGTCATACGGCCTTGATGAAACCCACATCTACCTGCACGGTGCGCTGGCCAACCATCTGCTCGGAAGTGGCGGAGGCGCCGAGGTCTGCGTCACGGTCACCCATCTCGATGGCCTGGTGATGGCCCGTACCCCGTTCAACAACTCGATGAACTACCGATCAGTTGTGGTACGCGGAGTGGCAACCAAGATTGTCGACCGTGAGGCAAAGCTTCGCGCTCTGAAAATCATCACCGATCACATAGTCCCAAACTGGGATTCAGCGCGTCCTGCGTCCGAGATCGAAGAGCGCTCCACCCTCGTCGTGAGCGTTCCGCTCGCCGAAGCCTCAGCCAAGATCCGTGCTGGCGACCCCGAAGACGAGTCATCCGACATCGATGGCCCCTGGTGGGCCGGTGTCATCCCCATCGCGACGGTGATCGGCGACCCAATCCCCTCAGCAAACCTCGCTCCCGGCGTCTCCCCCACCCCGCCATACCCCGCCTTCTCGTTTTTGTGAACCCTGAGTGCTGCTGAGGCAGCACTCAGGGTTCACAAAAACGAGAAGGCGGTGCGGAGTTCGGAGGTGAACAGGTCGGGTTGTTCCCAGGCAGCGAAGTGGCCGCCTTTGTCGAGTTCGTTCCAGTGGACGATGTTCTTGTAGCGGGCGTCGGCCCACCGTCGGCTGCAGGTGATGATCTCTTTGGGGAAGATGCTGCAGGCGGTTGGGATTTCGACGGTGCCATCGCCGAAAGCCGCGAAGCTTTCCCAGTAGAGACGGGCCGACGAAGCCGCTGACTTGGTGAACCAGTAGACGGAGATGTTGTCGAGAATCTCGTCACGCGTCAGCGCGTTCTCTGGATGGCCGTGGCAATCGGTCCACGCCCACATCTTCTCGACAATCCAGGCCGCCTGACCGGCCGGCGAATCGGTCAGGCCGTAACCGAGAGTCTGGGGGCGGGTTGCCTGCTGCTTGGACTATCCGGAATCCCACTTGTCGTAGTAGCCCAACGCCTCAAGGGCGGCCATTTCCTGGGGAGTGGGGTCGGCCATCGAGTCCGGCGTGGGCGCGGCGATCGGCATATTGCTGTGGATCATCTTGCAATGACCGAGGTTCTGACTGCCGATCGCGGTCGTGACAGCGGCACCCCAGTCTCCTCCTTGGGCCACGTATGAGTCATAGCCGAGCCTCACCATGAGCTGATCCCACATTCCCGCGATCGCCTCCACGCCAGTGCCGGTGGAGCTCGGTTTGGCACTCCAGCCGTAGCCGGGCATGGAGGGAATCACGAGGTGGAAGGCTTGGTCGGCGGTGCCACCGTGATTGGTCGGATCGGTTAGCGGTGCGATCACTTTCTGGAACTCAACGACCGATCCTGGCCATCCAAAAGTCAGGACCAACGGAGTGGCGTCGTCGTGGGATGAACGGACATGTTGGAACTGGATGTCGAGCCCATCGATCTCGGTGATGAAGTTCGGATTGGAATTGAGCCCAGATTCGCAGCGTCGCCAGTCGTATTCGTTTTCCCAGTAGTCGCAGAGTTCACGCACATAGCCGGCCGGCGCGCCCTGAGACCAATCATCGACCGGTTCAGACTCAGGCCAGCGAGTGCGCGAAAGCCGGTCGCGGAGATCGGTCAGCTCTGCGTCGGTGACAGCGATCGTGAACGGCCTGATTTCAGCATCCATCCACGAATGCTCGCCTCATATCTCGCCATGCGCAAAACGATCAGGGGCTGGGCGGCGCCGGAAACAAGCTGGCGTTGCCAACTACATCGAACGGAACCGTGGCCGGTTCGGCTCCGGTTATGTCGATCATCACCGGCGCGAGGTTGATGGCGTTGCCACCGGTGATCTGCATACGGTTCACAACCAAATGTGTGGGCGAGTACCGGATTGACGGGATCACAGAATCCGTCGGAGCGACACCGGTGAAATCGATCGGCATGGCGAACTCGACTCGTCCGGTGGCCAGGTCCATCCCTTTGACCACCCATGAATCACCGACGAGCATGAAGTCTCCGGTGGCGTCGTCGTAACCCTGATCTGGCCCCTCGGCCCACACCACCGTCTTGCCGTCAGGTGACAATGCCGCTGCCTGCACCATGGGCGGAGACGCGTAGGCGAGGTCGTCGGTGGGGCTCGGCAGGATGACCTCTGCACCGAATGAGTCGACATAGCTGACTGTCTCCGTGAGATCAGACCACCCGCTCACAACCGCCGTGCCAAAGTTGGACCACTCCACAGTTCCGGCACCGTATTCGGGAGCCCATGCCAACCCCAGATGCACAACAGTGAGAGTCTCGAGGCCGATAGCCAGGATGTCGCCCGTTTCGGGCATTGCGAAGCTGTCTTCCGCGGCGATCACTGATTCCTCGCCGTTGATCATCTCGACCCCAAATAGCCGGTCGACTCCGGGGATGACTTCACGAGAGCCGTCCTGCCGATAGAGGACTACCTCTCCCGCTCCGAACGGGTCGCCGACGAAGTGTTCTTCGGTGACCGCTGTGAAGTCACTCATGAGAAAGGCCCTGCTGACCTGGTTGTCGGTGACAACCTCGACGTAGGAGATCATCGTGCCGTCGGGGCCAGGCCCTACAGATCGCACCGTATTTCCATCAGCCAGAACCAGCGTCGGAATCTGCAGGTCAGGAACAACGGGTGCGGCCGAGGTGGTCGTTGGAGCCGTGGTGGTGGACTCGACCGCGGCGACGGTCGTCGTCGTCCACGCGGCAGTGGTCGTCGGAGCGACCGAAGTGGCCGATGCCGACACTGTCGTTGGCGGCGCAGATGTGGTGGACCCATCGGCGATGTTGGCCAGGTCGAGCGAGGACCCGCCACATGCCGAGGCGACCAGCGCCAGAACTGCGATCAGAGTCGAGAACTTCAGATATCTGTGCACCGGGCGATCGTACGTTGCATGAAAGCTGACGGTCCTACCGAACAATACGGACGCAGCTTGCGGTGTTTCAGGGCGCCGGCAGGAGTGACCCATCGGCCACAGCAGCATCGAGCATTGCTTCGGCAACTTCCCACAATTTCGTGAGCCCGAGAGCGATTCCACCATTGATGTTCTTGACCTGATCAGCGGTGATGCCGTGGCGATTCCAGCTGCCCCCGCCGATGGCGAGGTTGAGCATCAGGGGCTGCAACCGGTCACACGAATAGGCGAACTTCGCCTCAGGTGTCTCCCTGGCCTCGTACTCGTCCCACGCAGACCGCAGGTCGCGTCCCTCTGGATCCGGCAACATCGCGAAGATCCGGTCGGCCGCTTCCTGTTCGGCAACGGCAATCGCGGCTCGCGCTTCTGCGTCGTAGATGAAGACGTCGCCGGCGTCGATCTCGACTATGTCGTGCACAAGCAGGATCTTCACCACCCGTTCCAGGTCGACCGGTTCATCAGCGAAGGGAGCCAACGCCAGTGCCGTCATCGCCAGGTGCCAAGAATGCTCAGCAGAGTTCTCCTGCCGGCTGTCGTCGGCCAGCATGGTTTGACGCAACACTGTCTTCAGTTTGTCGATCTCGAGAATGAATCGAAGCCGTTGAGCCAGCTCCGGGTTGACGTCAGCCGCCACCTTCAGCGCTGATTCTGCATCCATCATCGACTCCGTTCCGTAGCCAGGTAGTTGGCGCGTGCCCCGATGCGGCCGGCGCTGATCGTGTCGCACATCTCATTGAATCCAGAAATCGGACCGAACCATTCCAGCTCATCGACCGACTTGCTCACCGGAGCGTCGAGGGCAACCGTTGCGATGCGACGAAACAGGTCGGCGTCGCTTCGGTTGGCGGAAAGCGTGGCGGCGAGCTTCGCCGCCCCTCGCAACTCGACATCCCAGTCGGCCACATCGTCGGGAACGTTGTCGATGTGGAGATAACGACTCAGCACAGCAGCAGCCGACTTCGCACCCCAACCCGACAGCCCCGGAAAACCGTCGGCGGTGTCGCCCACCAGCCCGAGATAGTCGGGGATTGACTCGGGCGGAACACCGAACTTTTCAATCACCCCGGCGCGGTCGAATGTCACCTCGCGCCGGCGGTCGAGTTGCACGACCCTGCCATCAGCCGTGACGCACTGCGCCAGGTCCTTGTCGGGGGTGCAGATGATGACCTGCTCGACACGTGAATCGGCCGCAGCCATCGCAGCGCCGGCGGCCATTGCATCATCAGCCTCGTGGCGGATCTGCGGCCACACGGTGAAGCCGGCGAGGGTCAGCAACTGTTCCAGTTCGGGAAATTGGGCGAGAATGTCGGGGTCGGTTTCGCTGCCGTCCTTGTATCCCGCATACATGTCGTTGCGGAATGACTTGATCAGCGAGTCGGTGGCAACACCAATGTGGGTGGCACCGCCCTCGATCATGTCGAGCAGTGTGTTGAGAACCCCGCGTTGCGCACCGTGTCGCTGATCTCGATTGAATTTCGCGAAGTGGTAGCGGAACAGTTCGTATGTGCCGTCGACGATGTGGACCTTCATGACCGCCGAGCCTTCCACAACCGGCCGCCTGATGCGCCATGATGCCTTCGATGCATTTACCGAACACCGGATTGCCAATTGAAGACGAGATCGACGCGGTGCGAAGCGCACTCCTTGATCGTGGAGTTGTCGTGCTGCAGGCCGAACCCGGAGCGGGCAAGACAACGGTTGTTCCTTTGCGATTACTCGACGAGCTATGGCTGGCAGATCGTCGGATCGTGATGCTCGAACCTCGACGCGTCGCGGCAAGAGCAGCGGCGCGTCGTATGGCATCACTGATCGGAGAGTCGCCGGGAGAGACGGCCGGCTGGGTCACACGTGACGACCGGCGTGTCGGGCCGTCGACTCGCATCGAGGTGGTGACAGAAGGTGTTCTCACCGCGCGATTGGTCGACAACCCGACTCTGTCAGGCGTGGGGCTGGTCATATTCGACGAGTTCCACGAGAGAAGCCTTCCTGGCGATGCCGGCCTCGCTCTTGCAGTGGATGGTCGCCGGATGGGTCAACTCGATGCCCGGCTGTTGGTCATGTCGGCCACGCTCGACACCGACCTCGTCGCTCGATTCATAGCGGATGAGGAACACCCTGCACCTGTTATCAACGCGCCTGGCCGCAGCTATCCGGTCGAAATCAAGTGGCGGCCACGCCGTCGACGGGAGCCACTCGTACCGAAGGTGGTCAGGGCGGTAGGCGAGGCGTTGACCTCTCCCGGCAGTGTCCTCGTTTTCCTTCCCGGCGTGGGTGAGATCAGGCGAACCGAACAGTCGTTGCGCGCCGAATTGGGTGTCGATGGTCCGACCGTGATGCCACTCCACGGTTCGCTTCCCGGGGCGGAGCAGGATGCTGCGATTGTGGAACGGGCCGGACGTCGCATAGTGCTGGCCACCGACGTCGCCGAGACCAGCCTCACTGTCGAGGGGATCGGTTCCGTGGTCGACGCCGGCCTCAATCGAGTGCCCCGCTACGACACCCGAACCGCAATGACTTCCCTGATCACCACTTCAGCGTCGCGAGCATCCGCTGAGCAACGGGCTGGGCGGGCCGGGAGAACCGGCCCGGGTGTGGCCATTCGTTTGTGGTCGAAACTTGAGCACGGATCACGGCCCGCGTTTCTGCCTCCCGAGATCACTCAGGTCGACTTGGCAGGGCTCGTCCTTGATCTGGCACGGCGGGGCGTGGTCGACCGGCTCCAGATCCCGTTCCTTGATCCCCCGCCGGAGAAGGTTTGGAATGAGGGTGTCTCGCTTCTTCGTTCGTTGGGAGCCATCAACGAGGACGGAACGACCACATCACTCGGCGGTGAAATGGCGCGGGTGCCTGCTCACCCCCGTCTAGCTCACATGATCGTGGCTTCGAAGCATCCTTGGCTGGCCTGCCTGGTCGCGGCGCTCCTCGATGACCGAGATATTCTCCGTGGCCGACCGAGCGATCTGCCGACCGATCTCGCCCAACGGGTGGACCTGCTGACCGACCCCGATCGCCACCATCCGGCCGCCGACGGTCGCGCCATCAGGTCGACTCGAGACCGTGCACGAGACTTGGCCCGCCGCATGGGCATCGTCGATGGGCCGGTCGACGTTTCCGATATCGGGGCCGTTCTGGCCGCAGGCTTCCCAGATCGCGTCGCCCGACGTAAGGCGCGCGAGCGAGGCCGGTTTGTGATGCTTGATGGGCGCAGCTTCAAGGTCCCACGGGGTGATGATCTTGGTGACGCCGCTGGTCTGGTGGCGGCAGATCTCGGAGGTCGACCCAAGGACCCGGTGCTGGGTCGGGGCGCGCCTCTCGAAGCGAAAATCGATCACATCGTCTACGCCACACCTGATCTCGATGCCACTATTTCCGAGGTGACCACCGGCTGGGGAGTCGTGCCATCGATAGGTGGTCGCCACGACGGCCTGGGCACTCGTAACGCTCTGCTGTCGCTCGGTAACGGCAGCTATCTCGAGTTGGTTGGCCCAGACCCAGACCAGCCCGACCCGCCTGGTCCTCGCCCTTTCGGGGTGGACGACCTCACAGCCCCTCGCGTGGTCACGTGGGCTGCCCGCGTGCCCGATATCGACCTTTGGGTCAAGTGGGC
>JBDNJK010000092.1:0-8371 GCA_041687805.1 Acidimicrobiales bacterium
ATTCAGATACGGCTGTGCGTAGTCTCGGCGAGGGGATCTATACCACCGAGATACTTGAGTCATGGAACATCATCGCCGGACCCAACGGCGGATACGTGGCAGCGATCATCGCACGAGCCATGGAGTGCGAGGTCGCAGATCCGAGCCGCACGCTTCGCTCTCTAACCGTTCACTTTCTTGCCAGGCCGGTGTTTGAGACCGCCACTGTCGACGTCGCGATCGAGCGCGCCGGACGGTCCGTCAGCAGCACGTCTGCCAGAATGTGGCAGGGCGACCGACTGTTGTGCACAGCGCTTGCCGCGTTCTCCGTGCCGATCGAATCGCCCCACTCATGGTCGATGGGTCTGCCAGAAATTGCAGCAGAACCCGGCGAGTCGCACAACGCCGAACTACCGCCGGCCGCCCACAACTGGAAGACCGAACTCCAATTCGACGCACCGTTCTTCAGTGGCGAGGGCACGGCCAACGTCGCCGGATGGATACGCACGCTCGACCCACGACCGCTCGACGCGATCGCCCTCGTGGCGATTTCTGACGCCATGCCTCCAGCGCCCTTTCCGCGAGTCGACGGCCCACTGACGGTCCCCACCATCGATCTCACCGTCCACATCAGATCCGATCTACCCCATCCGTCCATGAAGCCGAGCGACAGCGTCTTCGCTGAGTTCGTCACAAATCACGTTGCCGCGGGATTCAATGACGAAGATGGCTTCATCTGGGCGCCTGACGGCACGCTTCTGGCCCAGTCACGACAGTTGGCCATCGCTCGTTGATCCTTGATTGCCTAGTCTGTGAGAATGATCGAACCGCTTTCGTCTGGATGGCTCAGACAGCTTGAAGCTGCCACGGCTGCGATCGAAACCGACTCGTCAATCAATCTTGTGATCCAACTGGCCGTCGAGAGCAACCCGCCGTTGGAGTGGTTCGTGGCGATCAATGACGGTTCGGCTACCACCGTGGTCGGTAGCGCCATCGACCCCGATATCACTCTCCAAACAGGTCGCGAGACTGCTGTTGGAATCGCGACCGGACGAATTTCGGCCCAACGCGCCTTCCTCGAAGGAACGCTTCGCATCGGCGGCCGAATCGAAGCTCTTATCGAGGCGCGTCCGTTCCTTGAGAAGATCGGTGATTCACTCCGGATCGTGCGAGAAGCAACCGACGTGACGAGCCAGCCCGCGACCGACTGACCTACTTGAGGAACTGCTGGAATTTCGGCTCGCAGAATCAGATCAGCCCGAGTTCTGAGACTGTGGCCCTCTCCGATTCGAGTTCGGCGACCGAAGCGTCGATTCGTTGGCGAGAGAAATCGTCGAGGTCGATGCCTTGGACGATCGAATAGGTGCCCTTGTCGCATGTGACCGGGAACGACGACATCAAGCCCTCAGCGACGCCATAACTGCCATCGGAAGTTACGGCCATCGACACCCAGTCGCCCTGCGGTGTGCCTTGAGTCCACGTGCTGACATGATCGATCGCCGCGTTTGCTGCCGATGCTGCTGACGAGAGCCCTCGGGCCTCGATGATCGCGGCGCCGCGCTTCTGGACGGTCGGGATGAAAGTGCCCTCGATCCATTCCTGATCGTTGACCATTTCTGCCGCGTTGCTGCCGTTCACCTCACAGTGGAACAGGTCGGGATATTGCGTGGCCGAGTGGTTTCCCCAGATCGTCATCTTGGAGATGTCATTGACAGTGGCTCCGACCTTCGTGGCCAACTGGGCCTTGGCCCTGTTGTGGTCGAGGCGGGTCATTGCAGTAAACCGCTCGTTGGGAATATCAGGAGCGTTCTCACGGGCAATCAGCGAGTTGGTGTTGGCCGGATTTCCGACGACCAGCACGCGGATGTCGTCAGCGGCATGTTCGTTGAGAGCCTTGCCTTGGACGGTGAAAATCGCACCGTTGGCCTCGAGAAGGTCCTTACGCTCCATACCCTTCGAACGAGGGCGGGAGCCGACCAGCAAGGCAATGTTGGCGCCGTCGAACGCCTTGTTGGGATCGTCGGCGGTGGTGATGCCGGCAAGCAACGGGAAGGCGCCGTCGTTGAGCTCCATAACCACACCTTCGAGCGCTCCCATTGCGGGAGGGATCTCCAAGAGCTGAAGGATGATTGGCTGATCTGAGCCGAGCATCGATCCGCTGGCGATTCGGAACAAAAGGCTGTAGCCAATTTGGCCGGCGGCGCCGGTGACAGCTACGCGAACAGGGTCGTTCATGATGTATCTCCAGATACGAGCGTTGGTCGAACCGATCTGCACGGTACCAGCGTCTCGGACCGGCCCACCCAGCGGGAACGTGGCCGATTCTCTCGACTCAGCAGCCTCCGCCTGACGACGGTCGATTAGGTATCGACGGATCGATGACCTCGATGTGGACATGAGGCCATGAAGGGTTGGCGGTGAACTCGTTTATCTGCGATTCAAACGGCAGAATCGCCGGATTCGTACCGAGCACGGTGACCCCCGCATCGACGCGATCACCCGGGGAGACGGCCAGCCCGTCGAAGTGGAACATCTTCACTTCCCAGCCCGGATGGTCGTCAGGATTGATAACCACGAAATTGTCGGTGTACTTGCAGTAGAGCGTGTAGGTGCCGGATCTGATGACGGTGCCGTCGACCGGAGACCGCAATTCCGAAGTCGGATCAATGACGATGTCGGCCGCCGTTCGTGAGCCGGTGCCACGATCCCGAGTCTCGAGAGTTATCGGTCGAGTGGCATCAGGCAGAGTTTCCATTTGCCGGGAACCGTCACGGCCGGCCTCGTGGAAACCAATCCTCTCCACGACTATGGCCGGGTAGTAGAGAGTGACATCGATCGCCACCGCGAATGGAGTTCCCCAGTCGTGGTTCACAACCACCCGTGGCCCCGGATCGACAGTCGCAGGTGTCGGCATCGCGGTGGTTGTCGAGGTCGTAGACGTGGATGTCGACGTGGATGTCGACGTGGATGTGGAGGTCGTAGGCGTGGATGTCGACGTGGATGTGGACGTCTCAGTCGTGGATGTGGTTGTCGCAAACGCGGTCGTGGAGGTCGACGCAGCCGTGGTTGCGGAGGTCGCGGGGTCGGCCGCAGGTGAGATCGTTGTGGATGTCACGGCATTGGTCACGCTGACATCACCGGCGTCGACACCCGCGCATGCCCCGGCCAGAGATGTCAGTGCCAGCAGCACCGTCAAGTTTCTGAAACGAGCTGGCGTACTCACCCACCCGACAGTACATGTGCGCGCCTAGCCGCCCTCCGCATGCCGAAGCGATCCACCATCGCTAGCGTGAGCGGGTGAGCCAATCGCAACGATTCGACGACTCAAACTTCATACGCGCCTGCCGCGGTCTCCCTCATGAACGTGTTCCGGTGTGGTTCATGCGTCAAGCCGGCAGATCACTGCCGGAATATCGTGCGATCAGAGGCCAAGGCACGATTCTCGATGCCGTTCAAGACCCCGACCTTGCCACCGAATTGAGCCTCCAACCAGTCCGGCGCTACGGCATCGATGCCGCAATTCTTTACTCCGACATCGTGGTTCCGGCCTTCGCTGTGGGTTTCGGCCTCACCGTCACACCAGGCGTCGGCCCCGAAGTAGAGCGCCCCTTCCGCAGCCGAGACGATCTCAACCGACTTCGGCCGCTCGACCCTGAAGCCGACACGCCATACGTATTGCAGACCGTGCGGCAGTTGGTGGCCGACCTCAATGTGCCGCTGATCGGATTCGCAGGGGCGCCGTTCACCGTCGCGTCCTATCTCGTCGAGGGTCGTCCGTCGAAGGACCATGCCGTGGCGAAAGCGCTCATGTTGTCCGATGAGGCTCTCTGGAACGACCTACTCGATCGTCTCGCCGACCATGCCATCGCATCTCTCATGTCGCAGATCGACGCCGGCGTATCAGCCATTCAACTTTTCGATTCCTGGGCAGGGTCGCTCAGTCCCTCCCAATACCGCCGATACGTGTTGCCTCATTCTCAGAAGGTGTTGTCAGCTGTCGGTGTCACCGGCGTGCCCCGAATCCACTTCGGCGTCACGACCGGAGAGTTCCTCGACCAGATCGGCGAAGCCGGTGCCGATGTTGTCGGAGTCGACTGGCGCGTTCCGTTGCGTGAGGCCCGGCTACGCGTCGGTCCCACACGGGCCTTGCAGGGCAATCTTGATCCCACCGTCGTGTTGGCCGGGTTGCCGGCTGCTCTCGCCGCCACCCGCGACGTTCTCGCCGACAACGACGGTCATCCCGGCCATATCTTCAATCTCGGCCATGGTGTGATTCCCACAACGGATCCTGATGTGCTCACCGAAATTACCCGGACGGTCCATGCCGAAGGTCGCACCGACGGCCCAACCGAGTCCGTAACAGCAACGTGAGCGACCCTGTCGTCGTGGTGGGCGGCGGCATCACCGGACTGGCAGCGGCCCACGAACTTCAAAAAACCGGACGCGACTTTCTGATTCTCGAAGCCAGCCCGCGGGTCGGCGGAAAGATCGACGGCGGTCCGGTCGGGCCACTGGAGATCGACTCTGCCGCCGATGGGTTCCTCGCCCGACAACCCGAAATGGCCGAACTGTGCGTGGAGATCGGATTGGGAGATGACCTCGTTCGACCCTCCGGACGGCGCGCCTTCGTCTGGGCGAACGGTGCACTTCGAGCGATACCGGCACCTTCGGTTTTGGGGGTACCTCTCGATGCCGACGCCGTTGCCAACTCGGGAATCGTGTCCGACGCTGGAGTTGCTGCGCTTCGCCGGGGTTTCGAGTCGAGTCACCAGCCGCAGCTTCACGACGCGACGGTGGGTGAGGTATTCCGACCAATCGTTGGCGACGAGGTCTTCGAGCACCTGATCGATCCACTGCTGGGGGGAATCAATGCCGGATCGGCCGACAGAATGAGCATCGCCGCCGGCGCTCCACAGCTAGCCGCTGCTGCCAGGAGCGGTGGTGATGTTCGAGCCAATCTGGAAGCTCAGTTCGGAGAAACGGCCAAGACGCCGGGTCCGGTATTTCTGGGAGTGAGGGGCGGCACCCGCAGAATCGTCGAGCGGTTGGCCCAACGGTTCGAAGGTCGGATTCGTACCAGCACTCCCGTAATGGCGGTAGAGCCAGCGGGCGGCGGGTGGAATTTGGCGACGGCCGGCGGGATCGTGAGAGCGTCGAAATTGATTGTCGCTACGCCGGCTCCCGTAGCCGCAGAGTTGATCGCCCCGTGGTCTGACGCGGCCGCTTCGAATCTTCGCCAGATCGTCTACTCCAGCGCGGTCCTCGTCACGTTTGTTGTCGTCCGAGGCGAGATCTCACACTCTCTCGACGGCTCAGGCTTTCTGGTGCCACGCGACCAAGGCCTGCTGATGACCGCCTGTTCATGGTCGTCATCGAAGTGGAGCCACTACGACGACGGACATCACGCGGTGGTGCGGGTCTCGGCCGGACGTACCGACGATCAGAGGTGGCTCCAACTGGACGAGCCAGAGTTGATTGCGAGGCTCACCGACGAACTCAAGACCACCATCGGTCTCGACGGCGAGGCTGTCGTCCGTGTGACGCCTTGGCGAGATGCTCTGCCGCAATACACCCCGGGTCACCTCACCCGGGCCGATGAGATCGACGCGCTTCTCAGCGCCGATGCTCCGGGGCTGACAGTTACAGGAGCCGCCATGCGCGGTCTCGGTCTGCCGGCGTGTGTCCGTCAGGGCCGCGAGGCGGCGCGAAGGTGATACTCAGCCGGCTGTGACATCGGACACATTATTGCAATTGTGTTGCGATTCGTAACTATTCTGTAGTCACTGAAGATAGGCATCGGTCGATCATCGTGCCCATCTACCCAGCGGACCAAGAGCCGCCGGAACGGTCGACCGTCGACGCCAGACACGGACACAGCCCCAGGAGGCAGCAATTCAATGCGTACTCATCTGCGTGTAATCGCACTCGTTCTCGCGACAATGATCGCCGCATCGGCCTGCACGCCAGCCGAGGTCACCGTCTTTCTCGATATCACCGATCCAACTCGCGACGTACTCAGCGCCGACCAGCTCTATCAGCTGCGTAGTTGCGAATCAACCGACAACTACGAGGCAATCAACCCATCCGGTGCCTACCGCGGCGCCTACCAGTTCGACCAGACCACCTGGAACGACGTGGCCCACCGGCACTTCCCCTTCCTCGCCGACCGCGACCCCGCGACCGTTGAACCGTGGTGGCAAGACGCCATGACCCGAGCGTTGTGGTCGGAGCGAGGCCGCCAACCATGGCCGGTCTGCGGACTGAAGGTCTGATCAGGGCGTAGCATCGCCCGCCGTGAGACACATCGCTCTATCGGCACTTTCTGGTCTACTCATCGCCGCGGCCATGCCCCCCTGGGGCTGGTGGCCGCTGGCGATCATCGGACTTGCAATCTGGTTCTGCCTCATCGACGACCCGTCGCGCAAGACCAGGTTCACCACATCGCTGATCGTCGCACTCGCGTGGTCGATACCGGCCACGTTGTGGATGTTCGACCTCACCCCGGCCGGGTGGCCGGTGTCGGTGCTGCTGTTCTCATCGTTTCTGGGATTGGCCGGCATGGCCACACCATCACAAAGACCCATCCGTCGAATTGTTTTCCCGGCCGGGATCGTGCTCGCCGAGCTCGTTCGATGGTCGTGGCCCTTCGGTGGTATCCCGTTGGCCAACCTCGCCATGGCCGAGGTGGCCTCGCCTCTTGCTCCGGTGGCCAGACTCTTCGGGTCGTTGTTCTTGGTCATGATCACCGTTGTGGTGGCGGTGACGCTCGTCGACTTGGTACGACGCGACCGCCACGCAATAGCCGGCGGGATCGCGGTTCTGATAGCGGTCGCCGCCGGGATGATCGCCATGTCGATCGACGCGCCGAAAGCCGACACGCTCGATGTGGCTGTGGTGCAAGGCGGTGGTCCACAAAACACCCGTGCCGATATCTGCGAGAACCGCACAGTGTTCGAGCGACACATGTCGGCCAGTCACCTCATCGATCGACCGGTCGATCTTGTGCTGTGGCCCGAAAACGTGGTCAACCCGGTAGCCGATGGTTTGGAAACATCGCTTTGCAACGAACCGTTGCTCTGGCATTCCGAGGCCGCCGACAGACTCGCAGAACTCGCCGGTGAGCTCGACGCTGTCTTGGTATCCGGATGGTTCGAACGAACAGCCGACGACACGGCCAACGTCAACTACTCGATCGCGACCTCACCTGACGGCACCGTCACCGGCCGCTACGACAAGGTCCGGTTGGTGCCTTTCGGTGAGTTCGTTCCACTTCGATCACTCATCGAATTGTTCAGCGGCGAATTGCCATCACACGACACTCGGCCCGGCCACAACACCGCTGTAATCGACTCCGCGGTCGGACGTCTGGGAGTCTCGATCTCGTGGGAGATCTTCTTCGACACACGCGCACGTGATGCCATCGACAACGGCGGGCAGGTTCTGCTCAACCCGACCAACGGCTCGAGCTATTGGCTCACGATCCTGCAAAGCCAACAGATCGCATCAAGTCAACTGCGAGCCATAGAGACCGACCGGTGGGTGCTGCAGGCCGCCCCCACCGGGTTCTCGGCCATCGTCAACCCCGACGGCGACGTGATTGAGCGCACCGGAGTCAGCGAGCAGCGTGTCCTCTACGCCACCATCGAACTTCACGACGGCCGCACTCTCGCCGTTCGCTGGGGAGTGTGGCCCACCTTGCTCACCAGCTTGGCGGTTATGGGCTGGGCATGGCTGCCGATGATCGACACGGAACGCCTTCGACGGAAATTTGTCAGACCTCGACGCTGACGGTGACCGGACCGTCGTTCACCAGCTCGACCTTCATGTCTGTCTGGAATCGCCCGGTGGCGACTATGGCGCCCAGCCCACGAAGCGCTTCGATGACCGCCTCCACCAATGGACGTGCCATGTCGGGACGTGCCGCTGCCGACCAGCCCGGCCGGCGGCCACTGGTTGTGTCGCCATAGAGCGTGAACTGGCTGACAACGAGAATCTCGCACGACGTATCGGCTACCGAGAGGTTGATGAGACCTTCCGAATCGTCGAATAGTCGGATATTCCAGATCTTGTCGGCCAACTTGCACGCTTTGGCCTCGGTGTCGTCGTGGGTGATCCCAATGAGAGCGAGCAGACCCGGCCCAATCTCCCCAACCAAATCGCCATCGACTTCTACCGATGCTCTGGTGACTCTCTGCAGGAGTGCTCTCACGGGTCGAAGCTACCGGGTCTGTTGAGTGGACCTGATGGTCCATTCCCACGAATGGGTGCCGCCACACACTCGATGGGCCGCAAGAGCATCGGGCCCGCAGGCCGCGGTGCCAAGCCCACGCACTGCGGAGTCGACATGAACCTCGACCGTCGACCGGGGTTCCAACTCGGCGATGGTCGTGGC
>JBDNJK010000093.1:0-22946 GCA_041687805.1 Acidimicrobiales bacterium
GTGGCCGACTACGTCGACTTCTACAGCTCGCTGCATCATGCAACCAATGTCGGGCGAATCTTTCGACCCGACGGCAACCCCCTCCTTCCAAATTGGAGCCATCTGCCGGTTGGGTACCACGGCAGGTCGGCCTCGATCGAGGTGTCCCAAACCGACGTTCACCGTCCAGAGGGCCTTCGCATGATCGACGGCGATCTCGAGTTCGGTCCGTCAATCGCCCTCGACTACGAGCTCGAAGTCGGGTTCGTTGTCGGGGTCGGCAATCGTGGCGAGCCCGTACCAACTACCGATTTCACCGATCACGTTTTCGGAGTTTGTCTCGTCAACGACTGGTCGGCCCGCGACATCCAGTCGTTCGAATATCAGCCTCTCGGTCCGTTTCTAGGTAAGAGTTTCCACACGTCGATATCCCCGTGGATCACTCCTTTGGCAGCTTTTGATGCCTACCGACTCTCGCCACCCGTACCAGAGGTTGACATCGCCGGATACCTGCAATCACCTGATCCATGGGCTCTCGACATCGACCTGGAAGTCACCATCGAATCAGCCGCCATGCGGACCGGCGGGCTGGAGCCGATGATCATGTCGAACGCCTCGTTCGCCGACATGGCCTGGACCCCAGACCAGCAACTCGCCCACCTCACCATCAATGGTGCAACCGTTCGCACCGGCGACTTCTATGCGTCGGGCACGGTCTCGGGCCCCGATCCTGGCAGCGAAGGCAGTCTTCTCGAACGAACGCTCGGCGGCACCGTGCCGCTCCAACTACCCGACGGAACCTCTCGCACCTACCTTTTCGACGGAGACACGGTCGTCATGAAGGGTCGCACACACCATCGCGGCACCGAGTTGCCAGGATTTGATCTCGGTGAGGTGAGCGGCACCATCGTCGCTCCCCGCCGCCACCACGACTCTGAGGAGAGCTGATGCCGTACTACCTGAATGTCGGTGACGTTCCCCGAAAGCGTCACACCCATCATTGGATCGACGGCCGTCGTAGCCACGAAGAACTGATGGGCCATGAGGGATTCTCCGCGGCCTCGTCGCTGCTCTACCACCGGGAGTCGCCTTCGGCCATCGAATCTGTGGAGCCTGTGGAGAGGCTCGATATTTCCTCATTGGGAGGTGAAACCTCGTCTGACACCCCACTCGTTCCCCGTCACATTCGCTCAGCGTTGATCGCCACCGGCCCCGATATCGCCACCGGCCGAATACCCATGCTCGCCAACAACGACGTCACCATCTCATGGGCCAAGGTCACCGCCGACAGCGCTCTGTATCGCAATGTGGGCGGCGACGAAATCGTCTACCTGCAGTCTGGTGAGCTCCTCTTGGAGTCAGTGTTCGGAGCCATGTCGGCCACAACCGGCGACTACGTGATCGTGCCTGCTGGCACCACACACCGCTGGCGCCTGGTCGGAGTGTCGGCATCGGCGCTCATCATCGAATCGAGTGGACACGTGGCGCCTCCCGACCGCTATGTCGGTCGATCAGGCCAATTTCTCGAGCACTCGCCCTACTGCGAACGCGACATTCGTGTGCCAGGCCGGCCGTTGACAGAAGAGGGCGAGCACGTCGAAGTGCTGGTTCGAAACCGCTCCGGATGGTCGCGACACATCCACGCCACCCACCCATTCGACGTCGAAGGCTGGGACGGCACGATCTACCCGTGGGCGCTCGCCATCTCCGACTTCGAGCCGATCGTGGGATCACTCCACCAGCCGCCACCCGTTCATCAGACATTCCAGGCCCCCGGAATCGTGGTGTGCTCCTTTGTGCCCCGCCTTTTCGACTTTCACCCGGATGCCGTGAAAATTCCATACCACCACGCCAACGTCGACAGCGACGAAGTGCTTTTCTACTCTGACGGCGACTTTATGAGCCGAAAAGGCTCAGGGATCGAGGCAGGATCGATTTCGTTCCACCCGGCAGGGTTCACACACGGGCCCCAACCCGGAAGCCTCGAAGCCAGCCTCGATGCCCAAGCCACCGCAGAGACCGCCGTGATGATCGACACTTTCTCGCCTCTTCGTGTGAGCGACGCTGCCCGGGCCGCATCCGACCCCGACTACCTGCTGAGTTGGCTCGGGTAATCAGCAACTCAACTCAACGCTTTGGGAACGGCACCACATTTCGCGCGAGCCAGGCAGCCAGACCGGCCAACATGGCTCCCGGGAGGCTCCGAGTGCTCATGGTCGACAACCTGATCAGGTATCCCGCGGAATGGGCGGCCGTGACCGACGTTGCTTCGATCAGAAGCGCCACCATCCCGCCCGCAGCGACAACCGCGGAGATCAACGCCACAGACAGGCGCAGTGCCGGAACCACGTCCTCGGCGGGGGTTGTCGCAATGAGCAAGGCCGAACCCACAAGCAGACCGCCCGACACCGGCCCGATGCCGGTGAGCAATGACGAGATCGTGTCGGAGGCACCGAACGAGTTTCCGTCGGCTAAATGTCGCACAGCTGGCGCGACCACCACCATCAGCGCAGCTGCGAGCAGCACGATGCTCACGACCTCGCGCGCTTCATCCCACGCGATCGGCTCCGCTGGGTGGTCCGAACCGGCGCTCATAGCGTCAGTTTCAGCCCGCAGCGACGAGCTGGGGCACAGCGTCTCGAGCAAGCTGATCGATCGGGTCGGGGATGATTCCGAATCCGACCGTGACAACGAACGCGATGACGATCACCAATACGGCTGCCGTCGGAATTCGAGTGCGGGGTGCGGCCAACGCCTCAGGCGACGACTTCCCGACGTACATCGACAAGACGATCCGCAGGTAAAGGAATGACGAAATCACCGCCGTGAGCATCGCGATGACCGCAAGCCAATAGGAGCGAGCCTCGACCGCCGCACCGATCACCTCGATCTTCGCTACGAACCCGGTTGTGAGCGGGACACCCGCCTGAGCCAGCAGGAAAACCGTGAAGGCGAATGCCAATGCTGGTCGGCGCTCTGACAAGCCGTCCAGATCGTCGAGAGTGGTGGCGCGGTCGCCCTTGCCCGCGACCACGGTGAGCACAGCGAAGCTGCCGATCACCAAGAATGTGTAGGCGGCTAGGTAGAACACCACAGCTGCGGTACCCCGAGTTGAAGCAGCCTGAACTCCCACAAGGATGAACCCGGCATGGCTGATGGAGGAGTACGCCAGCATGCGCTTGGTATCGCGCTGCACGATTGCCAGCACCGACCCCGTGACCAGAGTTAGGACGGCGAGCACGTAGATGGCGGGCTGCCAATCAAGCTGGTAGGCACCGAAAGTGACCACGAACACCCGCACCAACGCAGCGAATCCTGCTGCCTTTACCGCCGATGCCATGTAGGCAACCACCGGGGTGGGCGCACCCTGATAGACATCGGGCGTCCACGAGTGGAATGGAACGGCAGCCACTTTGAATCCGAGGCCGACCATCATCAAGGCGAAGCCGGCCAGCAGCATTGCATCGTCGGTGATGGTGTTGGCGTCGAGGAAGCTGCGAATTTCGATGAGGTTGGTCGATCCGGTGGCACCGTAGACAAAGGCGATCCCGTAGAGCAGGAAGGCCGATGAGAACGCTCCAAGGACGAAATATTTAAGCCCTGCTTCCTGAGATTCGAGTCGCTTCGAGTGCATCGCCGCCAACACGTAGACAGCAATTGAGAGGGCTTCGAGGCCCAGGAACAACACGATCAGATCGTTGGCGCTGGCCATGACCACACCGCCGGCGGCCGACAACATCAAGAGGACGTACATCTCAACGCCGCCAACACCCTCTCGCTCTATGAAACCGTCGAGAAGTAGCGCTGTGAGAGCCACGGCGACGGCCATGATCCCGGTGAACACGACGGAGAAACCGTCGACACCGAGCTGGTCACCGATCGAATTGAACGCGCCATCGACAGTGATGCGGTCGATCCAAAGCATCCACGAAGCCGCCAGGGCGGTTACCGCAACCCCCACGGTGAAGGCCGTGTCGAGGCCAATTTCAAGCGACCAGATGAGGAGCGCCGACACTGCCAGCACGACCACGAAGCCGATATAGAACCAAGCGTCGCCTACGTCGCCTCTTAGACCGCTGAACGGAACGTCACGACCTGCGACGCCACCCAAAACATAGGACGCCACGATCGCCACCGGCCCGAGAGCGGTAGTGGCCCACGACTCGTATTCGGCCGGCAGATGCTTGACGACCGATCGGAACATGACGAGCAGCATTGCGCCACCGCCGAGCACCATCAGCGGGACAAGGCCGGCCCACTCAATCGAAGGTGACACCACGGGCACGAAGTCGACTTGAGCGAACATCAGTTGCCGCTCCCTTCACTCGTAGCGGCGCCTTCCAATGCGCTGAGATCATTCAACTGAACGACCGGAAGATGATTGGCGGTCGGCTCGTGGAACCTCGGCACATTGGTCTCCACATGGCTGATTAGCGCGTCGACTGCCGGCTCCATCCGATCGAGCACCGGCTTGGGATACACGCCAAGGAAGACGATCATGGAGATGAGAGAGATCAACACCAAGCCCTCTTTGGCGTTGAGGTCGGGCATCGTGGCGTTGTCGCCCTCGGCCGGTCCATGGAACACGCGTTGGTAGGCCCACAAGAGATAGAGGGCAGCGAGGATCACCCCGGTGGCAGCGACAACCGCCCACCAGCGATGTGCTGCGAATGATCCCAGAAGGATCAGGAACTCGCCCACGAACCCGTTGAGGCCGGGCAGGCCAACCGACGACAACATCACGACCATGAACGCCGCGGCAAGCATGGGTGCCGACTTCTGGAGGCCCCCGAGCTTGGAGATCTCACGAGTGTGACGGCGTTCGTAGATCATGCCGACGAGCAGGAACAACGCCCCGGTAGAGAGACCGTGGTTGACCATCTGGATCAGCCCGCCCTCAAGGCCTTGGGTGTTGAGTGAGAACATGCCGATGATGATGAACCCGAGGTGAGCGATCGACGAATACGCCACCAACCGCTTGAGGTCTTTCTGCATCGTGGCGACGATCGCCCCGTAGATGATGCCGATGACGCCCAACGTGATGAGCATGGGTGCGAAGTAGACAGCTGCTTCAGGGAAGAGGTAGATGCCGAAGCGAAGGAAGCCGTAGGTGCCGAGTTTCAACATGACACCGGCGAGAATCACCGAACCAGCGGTGGGCGCGTTGGTGTGGGCGTCGGGCAGCCATGTATGGAACGGGAACAGCGGCACTTTCACTGCGAACGCCGCGGCGAACGACAAGAAGATCCATCGGGATGTGTTGGTGGAGAGTGCTTGGCTGTGAGCCAGGGTTTGCAGATCGAACGTGATGGGACCACCGGTGGCTGATGCCGTGAGGAAGACCAACGAAAGGATTCCCACGAACATCAGTGCCGAGCCGACCATGGTGTAGATGAAGAACTTGGTGGCGGCATAGGCCCGATCGCCATGACCCCACTTGCCGATCATGAAGTACATCGGCACCAACACGATCTCGAAAGCCACGAAGAACGCGAATAGATCGAGCGCCAGGAAGGCCCCCATGCAGCCTGTTTCCAGGACGAGAATCCAGGCGTAGTACGACTTGAGATCCTTGTGTTCGTCGACGGCGAGCATCGCTATCGGGAACAACACCCCGGTGAGCACCACCAGAAACAGGGAGATGCCATCGACCCCGAGGCTCCAAGAGATTCCGAGCCCGGAAATCCACGATTGATGGTCGACGAATTGGAACTCGGCCGCGGCCTTCCCAGTCTCGAACTGGGTGAGTACCCAAATCGACATCGCTCCGGTGGCCACCGAAATCAGAACGGCTACCTGTTTGACCAAGTCGGGCCGCGTGCGGGGCAACAACATGAGCAGCGCCGCTCCGATCAGAGGCAGCACCACGATCGCGGTAAGCACAGGAAACGCTGGGTCATTTATCGAGGCAAGAAGAAGTGAGTTCATCACAGACCTGCCCTCACGAGGAACCAGCCAACCAAGCCAACCGCTCCTACCGCGATCATTGCTGCGTAGGCACGTACGAAGCCCGACTGCAGCCGGCGAAGTTGTCCGCCACCGCTACGAACCAAGCGGCCTACACCATTGACCGCACCATCGATTCCCGCGTCATCGAACCATGACACCAGATCGAAGCCACGGCGGCCGGGGCCACCCATGAACGCCGACACCAGCTCGTCATAATGCCAACCGTGAGCGAAAATCGGAAGCTCGAACTTCGAGGGTTTGGACCGGCCTCGGATGTAGACGGCGACCGCCGCCACGATGCCCACGACCACTCCGGCCAAAGCGACTCCAGCCAGCAGCCACTTGCCGCCTGCCGACACAGTGTCGACTGCCTGATTGCCGAACAACGACGGCTCAAGCCACAAGTCGAGACGCTTGGTGCTCGACGAGAACGGCAGGTTGAGTAGGCCTGCCACCGCAGCCAGCGAGGCCAGCACCACAAGAGGGAGCGTCATCAACCATGGAGATTCGTGAGGGTGGTACTCACGTCGCTTCTGAACTGCTTCGGGAAGCTCGGATTCAGGAATGGCTGAGGTATCGGGCTCCTCGAACAGAGCTACCCCAACGCTTTCGCTTCCAGATTGAGATGCGGCGAGGGTGAGCTTTGCATCGGCCTTCGCCGAGGACACTTCTGCTCGCGCCGAATCGATCACTGATTCGTTGTCGTCGATACCGCTCTGCGCCTTGGAGATGCCTTCTTCGGCTTTGGCCAAATTGCTAGTGGCCTTGCCAAATGCCTTCTCATCGCTCTGGTCGACCTCAGCGAGTTCTGTCTGGCGCTGCTCAAGCTTTTCCATAGCCTTGGCCAGTTTGTCGGAAGCCTTGATGGCTACACCTTCAGCGGTGGCCAAGCTGGCCTCCGCCCCGCTAACAGCGTCTTCGGCAATGGCCAGACGACCGTTCCACATGTCTTCAATTTCTTCGTCACGGATGTCGGCGTAGCGATACCGGCCATAGAAGGTGAGGAAAACCTCGCGGCTCATGTAGAAAGCCGTGAGGATGGCGGTGACGAACCCGACGAACCAAAGAGCCGGGCTGTCGCTCCAGGCAAAGCCGAGTATCTCGTCCTTTGACCAGAACCCGGAGAACGGCGGCACTCCTGCAATAGCGAGCCAGCCAACGATGAACGTGCCGGCAGTGATAGGCATGAACTTCTTCAACGCTCCGTAGTGACGCATGTCTTGGTCGCTGTCCATGCCGTGAATGACCGAACCAGCGCCGAGGAACAACAGCGCCTTGAAGAAGGCATGGGTGACCATGTGGAAGATCGCAGCCACGTAAGCACCGGTGCCGATAGCGAGGAACATGTATCCCAGCTGGCTGATGGTGGAGTAGGCCAAGACCTTCTTGATGTCGTTCTGGGAGATCGCAATCGTGGCGGCAAAGAATGCAGTGCTGACCCCAACCCAAGCGATCAAGTGAGGCCCCCACGAAGACGACTGCGCCAGCACCGGGTTGAGACGAGTGAAGAGATAGACGCCGGAGGTGACCATGGTTGCTGCGTGGATGAGAGCTGAGACGGGTGTTGGGCCGGCCATGGCATCAGGCAGCCACAAATAGAGGGGTATCTGGGCCGACTTGCCGGCCGCAGCGACCAACATCAACACCACGATCGCGGTGGCGGTGGTCTGACTGAGATGGCTGGCGTTGCCGATCACGTCTATGTATTGGATCGATCCGAGCGAGGTGAACATCAAGAAGGTGGCGACCATGTAGCCCCAGTCACCGACCCTGTTGGTGATGAATGCCTTCTTGCCAGACGAGGCGTTGTACTCGTTGGTGAACCAGAACGAGATCAGAAGGTAGGAACACGCTCCCACGCCTTCCCATCCAAGGAAGGTGATGAGCATGTTGTCGCCCAACACCAACATGAGCATCGAGAAGGCGAAAAGGTTGAGATAAAGGAAGAACTTCGAGAAGTTCTCGTCGCCGTGCATGTAGCCGATCGAATAGAGATGGATCAGCATTCCGACGCCGGTCACGAACAGCGTCATGGTGACCGACAGGGGATCGACCAGAAATCCGACGTCGACATTGAAGTCGCCGGCCGGAACCCAATCGAACAGAGTTTGGACGAAATGACGTTCGTCAGCCGGGCGATCAAGAAGGCCGAACATCACTACGAGCGAGGTCGCAAACGACCCACCCATCATGGCGGTTGCGAACCATCCGGCGAGAGGCTCTCCCATCCGGCGACCAAACACCACGATGGTCAGAAAGCCGAGAAGTGGAAGAGCAGGGATGAGGAAAACTGCGTCGAGCATGATTTCTGCCTCAGCCTCTCAGAGTCGATAGATCATCGGCTGTTGCATCTGGATGTCGACGATTAATGGCCACGATCAGAGCAAGTCCGACCACGACCTCGACCGCGGCGACCACAAGAACGAAGAACACGGCGATTTGTCCGCCAACGTCGTTGAGTGAGGTGCCCAGCGACACGAACGCAATGTTGACCGAGTTGAGCATCAACTCGACCGACATGAACATGACCAGTGGATTACGGCGGACCATCAGGCCGACAGCGCCGATGGAAAACACGAATATCGATAGCACGAGGTACCAGTTGGTGGTGAGTTCCATCAGTGCTCCTCCTCATCCGTAGCAGGGGTAAGGGGCGGAAGTTCGAGACTCGCCGGATTGCGATCGGGAAGCATTTCGGCGGCGACGGGACGGCGCGTGAGTACGACCGCTCCGATCACCGCGATCGTGAGCAGAGCCGCAGTGACTTCGAATGCGAAGGCGTAGTCGGTGAACAGCACTCGGCCAATCCGCTCGACATCGCTCAGGCCATTGTCGAGAGCGTTATCACTGCCCGAGACGGCCACCGCTCCGGTGACTCCATCCGATGCGATCAACACCACCGTGAGCCCGAGCCCGAGAAGAGCCGCTCCGATCACCGCGGCCAGTGGTCGTTGACCTGCGATCGGGTCGATCTTGAGATCTTCAGACTTGTCGACCCCGAGCAACATGATCACGAACAAGAAGAGAATCACGATGGCGCCGGCGTAGACCATGATCTGGACCGCAGCGAGGAAGTTGGCGTCCTGGATCAGGAAGATGATCGCCACTCCAAAAAGTGTTTGCACGAGGAACAACGCCGAGTGAACGGGGTTGCGTGATGCAACCACGCCAATCGCCCCGATCACGATGATGGCGGCAGCGACAATGAAGGTGATCACTTCGCTCATTCTTGAACCTCGTTGCTAGCCAGCTCAGGCTGGGATATGTCGCTCTGGCCTACTTCGGGGCTTCTCACGCCATGACCGAGTTCGCCCGACCAAGCGACCACTCCTTCGTAGCGATGATCGCCGGAGGGCGACGTGGCACGCATCCAAGCCGAAGTGTGTTCGTCTTCGCCCTCGCGCCAATCTTCCCACGGCAACTGTCGGGGCTTGCCCTCGTCGTCGACCAGAAGTTCAGACTTGGTGTAGATCGCATCGCTGCGATTGGTGAACGAAAACTCGAACAACTTCGTTTCGGTGATCGCCTGAGTGGGGCACGCTTCGACACACAGGTCGCAGTGGATGCATCGCAAGTAATTGATCTGGTAGACGTAGCCGAATCGCTCACCCGGTGAGGTGGGGTTGTCTGGGTCGTTGTCGGCACCGCGAACGTAGATGCACTTGGCGGGGCAAACACCGGCGCAGAGTTCGCAACCGATGCACTTCTCCATACCGTCTTCGTAACGATTGAGAACGTGGCGGCCATGGGTTCGTAGCCCCTTCTCACGCTTCTCGTCGGGCGTACCCGGCTTGCCCTTGCCACCCTTGTATTCGAGAGTGAGTCGCTCTTCGAAGAGCTTTTTGAATGTAACGGCAAAGCCGCGGATGTAGTCGAGTGGATCAGCCATGAGCGTCGACCTCCTGGGAGAGTCGTTCCGATCTGGCCGTATTGATCGCTGCCATCAGCAGAGCCCCTCCGGCCACGCCGATAACGATCGTTCCCCCGACCACCAAACCGGCGTTCCATCCCTGGTCGTTGGCGATGCCGAGCGCACCGAGGAACAAGAACCAGCCGAGTGACAGCGGAATAAGAAGTTTCCAGCCGAGGTCCATCAGTTGGTCGTAGCGGAACCTCGGCAGAGTGGCCCTGAACCAGACGAACGTGAACAGGAATGCGAAGAGTTTGACGAGGAACCAGACGATGCCCCACACCCAGTCGATTCCGTCGATCAGAACCGGGCCCGCCGGACCGCCCAGGAAGATGGTGACGATGATCGCCGACATCGTGATCGTGTTGAGATATTCGGCGAGGAAGAAAATGGCGAATCGGAACGATGAGTATTCGGTGTGGAAACCGCCCACGAGTTCCTGTTCGGCCTCGACAAGGTCGAATGGCGGCCGGTTGAGTTCGGCGGTGCCGGCAATCAGGAAGATCACAAACGGAACGAAACCCGTGACGATGATGTTCCAGTTGGGAATGAACCCGGCGAACCCGCCCTCAGCCTGGCCAACGACCATGTCGTGTGTCGACAGTGAACCGGTCTGTAGGACAATCGCCGCGAGTGACAACCCGAGGGCCGCCTCGTAACTCACCATCTGGGCCGTTGCTCTCACTGACCCAAGCAACGGGAACTTCGAGCCCGAAGACCAACCGGCAAGCATCACTCCATAGATGGCAATTGACGACATCGCCAGGAACAACAGGATCCCGATCGGAGGATCGGCAATCTGAAGGTATGTGTCGTGGCCGAAGATGCGGATTACTCCACCCTTCGACTCGAAGTTTCCGCCCAGCGGAATGATCGCGAAGGTTAGAAACGCAGGAACTATCGACAGGAACGGCGCCAGCTTGAACACGAACGGATCTGAGTGCTCTGGGACGAGGTCTTCCTTCATCAGGAGCTTGAGGCCGTCGGCGAGAGTCTGGAACAGGCCCCATGGCCCGGCAATGTTGGGGCCGATTCGATGCTGCATGTCGGAAATTACTTTGCGCTCGAACCACACCATGAACATCACGGCAACGAGGATGATGACGAATGCCAGCACCACCTTGCCCAAAGCAATGAGAACGATGCCCAGCCCGATGTTTTTGAGGAACAGGGGATCCAAGGCGAGAATCATGCTCGTTCCACCCTCACGTCGGTGACCAATGACGAAGCATCGATCAATGTGTTTACAGCTGCCCCCGGTGCGGCCCAAGGCAGCAGGGCTGAACCCTCGGGAATTCGCGCATCTGGTTCAACAGGTACGAGAAGAGTCCCTACAGCTGACTCGACCCTCACCACGGTGCCACGGTCGACACCGATCTTGTCGAAGTCGAAAGGATGGAGCCGAATGGCGACCGACCGAGCCAGACCTCGGCTCGAAGGCGAGTTGCGCAACGCGACGCCATCGTCGTACATCGATCGTGAAGCAACCAAACGGAGCGAATAGGCATCGTGGGCGGCAGGTGAGGTGCCGCTCGACTCGGGGGCTGCAATGTCGCCAGACCCGCCGACGAGCACACCATCAACTGCATTGTCGGCCAACGCAGCCTCGTTGAGGCTGGCGTGAACTGCAGACACCGATGAAATCTCGGCGCGGATCGACTCGACCGAATCGAACCCGAGGTCGGATCCGAGTCGGCGGGCGATTTCGGCCGCAATCATCCAGTCGGCACGGGAAGTGCCAGCGGGGGTGACCCTCTGCTGGCAAATGCTCACTCTTCCCTCAAGATTTGTGAAGGTGCCGTCTGATTCGGTCGGACCGGAGGCGGCCAGCACCAAGCCAGCGTGGGTGGTGAGCGAGTCGTTGAGCAACATGTCGACACCGACCACGTTGGGAACTGCTTCCAGCGCGGCTGACGCCAGCGCCCGGCCGGGGAAGTCATTGAGCGGATCAGCGCCCAGCAGCAGTAGAACATCGATGCGGCCTTCGGCAGCCGCGGCGAGAATTCCGGCCGTGTCGAGACCGCGTGCGCCAGGCACGGAGGGCCAAGCTTCGTCGAAGCGGGAAGCACCAGCCTCGAGCGTGGTGCGGCCCGGGAGCAAGCCCGGAGCCATACCGGCGTCGAGAGCACCGTGGATGTTGCCTCGGCGGAGTGCTGAAAGGAATCGTGCTCCTGGCAGTGTGGAAAGGTTGAGCGCCGCGTCTGAAACACAGTCGGCGGATTCAGCCAACGAAGCCCGACCGATCACGATGGTGACCGGGCCGTTGATGGCCGCGGCGGCCGCCTCGATCTCAGCAGCGCTGACTCCGGAAACTGGCGGTGGTGTTTCGCCATTGGTGGCGGCCACCAGTGCGGCGGCAACACTTGCCACTTCACCGGGCCGTGGATGCAGACTGTGCGCGGCGACCGGGCCAAGTCCGGTGGCGACCGGCGTTATCTCGATCAGTTTCGCTCCGTCGTGGACCACCGCGTGACGGAGTCGCAGATAGAGCGACCCGATCTCTTCCTTGGGATCTGGTCCGCACAAGATGATCGTGCCGCCGGGAGTGCACGCCTCGTCGATGGTGGCTCGGGGAAGGCCGAGCACCAGTTCCGGATCGAGGCCGTCTCCCAATTGTGCGTCGACGTGGTCGGTGCCGATGATGCCCTTGGCCAACTTCGTCCATGCGTACTGCGATTCGTTGGTGAGACGTGCTCCGCCGATCACCGCCACCCTGTCGGGGTCGGTATCGGCCAGCAACGACACGATCTGACCAAGAGCCGTCGACCAGCCAGTGGGCGCGAGTTGGCCATCGGAACGAGCCAGCGGAGCGGTGAGTCGATCCTCAGAGTTGAGGGCTTCGAAAGCGAAGCGTTCCTTGTCGGAAAGCCAGCCCCAGTTGACCGGATCGGAATCGACGCCGAGAAGACGGATCACCTTGTTGCGCGACGACTGCACCAGAATTCGAGCACCAGCCGAGTCGGTCCAAGCGGTGGAGAGATTCTCTTCGAGGTCCCACGGACGCGCCTTGAAGCGATACGGCTTGGCGGTGAGAGCGCCCACAGGGCAGATCTGGACCGTGTTGGCGGAGAAGTAGGAAGCGAACGGCTCGTCGGGGAACGTGTTGACTTGGGTGTTGTTGCCACGGTCCATGAAGTGGATCAGCTTGTCGCCCGCCACCGTGTCGGCAAAACGTGTGCAGAGGTCGCACAGGATGCAGCGCTCGCGATCGAGGAACACGTTGTCGTTGACGGCAATCGGCTTCTCGTAGTGACGCTTCTCCTCAACGAAACGGGATTCGCCGGGGCCGAACGAAACGGTCTGGTCCTGAAGGGGGCATTCTCCGCCCTTGTCGCATACCGGGCAGTCGAGGGGATGATTGATGAGCAGGAACTCGAGCACGCCGCTTTGAACCTTGTGAGTGAGTTCTGTCTGCGTGTTGACGGTCATGCCGTCGGAACAAGGCAGCATGCACGAAGGCTGCAGCGCCGGGCCACGACCGGTGTCGACCTCGACCAGACACATCCGGCACATACCGACCGGTTGCATGCGCGAGTGATAGCAGAAACGCGGGATGTATTCACCGGCCCGCTCGCAGGCATCAATCAGAAGTTCACCCTTGTTGGCCTCGAACACCTCACCGTTGATGGTGACCGAGAGTGTCGTCTTGGCTTCGGTGTCGGTCACGACTCCACCTCCATCGAGCCGGCGCTCACCGGAATGGAATCTCGCTTGGTGATCTTCGCTTCGTATTCATGACGGAATCGCCTGATCGTTGATGTGATCGGCGCGACCGATGATGGACCCAACGGGCAGATGGTGGTCTGCTTCGGCGGAAACGGGATCGCCTCCAGACCGGCATCGGCGTGCGCAGCAGCCGGGTAGGGCCCGGGGCTGATGTTGTCGGCAACGTCGAGAAGCAAGTCGATGTCGCTCGGGCGACCGTCGCCGTCGACGATGCGTTGCAAGATCCGTTCTTCCCAGGTGGTGCCCTCACGGCATGGCGTGCACTTGCCACACGACTCACGTGCATAGAAACGCACCACGCGAAGAGCGGCCTTGACCGCGTCGGTGGTTTCGTCCATCACGACGATCGCGCCGGAACCCAGCATCGAACCGGCCGCGCCAACCGGCCGAGCCTCAAGGGGAAGGTCGAGCTGCTCAGGGAAGAACCACGGAGCGGAACCGCCACCCGGAATGAACATCTTGAGTTCGTGGCCTTCGCGGATGCCCTGACAGAAGTTGTCGCCGTAGAACAAGTCACGGAAGGTGGTGACACCGTGCTCGACCTCGTAGACCCCAGGACGTTTGACGTGACCCGACACCGCGAAGAGCCTGGTGCCAGGGGATGTCTCCGAGCCATAGGTTTTGTATTGGTCGGAGCCGTTGTTCATGATCCACGGCAGATTGGCCATCGTCTCGATGTTGTTGACGATGGTGGGCTGACCGTAAAGGCCAATGGCAGCAGGGAAGAACGGAGGCTTGAGCCGCGGCATGCCGCGGTTGCCCTCGAGGCTCTCGATCAGAGCAGTCTCTTCACCGACGATGTATGCACCCGCACCCCAACTCAGGGTGATGTCGACGGAGAATTCGCTGCCGAGGATGTTGCGCCCGACGTAGCCGGCGGCGTAGGCATCGTTGAGAGCTGTGGCTATGCGCTCCTGAGCGAGAGCCATCTCACCTCTCACATAGAGGAAGCACTGCGTGAGCCCGAGCGCGTAACACGTGATGAGACACCCCTCGATCACCTGATGCGGATCGCGCTCCATGAGCAGACGATCCTTGTAGGTGCCGGGCTCGCTCTCGTCGCCGTTGACCACGAGGTAGTAGGGGTATTTGCCAGGAGGCAGGAAGCCCCACTTGATACCGGCCGGGAATCCCGCTCCGCCGCGTCCGAGCAATGTGGCATCTCGGACTTCGCTGTGGACTTCAGCCGGGGTGCGACCCAGGGCGGAACGTAATCCGTCGTAACCGCCGGTGGCCTCAAATCGTTCGAACGTGTAGGAGTCTTCGAGCGGAAACCGTTTGGTGACGATCTTGGGTCCGTCGTTGTCGACGTAACCGGGTGCGTGGGTGACGTAGGCGTGAGTAGGCATCAGGTTTGCTCCGCTGTCTCGTTGCGGGCCATCCATACCGGCACCTCTCGTGCCTGCTCAGGCGGAACGATTCCAGCTCCACGATCAGACGGAATGTGTTGACGCACCAGCGACAGAGTGCCGTGCTCTGGAATATCGGTGGCTGTGCCGGCTCGAATGCCGTCGACCAGTTGATCGAAATCTTCGGTGGTGACCCGAAGCCGATAGCGGTAGTTGACCTGCAAGGCGGGCGCTTCGGTGCACGCTGCGATGCACTCGACGTCCTCAAGGGTGAAAAGACCGTCGGCGGTGGTGCCACCGATCTTCACTCCGAGCTTGGCCTCGGCGTGCTCCAGGAGCGTTTCGGCGCCCAGGAGTTGACAGGCAATATTGGAGCAGATGTTGATGACGTACTTGCCCACCGGATGAAACTTGAACATCTCGTAGAACGAACCGGTGCCCATCACCTCGGCCGGTGTGGTGTTGGTTAGCTCTGAAATGTGGCGCATGGCGTCGTTGGTGACCCAGCCGTTTTGTTCTTGGGCCAAATGCAGCAACGGGATCAGCGCAGACTTGGGACGGGGATACCGCGAGATGATCTCGTTCGCGATCAATTCGTTGTCGGGAGTGAATCTGCTCATCGGTCGACCTCGCCCATGATCGGATCAACCGACGAGATGATGGCGACACCATCGGCGATCAGGCCGTTTTGCATGAGGTGAGGGATGCTCTGCAGGTTGATGAAACTTGGTGAGCGCACGTGCATCCGGTAGGGATGTGATGAGCCGTCGCTCACCATGTAGACACCCAATTCTCCGCGAGGCGACTCAACCGCCGAGTAAACGTCACCCGCCGGGACTTTGTATCCCTCGGTGAAGATTTTGAAGTGATGAATCAACGCCTCCATCGATTCGTCGATACGAGCCCGAGGCGGCGGGGTGACCTTTTTGTCCTGCACCAGATAGTCGCCGATCGGCATCATGTCGAGAATCTGGCGCACAATTCGCATCGATTCGCGAATCTCGTTTAGTCGAATGGCGTAACGGTCGTAGCAGTCGCCGTAGGTTCCGACGATGATATCGAACTCGACTTGGTCGTAGGCAAGATAGGGCTCATCACGACGAAGGTCGGAGGCCACACCGGTGGAACGAAGCAACGGGCCAGAAGCCGATAATGCCACTGCCTCCTCGGCGGTCATGGCGCCTACGCCTTGCAGGCGTGCCCGCCAGATTGGCTGACCCGTCATCAAGGCGTCGTACTCTTCGAGACGAGGCGGGATGATCTCGAGCAGTCGGGCGACATCGTACTCCCATCCGTCGGGAAGATCTGCCGCCACACCACCCGGGCGGATGTAATTGTGGTTCATCCGAAGGCCCGTGACCTTCTCGAAGAAACGGAGAATCTCCTCACGCTCTCGCCAGCCGTAGATCATCATGCCGACCGCACCGAGATCCATGCCGTTGGAGGCCATGAACAAAAAATGCGATGCCATTCGATTCAGCTCGCACATCATCATTCGGATCCATGTGGCGCGATCCGGGATCTCGATCCCCAGCAACTTCTCGGTGGCAAGCGAGAAGGCAAGTTCGTTGAACAACGGCGAGGCGTAGTCCATGCGGGTGACGTTGGTGCAGCCCTGCAGGTAGGAGAGCTGTTCACCTTGCTTCTCCATGCCGGTGTGGAGATAGCCGACCACCGGCTTGGAACGCAGGACGGTCTCACCTTCCATCTCAAGCATGAGTCGCAAAACACCGTGAGTGGATGGGTGCGACGGGCCCATGTTGAGCAACACTCGCTGATCGTCGGCGTCGGCAGCTCGATCTCCGCCGATCTCGGCGGCTTCGGTATCAGACATTCGCAGCACGGCGCTGTCTTTGCCTCGGCGACGAACACGCTCTGCGGTGGTGCTCATCGGCTGGTTCCCTCATCCTTGAACTGAACCGGGATATGTCCGACCGCGAAGTCCTTGCGTAGCGGGTGACCTTCCCAGTCGTCTGGCATCAGGATTCGACACATATCCGGGTGGTCGGTGAAATCGATACCGAACATGTCGTAGACCTCACGTTCTGGCGTCTCGCATCCGGGCCACACGTCGAACAGCGACGGCAATGTGGGATCGTCGGCCGGGATCTGAACTCGAAGCCGCAGGCGCTCCCGTGTGATGATCTTGGACAGATTGACCACTACCTCGAAGCGTTCACCGGTGATCCCATCAGGCAACTCGCGGGGCGCTTGGTAGGTGAGAAAATCGACCGCGGTGATGTCGGTGAGAAAATCGAATCCATCGGCGCGAGCAGCGGTAGCGATCTCCAGCCACCCCTCTCGGGAGGGATGGACGACCCGTTGGCCGTGAGATTCGGTGAGGGGCGCTCCGTAGAGGCTCGGTGCCTCCGATGGAGCCTCTGCCTTTTCGGTCTCGTCTACGTCGTCGTTCTCCGCATCGGCGCTCACCGACTGCCTCGAATCTCCAGCGGAGCCATCTGTCCGTCGCGTTGTTCGATAGTGATTCCTGCTCCACCACCGTTGTCGGCACGACGTTGCATGATCTCGCCTGTCTGAATCTTTTCGTGAAGCGTGAAGATTGCATGCATGAGAGTCTCCGGACCGGGAGGACATCCCGGCGCGTAGACGTCGACCGGCACGATCTCATCGACGCCCTGGACAATGGCGTAGTTGTTGAACATGCCGCCGGTTGACGCACACACACCCATGGAAATGACCCACTTGGGTTCCATCATCTGGTCGTACACCTGACGAAGCACCGGCGACATTTTCTGAGAAACGCGGCCAGCAACGATCATGAGATCGGCTTGACGTGGTGAGGCTCTAAATACCTCCATGCCGTAGCGGGCGAGGTCGTAGTGGGCCGCGCCGGCCGCCATCATCTCGATGGCACAACATGCCAAGCCAAACGTGGCCGGCCACATGCTGCGGGTACGCGCCCATTGCACAAGGTTCTCGACCTGGCCAGTGACGAAGTTGTACTGAAGCCCTTCGAGGCCGTCGTCCTTCACATCGCCTATCAGCCCCATCAGGCCGCCTCCTCGGTGTCGGCCGGGCCTGGTTTACGATCCTCAAGACCGACACGTCGCACAGTGTTGGTGGTGGTGCGCTGAGCCGATACAGATCCATCGGGATAAGCAACCTGCTTCAGTGGACCCCACTCGAGTGCACCGTTGCCGATCAAGTAGACGAACGATTCGAACACAGCGAACGAGAAGATCAGCAGCGCCCCCAGGCCGAAGGCGCCGAGGCCGTGATGAGCTACCGCCCAGGGGTAGAAGAAGATGATCTCGATATCGAAGACAATGAAGATCATCGCCACCAAGAAGAACCGAACCGGGAAACGTTCGGGAATGTCACGAGTGGGCACGATGCCGCACTCGTAGGCATCGAGCTTGGGTTGGGTCGGATTACTTGGCGCCAGCAGTCCCGAGAGGACCAAGCTGACCGCTGAGAATGCGGTGGCGATAGCTAGCAACGCCAGCAAGGGAAGATACTGGCCGAGCATGGTCTAGGCCGTTTCCGCTTCGAATTCCGCTCGTCGTCTCATAGCTTCCTTGTCTCGCTCGTGGAGCATGTAGATCAAGGCGAAGAAGATCAGTCCGGAACCAATTGCGATCAGTGCCGGGAGGACCCTCAAATTGCCGAGGTCTCTAACCATCACCACGGAGATTACCGGCTGCGTGCTGTCGGCCATAGCCCGGGGAGGCGCCTCGCCCAAAATAGTTACCAAAGACCCGGGGGTGACCCGCTGCACCTGAACGATTCCATATCGGGTCGGGTGTGTGATGGTGAGAGCCGACTTGAACTGCGTGTAAATGCGATCCCAGCGATTCGGATTGGCCGGAAGACCAGACTTGCCACCGACGGTGTAGGCGGCGATGTCTTTGAACTCTGTGGAATCTGTGAAGCCCAAATCGGACTCCGCGATGAGAAATGCTGATGCAGAAGCGTTGATTTCACCGGATTCAGCAGTGGACAACAAATCCCATCCGCCAAAGGCCGCCAGATTTTCGTCGACAATCTGAGGGGCCACCGAATCCAGTTCGGAGAGAGTCGTGGCCTCGTGAAGAATTTGTGTCTCTTCGACAATCGCTCTGATCTCGGCGTCGGACTTACCCAGCAGCTCGGCAGGCGGGAGGGAATCGACACTTACCGGTCCGAACTCAGCCAACGCGACAGGGTCTCCCGAACTCAGCACCAGTTCATAGGCCTGAGGCAGTGCCTCGCTGTGGAGAGTGTTGGCCCTATCAAGAGCAGCCAAGGTGAGGTCGCCTTGATCAGCAGATGCGACTATCTCCACGGGCTGCCAGCTCGGTGAGGTGCCCTTGTAGCCGATTCCGTAGATCCACCAGACCGTCGCGAGGATGGTCATCCAGCCGAACAATCCGGCCAGTGTGAGCAGCGTCCCGAGCCGCGTTCCCGAGTTGGTACTCAGCAGAACCCAGACCGATCCCATCAACACCACGATGGCAACGAAAACAGCCATGAAGCCGCGCATTTGTGGGTCCCAGGCCAATCCGGCAAAGACGTTCAGCATCAGCATCAGAGGTTCCTCTCGAACGCAACGACGGCGTTGATCTGTTCAGGCGTCAACAGCCCTGGGTAGGTGACTCCCAGGTCGTCGTCTTTGCGTGGACCGAATCCAGGCATCTGGCCGTTTCCGCCCGAACCGCCCTTGCCATAGGTCTTGCCGATCGTCTGCCCACCGGTAACAAATTCGGCGTGCTGGGCCGCGGTATCGAATTGATCTAGTTCGGTGCCGTTGGTCAGATTCGGACCAAAGAAGCCACCGCCCTGGCTGTAGTCGTCGAGAAGCCTCTTTGTGGTGCCGTTCTCGGCAACGGTACGCGGAGCGGTGGCATCGTACGACCATCCCGATGTGTGGCAGCGAGCACAGCTGAATGTGCCACCCGCAGCCGGGTTGGTGAAGATGATTTTTCCGTAGTCAAGATAGATCTGCTGATCTGGCACCACGCCAGGCTGAGCGAGGAGTTCGAGAGCCGCGGAGGCAATATCAGCAGGTTCGGTGAGCGCTGGATTAGCTCTCTTGGCCATGTTTTCTGCTGCGGTCACAACTGCGTCCTTGGACTCGATCCACGCGTCGACCGCTGCGTTTATCGCGTCGGCGGCTGATGAACGTGCGTCGTTCACAGCTCCGCTGGCGTCGGCGATCGCCTGCACATTGCCGGCATCGGTATTGTCGGCATCAAGCGCCGCGAGCGCCACCTCGGCATCGCGAATCGCCACCGCCCAGTCGGCCGGGCTTTCGGCCACCAACTTCTCGGCAACACCATCGCGGATGCCCTGGGACACCTCGCCGCGGATAGTCGACTCGTCGAGCTGAATGCTGCGGAGGTAGAACACCGCAGTCTGGAGTTCCTGATCCGACAACGGGCCACCACCGGGTCCACCCCAGGCCGGCATCACGCCGTTGCGACCATAGTTGAGTACATGCAGCACTTCGTCTTCACTGAACCGAGAAAGCACAGTGTTGAGAGCAGGGGCCTTCCACGTGACCTGGGCCAAGAAATTGCCGTCTGCATCGATTAGCGACTTCGATACGGATCCACCGGTGCCCTCAGGACCGTGGCAACTTACGCACTTCGCTCCCTCGGTATACAGCTCAAACCCTCGATCGGTGAACACTCGATCAGTGTCGGCGACGAGACCATCGTGGCGGCCGGGCTCGCCGAGCCAGTAGACCGGCAGCGAGACGGACACGACCGTCAGGAGCACCAGACCCGCGGCCAGTGTGCGGTCTAGGTGACGACCTTCGAGCTCCTGATCGGAAAGATACTCAAGCCGGTTGGGTGCGAGTTCGAGTTCGGAACCGATCTCGGCCTTGGATCCCCGAATGTTGAAATAGATATAGAGGACGCCACCTACGAAGACAATCGCCAAAATGACGAAGCCGATGGTTCGTTGTGTCGTTGCGGCAAATAGTTGTGTTGTTGCGGCAAATAGCATGCGCGTTCAGTGCTTCTCGTGGGTCTCGTGGGTGCTTGCGGGTCTATCCGTGCGACTTGATTTTGCCAAGGCAATGAGGCCCCTCGGCCTCCTGACCGGTGGTGTTGGTGCCAATTGGCGGGCCTAGGATGATATTTCCGGTGTCGACCGTGAGCGAGCCGTCGGACCCGATACTCATGGTGAATCGATCCATGCCACGCGGCGCCGGTCCGCCCTTCTTTTCGCCAACTTGGTTGTATTGCGAACCATGGCATGGGCATTCAAACCATTGCGAAGTGCCGCAACTCGGCACTCGGCATCCGAGATGGGGGCACTTCTGATAGAGCGCCACGATTCCGCCGTCGAGCCCCAGATCGTGTCCGACAAGCATTCCAGAGAGCTCACCGGGGGAATACGCGGCGGCGGCCTTCTCGGCAGCACCGTTGGGGTATTCAGTCAGCCACATGCGGCCTTCGGCCTTGTAGAGGAAACCGTTGCCAGCCCGAATATCGGCCAAGAGCGATGACACCAGACCGACCTTGATCTTTGATCCGAATCCACCCGAGACCTGAGGCCACAAGAATGCGATAGCAGCAGTGCCGAAACCCAATATCCCCAGTCCGAACATCAACACGATGCTTCGGTTGAAGAACTGCCGGCGGGTGACCCCGAGCGTGTCGGGGTCGGCGGGCACAAACGGAGCCGGAGGGGCTCCCTTGACGGCCAAAACCAATTCTTGCCTGGCGTTCTTGCGCTCGAGATCGGCTGCCCTCTCGACCTGCTTGCCAGTGAGCTGAGATTCTTCTCCAAGATTGGAGCTGGCAACATCACGCGACTGGGTCTCGCGCGACAACACGCCGACCGCCTGATCGGACTGACGGCTACGGGCAACCGCGAACACCGCAACAGCGGCAAGCAGGACCCCGGCGATCACTACGACGACGATCATGGTCTGCCTCCAATGGTCATCTTCATTGTGATGTCACCTCTGGTACGAAGAAGAGCGGGCTGATATGGAGACATCAGAGCTCGAAGAAAAGGCCGGCTTGCCAGGGGAACACAAAGTTGAAGCCCGGGCCACGGAAGAACGAACCGATGATCACCAATACCGCCCAGAACATAATGTGAATGGTCATGAGCGAGATGGCGAACTTGCGGTCCTCAGGTTTTTGCGAAGGGTTTTTGTCGATGTAGGGAGCCAGGATCAGCAGGAAGATTCCCATTCCGGGAATGGTCACACCGGCGATCATCGGGTGGAACATTGTTAGTAGTTCCTGCAGTCCGAGGAAATACCAAGGGGCCTTCGACGGATTTGGCGTCTTGTTGAAGTTGGCGTGCTCCAACAGTGGTGCGTTGACAAAAATCGAGAAGATCGTCGTGAACGCCGTGAACAACAAGGCGGCCACAAACTCGATCACCAAAAGGTGGGGCCAGGTGTGAACCTTGTCGACCGGCTTGGCCTTTACATCCTGAATCGATCCCGACTTGACGACGGTGAGGAGTCGCTGGGTATGGCCATCAGGGCCAGAGGCCAACGGAGGTCCGTCGACGGCAACTGGTGGCGCTCCGGCAGGAGTCGCCGTGGCAACCGACGATCCGGCTACGGCGTTGTCTCCGCCGGCGGTCTTGGCCTTGGCTGCCTTCGAACGCTCGAGAAGGTGGGCGGGAATTTTCGATGCCGCCGCAGATTGCTCCTCGGAAGGGGCGTCGGCAGCAGGGGTTGCCTCAGCGGCGGCCGCTTTGGCGCGTGCCTCCTCGGCCCGCTTGCGTAGATGCTCTGGAATCTCGGTCATCTGTTGATCTCCCCTACCGGCCTAGAGCGGTCCCGAGATTCCGCCGTCCTTGCGTACTCGCCAGAAGTGAATCGCCATGAATATGACGATTACGAACGGGAGCATCAGAACGTGGAGTACGTACCAGCGAATCAACGTGTCGGTGCCGATTTCAGCACCACCCAACAAAACGAATCTGACCTGCGAACCAAATACTGGCGTGTAGCCCATCATGTTGGTGCCAACGGTGACAGCCCAAAGAGCCAACTGATCCCACGGCAGGAGGTAGCCGGTGAACGACAGGAGCAACGTGAGAGTCAGTAGAACCAC
>JBDNJK010000094.1:0-52113 GCA_041687805.1 Acidimicrobiales bacterium
CAGGTTCTTGCGGGTCGACGACGCAGTGGTCGCCCTCTCAGCCCGGCTGCCCGAGCTCCCCGGATTCGGTTGTGGCCGCAGTGTATACATGCGATCCCACTTCCTGCTTCTATGAACGCCTAGGACCACCACACAGTCCCAAGCAGTCACAGATCGCCATTCCCCGGATCTATGAACGCCTAGGACCACCACACAGTCCCAAGCAGTCACAGATCGCCATTCCCCGGATCTATGAACGCCTAGGACCACCACACAGTCCCAAGCAGTCACAGATGCAGGGCGGGGCCGTAACCTCCCCGGGTGACTGCCCTGCTCGCCATCCTGTCGGCTCTTGTGATCGGCGGCAGCGACTTCAGTGGCGGCACAGCTACCCGCAGCGATTCCACGTTCAGGGTCACCGTTTGGGCGCAAATGTGGAGTGGGTTGACGGCGCTCGCCCTGGTCGGGTTCGTTTCATCGTCGTCGGTCACCGGTGGCGATATTCTTGCCGGGGCCTTGGCCGGGCTATCAGGCTCCTTCTCCTTCGTGTGTTTCTACGCCGCACTGAGCCGGGGGTCGATGAGCATCGTCGCCCCGACCACGGCTGTCGTTGGCGCCGTCGTACCAGCCCTTGTCGGCATAGCGCGCGGTGAATCGCTGGGGTCCACGACGGCAGTCGGACTTGTGGTAGCGGTCCTCGCAATCGTCGTGGTCACACGATCGTCCAGTGATGACAGGACAGATTCGCGAGCGATGGCCCTGGCCGTTGTGGCCGGGCTCGGATTCTCGGTGTTCTTCATCGCGCTCGCTGACACTCACGATGCCGCCGGCCTCTGGCCACTCGTGGTCGCTCGAGCCGTGTCAGTCCCAGCCGTCTCAGTCACAGCGATGATCGCGACCGGATCGCTGATGCCGCGTTCGTCTAAATCTCGTCGGCTTTCAGCCTTCACCGGCATTAGCGAGATGATCGCCAACATTTTGCTCTTGGTGGCGTTGCGACGAGGTCCGCTTGCCGTGGCGTCAGTATTCGGCTCCTTGTATCCAGTAAGCACCGTGATTTTGGCATGGGCAATACTCCACGAGCGACTGAGCCGGACCCAGGTGATGGGAGTCTGTCTGGCTACGGCCGCACTCGCGTTGGTGGCGATCTGAGGCCCAATCCGCCAAGTCACATCCGATCGAGAAGATCCCGCTTCTTGGCCTCGAACTCCGCATCGGTGAGCACACCCTGGCGGCGGAGATCATCGAGCTGAGCGATCTGATCCGGAATCGATGCAGGCGCGGCAGTCGAAGGACCGGAACCGCGAGCGGCCTGACCCATGCGCTGCATCTTTCGGTTCTCGAGATTTTCTACCTGACGGTAGATCTCATTTTGAACGAGGTTGGGCTTGCGAATGTCGGAGAACGTCTGGCGCCCACCCTCCCCTGCTGATTCAATCCCGAGATCGCCGGCACCAATCACTCGCTCAAACAGCGACTGGCTGAAGAAAACCGTGTTAATCCGATCAAGCGGTATCTCGATTCCGTGCTTGGTAGCAATGCCCCGACGAGAAATGACCCGCTCCGACGTCACGACGAAGTTGGTGGTAGTCCATTTGAGATAGTGAACTCCGAACCATGCCAAGGCAACCAGAACCAGCAACCCGATGAATACGTCGATGGCTTGATACCAGTCGGTGGCGAGAGCCGCAATGCCCAACACGACCGCCAGCGAGAGCAAGGCGCCAGAAGGTGCGAGAAACCACCAGTGTGGTCTCAGATCGAGCACGAGGTCTTCGTCATTGGTCAGGAGGTTGGAAGGATACGGCATTCGGGAATCGTAGACCGGAGAACGCCAACCGTTCTCTTCGTGCGCGATCTGTCGAGTCGGTAGGGTCATGGCCGTGCAACTGCGCCCGGACGACCCCGACGGATTGCTCGCCGGCCTCACAAGTGAGCAGCGCGATGCCGTGTGCACCAAGGCATCGCCGTTGTGCATCATCGCGGGAGCCGGATCAGGGAAAACAAGGGTGCTCACCAGCCGCATCGCGTGGCAGGCATCAACTGGCCTCATCGACCCGAGACGGGTTCTGGCCGTGACATTCACTCGGAAAGCCGCTCACGAACTTCGCCGACGGACCCACCGTCTTGGCATACGCGACGACATTGCCGCCGGCACGTTTCACTCCGCTGCACTCGCGATCCTGAGGAACCATTGGGAAGCCAACAGGCGGAAACCACCCGAGTTGATCACCAGCCGTAGGGCGTTTCTGGCACGCAACAACTCGAAACTCGACCGATCTACGGTGGCCGACCTCGATAGTGAGATCGGTTGGGCAAGGGCCCGACTCCTTACGCCGGAGCAGTACCCCGATGTCGCCGCAAAAGCCTGGCGCCGGCCATCACGCGGACGTGAGTTCGTGGCCGAGCGATACGCCGAATATGAAGCAGACAAACGCAAGCGGAGAGTGCTCGACTTCGACGACTTGTTGGCTCTTTGTCACACCACGATGATGCGCGACGAAAAGTTCGCTGACGCCCAACGGTGGCGACATCGTCACCTGTTCGTCGACGAGTTCCAAGACGTCAACCCGTTGCAGTTCGCGCTACTGAAGTCATGGCTCGGCGAGTCCTCGACACTCACTGTCGTCGGCGACCCCAACCAAGCCATTTACGGGTGGAACGGTGCCGACCCCGACTTCATCCGCGAGGTCGACCGTCATCTTCCCGGGTCATCGATTGTCCACCTCCACACAAATTTCCGGTCCACTCCAGAAATTTTGAACGCTGCCGGCCGGGTGCTCGACCATGAGCCCCAGCCCGCGGTCAAGCCCTCTGGGCACCAACCCACAGTGACCGTGCTCGAGGCAGATGAGGAAGCGACCGCGATCGCACGAGCTGTCCGGTCACGGCATCGCCCCGGCGGAAGATGGAGCCGCCAGGCAGTACTTGCCAGGACCAACACCCAACTCTTGTCGATAGGCCGCGCCCTTGAGCGGTCGGGAATCCCGATTCGCAGTCGTGGCGACGCCGCCCTCTCGCGGCGAGTCGAGATCACCGACCTGGTCGAATCATGGAACCCAAAGGCGCCGTTGGCCTCGGTGCTGGCCGACGAGTCGGCCGAATTGAAGTTCACGGGCGAAAGCGAACGGGGCCTGATGATCGAGATGTTTCTCGATCTCGCTCGATCACATGTTGCACTCGACCCTTCGTCCACGGTACGCGATTTCATGACGAGTCTCGGCACCGACGATCAGTCGTTCCGCAGCGGCGATGCCGTCGATCTGGCCACATTCCATTCTGCGAAGGGACTGGAATGGCCGGTGGTTCACATCATCGGCATGGAGATCGGCTACGTGCCGATTGCGTTCGCTCGATCCCGGGAATCTCTCGAAGAGGAACGACGTCTTCTTTATGTCGCGGCCACCCGTGCCGAATCAGAACTCCATCTCTACCGGTGTCGTCGCCGGGCACGAGGCAACACCCTCGAGCCCCGCGATGCCTCGCCGTGGCTCGACGCATTCGTGTCAGACACCGACACTATTTTCACTTCAATACCAGACATCGACACGATCAGGGCCGGGCTCGCCGCAGCCGATCCGGTTACAGGGCCGCCCGAGCTTCGTATCGTCACCGTGTCAGCCCCAACAGTTCGTCAGCGCCTGACCGAATGGCGCGACAAGCTGGCGCTGGCCTCCATGGTCGAGCCGAACGCGATCATTTCAGACGATGTGCTCGACCTGCTGGTGAGTGATCCTCCGGCTGATGTCGAGTCGCTCGGCGAGCCGGAGTTGATGGGCTCGGGACGCGCTCGACGCTGGGGGCAGGTCGTGTTCGATTTGATCCACGACCCAGAGTTCTGAACGTTTACCTGGGGCGGGCGACCAGCACAACCGTGGCATCGCATTGATCGAGAACCGTCTCGGCGGTATGGCCGATGAACGGTCGACCGTCAACGTTCCGCACGCTCGCTCCGAGCACGACCAAATCGGCCCTCTCCGACGCCGCCACCTCAACAAGCGTCTCCCCAATCGAGTCGGACTCTCGAACGACCATTCGCGGCTGAAGTCCCATTTCGGAGGCAAGGGCTTCGGCTGGCTTCATGAGCTCATCGATGATGGCGCTGGCGCCAACGTCTCGCTGACGAGCAAACAACCTCGGCAAATGTGGGCCCTCGGGTCGAGCCACATGAGTGAGGATCGTCTCCGTGCCGAGTTGTGACGAGACACTGAACGCAACCTCTTGAGCGGACCTCGACGATGCCGTACCCGTGACCGGAACGATCACTCTGGCGAAAGCCGGCGGCAATGGACGGTCGAGCCCTCGTGCCCTCCTGACAATCAGGAGTGGGATCGGAGAGCGCAAAAGCAATTGATCGACCATCGGCGAATAGAGCTGTCCCTCGTGGCGTTCGGCGACGCCCACCACCAGCACTCCGTAGCCGAGATGAGACTCGGCGAGAATGCGTTCGGCCACCTCCGTCGGGGCGCCGTGGACTCTTTGTGTCTCGACGCTGCGCTGATCAAGCACGCTGAGGACCACACCGACGTCGGGCCACACGCCGTCTTCGCGCACCGTCACCACAGTGGCCGGCGCTTCGGAGGGCCATGCGAACTGGGCGATCTGGGCAGCCGCTATCGACGCCGGGGCGCCTTGCGACGCCAGCAGCAGCCGAGTGGACTTCACCACCAGATTTCGACTGAGAGCTTCCTCCCTTTCGAGTCGCTTTTGCTCGTCGGTTGAACCCCGCCAGTCACGGACGACCAAGAGAAGGCTCCCGGCTGCGAAGATCGAAGTAGCCAGAGGGACGATCACGATCACCGTGTAGGCAGTCTCAGAAAAAACTCCGAGAGAAAGCCCAACCGACGCGATCACGATCTCGAGGGCGCCTCTCGCATTGAGGCCAGCCCCGAGGGCAATCGATGCTCTGTTGGACTGGCCGGCGAGCCTGCCACCCAGATACGCACCAGCGAACTTGGCCGAGATGGCTACCACGATCACCAGTGCCGCCCACCCTTCAGCACTGTGTTGGGACAACAGGCCAAGATCGACGCGCAGGCCCGCCGTGGCAAAAAAGACCGGAGCGAGAAAGCTCGTGGTCAGGACCTCGATGTAGTGGAGCACCTCGGACTGTTGAAACCGCGAGCGGTGCAACACCACTCCGGCGACAAAAGCGCCGAGCACGGCCTCGATCCCAAGCGCCTGGGTGGCCACTCCGAATACAAGCATCGTGAAGACGACCACCGTCATCGCTCCGCCGATGTTGGAGCCCTCGCGCCGCACGAAACGCAACGACCTGTCGACCACCTTCTGGCCGAGCGTCATGGCAACAAGCAGAAATAGCGCCAAGCCACCGACAGTCTTCACAATGGCGCCGATCGATACGGCACCCTCCACGGCGAACCCGGAGAACACTGCCAGCATGAGCCAGCCGACGACGTCGTTGGCCATACCGGCGGCCACAGTGATCTGTCCAAAGTCGCGGCGCATGAGGCCAAGCTCGGACAGGATCTTGGCGATCACAGCCAGCGCCGAAACAGATAGTGCCGCGGCTACGAACAGCGCGAAGACCGTTCGATCGCTTTCGGGCCCAATGAACGATTCGGGCAGGGAAAAACCAACGATCAGACCACCAACAAGTGGCACCACAAGACTGAAGCCGGTGACCAGCGCCGCGGCTCGACCGAGCTTCGATATGAGGTTGAGATCAGTCTCGAATCCGGCTGTGACCAACAGCAGAGCCACACCAAGCCAGCTGACGGCGAACAAAGCACCCGACGAGATTTCCAGATCGGGCAGAAACCAATGGAACCCTCTGGGCCAGACCCGTCCGAATATCGACGGGCCGAGGATGACCCCGGCTGCGAGCTCGCCGATGACAGAGGGCAAATTGATTCGCCGCATCAGCGATCCACAGGTGCGGGCCATCGCCACCAAGACCAACAGCTGAGTCCAGAAGATCAACAACTCGTGTTCGGCGAGAGGGGTCAGCAAGCGTCAGCGCTCCACGATCATGAACACCGGTGCATGATCGCTGGCCGGATCGTCCTTGGGTCCCTTGCGTTCGTTACGGTCGACCAACACCCTTGTTGTGGCTGCGGCCATCGATGACGACACCATCAACAAATCGATCCGCATCCCCTGCCGCTTGTGGAATGCGCCACCGCGGTAGTCCCACCACGAGAACAGCCCCTCCTCCGGGTGTCGGTCACGAAACACATCGGTGAGTCCCCAGTTGGTCAATGCGTCGAGCTTGTCGCGCTCGGCCTTGCTCACATGAGTCGACCCGACAAAACGGCTTGGGTCGTAGACATCAATATTGGTCGGGGCGATGTTGAAGTCACCGCATACGACAATGTCGTCGGACGGATCGCAGGTGGTCTCGAGCGTGGCGCTCAATCTGTCCATCCAGCTCAGCTTGTATTGGTAGTGGTCGTGGTCAAGCGAGCGACCATTGGGCACGTAGCAACAGGCGACCTTGACACCGCCACACGTCGCCCAAGCCAGACGAGCATCAGGGTCGGGGTCTTCGCTCTCGGCAAATCCGGCCACTGGATCCTTCAAACCGACCCGGCTGAGGATCGCCACACCGTTCCACCGGCCTTCACCGTTGTGGAACGATTCATATCCGAGGGCCTCGAATGCGAGCGCCGGAAACGCCGCATCGGTCATCTTCGTTTCCTGGAGGCAGAGCACGTCTGGTTGGAAATTGGTCAGCCAGCGTTCAACACGCGAAAGGCGTGCTTTAAGCGAGTTGACGTTCCAAGTGGCCAGGAGCATCGCCAGAGACTACATCTCACCCGTCACCAGCCTGTGCCTTACAATCCAATGGTGACTGATTCCAGCGACAACTTCATCGAAGTCGGCCCCAACGCTTGGCTGGTCGACGAGATGCGAGCCCGATGGGAAGTCGACCCGACATCGGTCGACCCTCTGTGGCGTTCCGAGTTCGAGAGCGCCGGTTCACCCACTTCCCCCGACGCTCGCCCGACCACGATCGACACCAGCGCAACAGTGGTTACGTCACCGCCCCCCAGACCCGCTGATCCACCTCGTTCGAGTACGCCGCCTGATGCTGTCGTCCGTCCGGCCGCAGCCAAACCGACCCCAGCACCCGACAAGCAGGCGGGTGAGCAAATCCGTGGTGTTGGCGCACGCATCGTGACCAACATGGAAGCCAGCCTCGGCGTGCCCACGGCCACGGGTTTTCGTGACGTTCCGGCGAAGCTTCTCGAGATCAACCGCAAGGTCATCAACGGTTATCTGGGACGCACAAGAGGTGGGAAGGTCTCGTTCACCCACCTGATCGGATACGCAATCGTTCGAGCTATATCCGATGACATGCCGACCATGAACAACTCCTTCGCCCGAGGCTCCGAGGGTCAACCGCTGCTCGTTCGCAATGGACACGTCGGTCTCGGGATCGCCGTCGATGTGAAGAAGGCCGACGGATCTCGAACACTGATGGTTCCGTGCATCCGAGACGCCGACTCGCTCGATTTCAGAAGCTTCCACGACAAATACGAAGACCTCATCACCAAGGTCCGTGCCGGCAAGGTAAGCCCCGACGATTTCGTCGGCACCACGGTCTCTCTTACCAACCCCGGCACCATCGGCACCCGGCAATCCGTGCCCCGGCTCATGCCCGGGCAGGGCCTGATAATCGGCACCGGTTCGATCGCCTATCCAGTCGAATATCAAGCAGCCGATCCAGCGAAACTGGCCGAGATTGGCGTCTCCAAGGTGATGACGATCAGCTCCACCTACGACCACCGAATCATCCAAGGCGCCGAATCCGGCATGTTTCTGAAGAAGGTCAGCGAGCTGCTGCTCGGCGAGGACGCTTTCTACGACCGCATCTTCCAATCTCTGGGAGTGCCCTACGAGGCAGTGAAGTGGCGGCGCGATGTCAACCCCGCGGATCAAGAAAACGGGATGCTGGAGAAGCAGGCCCAGGTCAACTCTTTGATCAACATGCACAGGGTCCGTGGCCATCTCATCGCCGATCTCGATCCGCTGCGGCTGAACGAACCGCGAATGCACGCCGAACTCGACCCAGCCACATACGGCCTCACGATCTGGGACCTCGACCGAGAGTTTCTGACTGGCGGGCACGCCGGCGGCTACGCGCCAGTCGGCGGCCACCACAAGATGAAGCTTGCTGATTCACTCAGCGTGTTGAGAGACGCCTACTGCCGCACCATCGGCATCGAGTTCATGCACATCCAAGACCCGGTCGAGAAACGCTGGATCCAGGAAATGGTTGAGGGCGCCGACCATACGATCTCACCCGATGAGCAACGCCACATCCTTCATCGTCTCAACGCAGCGGAAGCGCTTGAGACATTTCTCGGCACAAAATACGTCGGGCAAAAGCGTTTCGGGCTCGAAGGAGCCGAGAGCACTATTCCGCTTCTCGATGCCCTGCTGGAGGTAGCCGCCGACTCCGGAATAGTGGAAGTCGTGATGGGCATGGCCCATCGGGGTCGACTCAACGTGCTGGTCAACTTGGTCGGAAAAAAGTACGGGCAGCTATTCAGCGAATTCGAAGGCAGCATCGACGCGGGCATGACGCAAGGCTCCGGCGATGTGAAATACCACCTCGGGCAACGGGGGGAATTCACGAGCAAAGCCGGCAACACGATTCCGGTGGAGTTGGCAGCCAACCCGTCACATCTGGAGGCTGTCGATCCGGTGGTCGTCGGCATGGCAAGAGCCCGCCTTGACGGCATAGATCCAAGCGACCATCGTCCACCCTTCGCGATTCTTCCCCTTCAGATCCATGGTGATGCCGCATTCGCTGGCCAGGGCGTCGTGGCCGAGACGTTGAATTTCTCACAGGTCCACGGCTACCGCGTCGGGGGCACCGTTCACCTGATCATCAACAACCAGCTTGGATTCACCACAACTCCAGCCGGCGCTCGAACGGGCGTCTACCCAACCGATGTCGCCAAAATGATTCAGGCACCGATCTTCCACGTCAACGGCGACGACCCAGAGGCCTGCGTTCGTGTCGCACGAATGGCGTTTGCATATCGCGAGCAATTCCACAAGGACGTCGTGATCGACATGTTCTGCTATCGACGTCACGGCCACAACGAAGGCGACGACCCGAGCTACACCCTCCCCGACATGTATCGCCGTATCGATGCCCGGCCGACCGTGCGCGAGCAATACACCTCTGCACTGGTGAAACGCGGCGACCTCACGCCCGCCCAAGAGGAAGAGTCGCTTGCAGACTTCAAGGCTCGCCTCCAGTTCGCACTCGACGAGACACGTGAGCATGCACCCGACCCCTCAACCAGAGCGCTCCCTCATTCGCCGGCCACCGGGGTTCTTCCCCACATTCAGACCTCAATCGATCGAGCTCTTGTCGACCAGATCTACGACGCACTCGGTGATACCCCCGAGGGCTTCACCATCCATCCCAAGCTGGCCCGACAGTTCGTCGCCCGCGACAAAATGTTCGAGGGCGGCGAAATCGACTGGGCGCTGGGAGAGGCGATGGCGTTCGGGTCGCTGCTTATTGACGGCACGTCGATCAGACTCACCGGCCAGGACTCGAGACGTGGCACTTTCTCCCACCGACACTCCACGCTCGTCGACTACGAGACAAGTCGCGAACACGTGCCTCTGGCCTCCCTTGCCGGCCCGCAATCCCAGCTCTGGATCTACGATTCGATCCTGTCGGAATATGCCTCTCTCGGCTTCGAATTTGGCTACTCGGTAGCCAATCAAGATGCACTGGTGATCTGGGAAGCCCAATTCGGCGACTTCGCCAATGGCGCCCAGATAATCATCGATCAATTCATCGTGGCGTCGAAGGACAAGTGGAACCAAGACTCCGGCCTGGTGATGCTGCTGCCACACGGCTACGAGGGCCAGGGGCCTGAGCATTCGTCAGCGCGCATCGAACGGTTTCTCATCCTGGCGGCCGAAGACAACATTCAAATCTGCAATGCCACCAACGCCGCCCAGTTGTTCCATCTGCTGCGACGCCAGGCCAAGACCAAACCACCCAAGCCGTTGGTGGTGTTCACCCCCAAGTCATTGCTGCGGGCCCATTCGTCGCGGTCAGGCATCGAGGATCTTCTCACCGGCACTTTCGAAGAAGTTCTCCCAGACGATTCCGTCACCGACCCCGAAAGCATCAAACAAATCGTTTTCTGCAGTGGAAAGATCGCATATGACGCCGTAGCGGTCAGAGACGAGAGAAATGCCCCGTCGGCGATCGCCAGAGTCGAGCAGTTGTTCCCATGGCCCTACGACGCCGTTGCCAAAGAAATCGCCCGCTATCCGCATGCATCGGAAATCGTGTGGCTTCAGGAGGAGCCCGAAAACATGGGTGCCTGGAACTTCATCAAGGGCCGTCTCTACGAGGCCCACGGCGACACCCACCAGATACGCCGAGTCAGCCGGTTCGAGTCGGGTAGCCCAGCAACCGGCAGCGCAAAGGTTCACGCTCAGGAACTTGTCGAGTTGCTCGATCGGGTCTTCTCACCTAAGAGTGAATCCAACCGCTGACTCAAGTTCGGCAATGGCAGCCGCCGGATCCGCCACCTTGATAGTCGTCATGCCCATTTCCCGAGCGGGTTTCAAGTTGACCCCCAGGTCGTCGAGGAACACGCACTGCTCTGGACCAACCCCGAGCATTTCGCACGCGATCTCGTAGAACCGAGGCTCGGGTTTACGAATACCAACCACGCTCGACTCCACGACCTGGTCGAACATCGCGTAGATCTTCTCGATACGCGGGTCGGGATCGCCGGCGTTGGGGTCACGAAAATTGTTGGTAAGCATCGCGGTGGCGAGATGCTCACCACAACGCTCGACCGCTCTCACCATCTCAGGCCTGATCTCTCCACGCAGACCCTCAAGAATCCGACGGGCGTCGAGTGTTAAGCCAACCGCGGCGGCCTCCGCCTCAAAAACGTCAACGAACCCGACGGCATCGAGTTCGCCGCGCTCGAAACGGGCCCACGCGTTCGTGTCGGGGTTTGTGGAGTTGAGTCCACGGATTGTGTGAATCGGTAGGCCTATCTCACGCTCGTACAAGTTGAACGCGTCGAACGGGCTCGTGAGAATGACACCACCGAAATCGAACAGAGCTGCTGCAATCACGTGAGCATCGTATGTTTCACGGGTGCAGGCTCCGACGCCGGTCACGTGGTTGACTAGCGGAATGTCACAAGGCCACGCCGTTGTAGACGGATCAAACATCGCCACAGAGGGTCGGAGCACACCAAGCCTCGCTCAACTCGACGAAGCCGTCACCACATTCATCGAGCAGAACGACTTCGAGTTCGTCACCGTGATCGTCGATGCCACCTTCGAACATCGAGTCGAAGACCCCGAGCGCGAGGCCGCGAAGTCGGCGATTGAGGGCGGAGAGATATTTACTCCGCCAGCTGGCGTAATCGGTCGGGGTGATGCCTTCATCCTGCAGGTGGCCGACAAGGCCAACGCCGTGGTGCTCTCAAACGACTCATTCCAGGAGTTTCACGGAACCTACGACTGGTTGTTCGACGATGGCAGGCTGATCGGGGGAAAGCCGATTCCCGGCATCGGTTGGATCTTTGTCCCGAGGTCACCGGTACGCGGACCGGTGAGCCGCCGAGCCATGCGTCAGTCGACTGCGATGGAACCTGCCCCCGCCAACCCGAAGATCGGCGACTTCCGGCGAATCGCCAAGACCACCAAGACCGCGAAAGTCACGAAAGCCGCGAAAGCCGCGAAAAAGGCACCGGCGAAGACGACAAGCGCTAAGAAGACCGTGGGTAAACCGCCGGTCGCCGCTAAGCGAAAAACGGCCAAGAAGAGTACCGATGCCAACTCGGATTCAGCTTGGCGAAGTTTCCGCAGCGACTATCCCGAGGGCAGCACTGTTGCTGCGAAGGTCGAAAGATTCTCATCGCACGGTGCGTACGGATCGGTCGACGGGGTCAACGTCTACATTCCGCTCAGCCTTCTTGGAGACCCGGCGCCCCGGCGTGCCCGTGACGTGATCTCGCTTGGAGAAACGGTGGATTTCGTCGTTCATGGCTTCGATGAAGCCCGTCGAAGCATCGATGTCGGAATGATGGCATTCGCCGGCAGCACTGCTAGTGCAGCGGCTCCCAAGAGAGCTCCTGCCCGCAAGCCAATCGCCAGGAAGGCCGTCGCGAAGAAGGCTGCGGCCAAGAGGCCGGTTGTCAAGAAGGCTGCGGCCAAGAAGACCACCGCAGCAAAGAAAGCTGTCGAGAAGAAGGCCGTGGCCAAGCGGGCTGCGGACAAGACACCGACAGCGAAGCAGGCCGCGGCCAAGAAGGCTGTGGCCAAAAGGTCGGCCACGAAGACAACGGTCGCCAAAAAGACCACGACGAGAAAACCTGCAGCGAAGCGGCCGGCGACCAAAAAGGCTATGGCCAAGAGGCCAGCCGCGCAGAAAGCGGATGCCAAAAAGACCACGACGAGAAAACCTGCAGCGAAGCGGCCGAGAGCACGAAAGCCAACCGCCAAATAGACGATCGTCGGATCTCACGGTGAACTGACCCACCGGGCGTCCCGGCGATAGATTGCAGCACCTATGGCCGCACAGTTCATCTTCACCATGCACAAGGTGGGCAGGTTCATACCGCCCAACCGCGATGTACTCAAGGACATCACGCTCGCCTTCTACCCGGGCGCAAAGATCGGGGTGCTTGGCCCGAATGGTTCCGGCAAGTCGACACTGCTCAAAATCATGGCCGGTGTCGATGACGGATTCACCGGCGACGCCCGCCTCACCAGCGGTTTCACAGTGGGCATGCTCGACCAGGAACCCCATCTCGACGATTCCAAGGATGTGCTCGGAAATGTGATGGACGGCGCAGGCGAGGCCGCCTTGCTCTTGGCAACCTACGACGAGATCATGGCCGGATGGTCGGACCCCGATGCCGACTACGAGAAGCTCGGTGCCCGACAGGCAGACATCGAATCGAAGATCGAGGCACTCGGTGCATGGGATCTCCAACGCAACGTCGAAATCGCCATGGATGCTCTGCGCACCCCCCCGTCACATTCACCAGTCGACAATCTGTCTGGTGGCGAACGCCGCAGGGTCGCACTTGCCCGATTGCTGCTGACGAAGCCCGATCTGCTCCTGCTCGACGAGCCAACCAATCACCTGGACGCCGAATCGGTGGCATGGCTCGAACGAACGCTTCAGGATTACTCGGGCACCGTCGTGGCCATCACCCATGATCGCTACTTCCTCGACAACGTCGCCGAGTGGATCCTCGAGCTCGACCATGGCCGCGGCTATCCCTTCGAGGGCAACTACAGCGGCTTTCTCGAACAGAAGGAGGCGCGAATGGCCTCCGAGCAAAAGGCCGACGATGCGCGCCGTCGCACTCTCAAACACGAGCTCGAGTGGGTACGAATGGCACCCAAGGCTCGTCAGGCCAAAGGTAAAGCTCGACTGGCCGCCTACGACAAGCTGTTGGAGCAGACCCGCGCCGCGGAGGGACTATCGGCCGATCTTGAGATCATGATTCCGGTCGATTCGAGGCTGGGCGACGTGGTGATCGAGGCCGGCGGACTCACCAAGGGCTTCGACGACAAACTCCTCATCGAGGACCTCTCATTCTCCCTGCCCCCTGCCGGCATAGTCGGTGTCATCGGGGCCAACGGCGCCGGTAAGTCCACGCTCTTCAAGATGATCATCAACGCCGCAGAGGGGGGAAACGACCCGGCCTACGAACCCGACACCGGAACTCTTCGAATCGGGCCAACTGTCACGCTTGGCTATGTCGACCAAGACCGAACTCTCGAACCGGACAAGACTGTCTACGAGGAGATCACCGGAGGCGTCGACAACCTCGAGGTCGGCGGTCGCGAGATCCATGGCCGGGCCTACGTTGCGTCGTTCAATTTCAAGGGCTCGGACCAACAAAAGAAGGTCAGCACACTGTCCGGCGGCGAACGCAATCGAGTCCACCTGGCGAAAGTCCTCAAAGAAGGCGCCAACGTCTTGCTGCTCGACGAGCCGACAAACGATCTCGATGTCGACACGCTGCGCGCGCTTGAAGATGCGGTGGAGGCATACGCCGGATGCGCCGTGATCGTGAGCCACGATCGCTGGTTCCTTGATCGCGTGGCCACCCACATCCTCGCCTTCGAGGGCGATTCCGTGGTGCGCTGGTTCGAGGGGAACTTCACTCAGTACGCCGACTTCCGCAAACGCGAGCACGGTGTCGATGCCATGCGCCCCCAGCGGATCAAGTACAAGCCCGTATCGCGCAGCTGATTCGTGGCCACCGCCCGATTTGCCCCGCTGCCTCGGTGTTTGCGGAACGAATCGGCGCGCAGGCGTGTTCCTTCCCCGACAATTCACAGCGAACCTGTGACGCTCGAAGGGCAGTAACCGATGACAACCACACTCGCTTCCTCACTTGCAGGGCAGTACAGCGCAGGCTGGGCGATTTTCGCCGGCGCAATCGGCGCCATGGCCATGCTGGTGGTGATTTACGGCGGCCGTGCCATGGGCATGACCAAGATGGATCTGCTTCGCACGCTCGGCACCATGGTGCAGCCCAAGGGATCCACCAACGTCGTCTATGGCATCGGTCTGATGATGCACTTGATGATGGGCGCGGCGTTCGGACTGCTCCACACCGGGCTCCTCCATGCCTTCGATCCCACATCCACCGGCGCCGCAACTGGGTTGGGAATTCTCATCGGTGCCGTTCATGGCATGATCGTCACCGGCGGCATGCCGATAATGCTGAGGATGGGCCACCCGTTGGTCAAGGACGGCACCATCGACGATCCCGGCCCGGCCATGACCGGCTTCGGCAAGATGACGCCAATTGGCATGGTGATGGCCCACGTCGTATACGGAATCGTTGTCGGAGCGATCTACGCCGGAGCGGTAGCCATCGGCTGAATCCTGACGGTTCAACCCAGCAGATCGAGCACCTTGGCCGCCATAGCGGCCGGGTCGCCATCTGCTGGGGCGAGCCTCAGGTCGGGGTGTGTCGGCGCCTCGTAGGGGTCGTCGATGCCGGTGAACCCGGTGATTTCTCCGGCTCGAGCCTTGGCGTAGAGCCCCTTGGGGTCGCGCTGCTCGCACGTCTCGATCGGTGTGTCGACGAACACTTCGATGAACCTCACGCCTGCCGCGTCGGCAAGCGCACGTGCGTTGTCTCGGGCCCGACGAAACGGACTGACCAACGGCACCAACGCCACTAGACCGGCATCGGCCATCAACCTGGCGACCTCAGCCACCCGCCTCACGTTCTCATCACGATCAGCTGCTGCAAAACCGAGGTCGCCGTTGAGGCCGTGACGGATGTTGTCGCCATCGAGAACATAGGCAGGCGTGCCAGCGCGTAGGAGCACTGCCTCTACTTCCATTGCCACGGTCGACTTTCCGGATCCCGATAGGCCTGTGAACCAAACGACCGCGCCCTTGAGCCCGAGTTCGGTCCATCGCTCGGACCGGCTCAGGTGACCTGGGTGCCAGACGACATTGAGGCTCTCGGTCATGTCAGTTGGACTCACCGAGAATCATTCCAGCACCCACTGTGGTGTTGGTGGCTTCTTCAATCAGCACGAAACTTCCCGTGGCTCGATTGCGACGGTATTCGTCGAAGAACAAGGGCAGTTGGCTGCGCAGGCTCACTCGGCCGATCTCGTTGAGACGAAGCTCCGCCGCGCCTTCATTGCGGCTCAAGGTGTTGACATCGAGTTGGTAGGCAAGGTCTTTCACGATCACCTTGGCGGTGCGCGTGGTGTGCTTGATCACGAGTCGGCTACCGGCGGTGAGTTGCACCCGCTCTGACATCCAGCAGACCATCGCGTCGATGTCTTGCGATGATGTCGGCTGGTTGTTGGGTCGACAGAGCATGTCGCCACGAGAGATATCGATCTCGTCGGACAATCTGACGGTGACCGACATTGGAGCGAACGCCTCGTCGACCGGACCGTCGAAGGTCTCGATGCTCTTGATGGTGGAACCGAAGCCCGACGGCAACACAACCACTTTGTCTCCCGGGCGCATGACGCCACCGGCGACCGTTCCGGCATATCCGCGATAGTCGTGGAACTCGTCGGACTGAGGCCGAATCACATACTGCACGGGGAACCGTGGGTCGATGAGGTTGCGGTCGGACGCTATGTGGACCTCTTCGAGGTGGTGTAGAAGTGGCGGCCCGTCGTACCAAGGAGTGTTGTCTGACCTCTCGACCACGTTGTCGCCGTGGAGCGCCGACACCGGGATGAAGGTGAGATCAACAATGTCGAGCTTCATCGCGAACTCGCGGAACTCGTCCTTGACTTCCTCGAATCGAGCCTCGTCGTAGTCGACGAGATCCATCTTGTTGACGGCCACAACCAGGTGAGGGATTCGCAGCAACGAGGCCAGAAAAGCGTGGCGGCGCGACTGCTCGAGAACGCCCTTGCGTGCGTCTATCAACACGATGGCGAGATCGGCGGTGGACGCACCGGTGATCATGTTGCGGGTGTATTGGGTGTGGCCCGGGGTGTCGGCGATGATGAACTTGCGCTTCGGCGTGGAGAAGTAGCGATAGGCCACGTCGATGGTGATGCCTTGTTCACGTTCGGCACGCAGGCCATCGGTGAGCAGCGCAAGATTGGTATAGCCGGCGCCCATCTGCACCGAGGCCCGCTCAACAGCATCGAGTTGGTCCTGAAAGATGGTCTTGGTGTCGTAGAGCAACCTGCCTATGAGCGTCGATTTTCCATCGTCGACGCTTCCCGCTGTGGCGAATCGAAGCATCTCCATTAGAAGTACCCGTCCTTCTTGCGGTCTTCCATCGCCGCTTCCGACACACGATCATCGGCACGAGTGGCGCCACGTTCGGTGATCCGGGTGGCCGACACTTCGGCGATGATCGCGTCGATGGTGTCGGCAGATGACTCCACGGCTCCAGTGCAACTCATGTCGCCGACCGTGCGGTAGCGAACGCTCTCGACGTATGGGGTTTCGCCTTCGATGACTGTGGTGACCGGGCTCACGGCCAACAACATTCCATCGCGTTCGAACACCTCACGCTGATGTGCGAAGTAGACGGACGGAATCTCAATCTGCTCGGCCTTTATGTATTGCCAGATGTCGAGCTCGGTCCAATTCGAGATTGGGAACACCCGGATGTGTTCCCCCTGGCGGATGCGACCGTTGTAGAGACTCCAAAGCTCCGGTCGCTGATTCTTAGGGTCCCATTGCCCGAATTCGTCACGGAACGAGAACACCCGCTCCTTGGCCCGGGCCTTCTCTTCATCGCGACGGGCCCCGCCGAAGAGCGCATCAAAGCGGTGCTCCGCAATGCCATCGAGCAGAGTTCGGGTTTGTAGGCGGTTGCGGCTGGCCCTCGGGCCGGTCTCCTCGACCACCTTTCCCTCATCGATCGACTTCTGGACAGAGGCAACCACGAGTCGTGTTCCGAGTTCGGCCAGTCGACGGTCTCGGAATTCCATTACCTCGGGAAAGTTGTGGCCGGTGTCGACGTGCATCGCCGGAAATGGAAGCTTGGCCGGCCAGAACGCTTTCTCGGCGAGCCTAAGCATCACGATGCTGTCCTTGCCACCGGAGAACAACATGCAGGGTCGCTCGAATTGTGCTGCAACTTCACGAAAAATATGGATCGATTCGGCCTCCAACTGGCGGAGGTGGGAGAGCTCATATGCCATGGAGAGCACCAAACGTCGAGTCCATCGACAGCATGTTACGGTCGTCACAAGCCGGTGAGCAACATTGGCATTCAACAACCAAGTGCTCCCCCGAGCCGATCATGGAGGTATCGAATTGCCGGCGAATCTTGACGACCATCAACTTGCCGCCGAGTTGGCTCGCGAGGCCGGGAAATTACTCGTCACACTCCGAGCCCAGCTCCACAATGACGACGCACCGCAGTCGGTGATCAAGGATGAGGGAGACCGCCAAGCCCACGAGTTCCTGATGGAACGACTGGCAGATTCCCGACCCGGCGACGCGGTGTTGTCCGAAGAAGGTGTCGATGATGCTGGCCGACTCGATTCCGAGCGCACTTGGATCGTCGATCCTCTCGATGGCACTCGCGAATACTCCGAAGTCCCCCGCACCGACTGGGCGGTTCACGTCGCGTTGGTCGTCGATAATCGACCGGTAGCCGGGGCCGTGGCGCTACCAGCTCTCGGGCTCGTGCTGAGCACCGCCGACGTACCCAAGCTCAGTGCCGATGCCGCCAACCCCCCTCGCATCATCGTCTCGCGCACTCGGCCTCCCGCCGCAGCAACCCATGTCGCAGAGATTCTCGGGGCCGATTTGGTGAAGATGGGCTCCGCTGGAGCGAAAACGATGGCGGTGGTCCGCGGTGAATGTGAGATCTACGCGCACAGCGGTGGTCAATATGAATGGGATTCGTGCGCGCCGGTGGCCGTCGCAGTTGCCGCCGGATGCCACGCCAGCCGTATCGACGGGTCCGAACTGCTCTACAACCAGGCCGATCCCTACCTTCCCGACCTGCTGGTGTGCCGTCCGGAGTTGGCAGAAGCAACCTTGCGGGCCCTGGACTCTTTCGAGGCCTGACGCCCGGCAGACTGTGCGGGTGACATCTCGCAAGCCTTCATCACAAAGCGACGCTGATCCGATCGATTCGGACTGGGGATCGTTCAGTGACGACGGTCCGTGGAATGTTGTTGTCGACGAGATCACGTGGCGACCAGGGGTTGCCGCACTTCGAGATGACGCCGAACGACGGCTTCCATCGATGATCAATCCCTCGCGCCGGCTCCCCGGACGACGTGTCTTCACCGTTGCTCGACATCTCGGCCGAGCCGTAGTGCCGTGGGCGCTCACCGCCCGACGTCGTGGCGGACCCGATTCGCGTGCCGATCTTTCGATACGGCTACGTCGGGCGGCCGAGAAGCTCGGACCCACCTACATCAAGCTCGGTCAGATCATCTCGAGCGGCGAAGGAATCTTCCCGGCCGAACTCGTGGCCGAGTTTGCGAAGTGCCGCGATCAGGTGCCCGCCGAACGATTCGCCACCGTACGGGCCGTGGTGGAAGCCGACCTGGGCGCACCGATCGAGGAGACGTTCTCCAGTTTCGCGAGAGTCCCGATCGCCGCGGCGTCCATAGCCCAAGTCCACAAGGCAACCCTTCTCGATGGCACGCGAGTTGTCGTCAAGGTCCAGCGTCCAACCGTTGATCAGCTCGTTCACCAAGACCTCCGATCAATGGCGTGGCTGGCCCCAATCTTTGTGGGGCGTATCCCCATTGCGGCGCTGGCCAACCCTCCGGCTCTCGTGGAGGTGTTCGCCCACACGATCAGCGAGGAGCTTGATTTCCGCATCGAGGCCGACAACATGCTCGACGTGGCGAAGGTGTTTGCCGAGCTCGATCAAGACCAGTTCGTCATACCTCGACCGCACCCCACGCTGGTTACCCGTCGCGTGTTGGTGATGGAGTGCCTCGACGGATTCAAGTTCGATGACCTCGCCGCTTACGAGCTACACGGGCTCGACACTCATGCAATCGTGCGCGCCGCGATGATCGGGTTCATGGAGGGCGCGCTCATCCACGGAATTTTTCATGGCGATCTTCACGGAGGCAACCTGTTTGCTCGTCCCGACGGACGTATTGCACTGCTCGACTTCGGTATCACCGGACGCATGAGCGAGAAACGGAGGTTGGCATTTGTCAAGCTTCTGATCGGCGGGATGATGAACGATCCTCTCGGACAACTCACTGCCATTCGGGATCTCGGGGCGCTGCCCAGCGACACGGATATCGAAGCCGTAGCCCGTGATCTCGGAATGTTCGACGATGTAGTCGACCCAACCACTCTGTCTCCTGAGGAGTTGGTGGGCGAACTACAACGGGTGGTGAAGGCACTGCTCGGATACGGCGCCCGTATGCCCAAGGAGCTCATGTTGTTCGTCAAAAACATGGTATTTCTCGATGGTGTGATCGCGAAACTTGCGCCCGATCTCGACCTACTGGCCGAGATTGCTCACGTTGCCGGCTATTTCGCTACACACCACGGGGCCCAGCTTGCCGTGCAGGTGGGTATGGAGCCCGACGAATACGAATTCGACGAGAGCGGCGTTCGGGCTGCGTTCGGCGTCGATGAAGCGGTCGAGACAATGACCTATCGCCAGCTTCAGGAGCGCCGGGAACTGATCAGGAAGAGGCTTCGCACCGGTTCGTGATTCGCCGCCTATCGTCACTGGATGCGCCTTGTCATCACCCGATGCACCGTCGATTACGAAGGTCGTTTGAGAGCCCATCTTCCAGAAGCCAAGCGCCTGGTGATGGTGAAGGCCGATGGTTGCGTGGCGATCCACGCCGATGGCGGCGCCTACAAACCCCTCAACTGGATGAACTCACCAAATCGCCTGGTCATCGACGATGAAGCTGGCATTTGGACTGTGCGAAGCCCCAAAGGCGACCTGCTCACCATCACGCTCCATGAGGTCTTCTCCGACACCGATCACGAGCTGGGTACCGACCCCGGGCTTCAAAAGGACGGCGTCGAGGCTCATATTCAGAAACTGCTGGCAGACGACCCCACATCCATTGCCGATGGGCTTCGGCTCGTACGCCGCGAGTTCCCCACCGACATCGGCCCCGTCGATCTGATGTGTCGAGACGAAGACGGCGTCGCGGTGGCCATCGAAGTGAAACGTCGTGGCGAGATCGACGGTGTCGAACAGCTCACGCGCTACCTCGAGTTTCTCAACCGCGACCCGATGTTCCGACCGGTTCGAGGCATGTTTGTTGCTCAAGAAATCAAACCGCAGGCGAAGGTTCTTGCCGCCGCTCGCGACATCGACTGTGTGGAGGTCGACTACGACGAACTGCGGGGAATCGAATCCCCCAACCTGAAACTCTTCTGAGCGAGCCCGTTCCATGCGCCGTCGAAAGTCGAAATCGAAGCTGATCCGGCGTGTGTTCACGGTGCTTCTGTCCGCCATCGCTACTGCGTGTCTTGCCGTGGTGATCGGTTGGTTGGTCGACGACGTCGCGTTCGCCCCAGATCTGCCGCGAGGCGTGCGGGTCGGCGACACCGACATAGGGGCAACCAGCTTCACAACCGCCACTCGGCGTCTTGGAGAATCATCGCTGGGCGGCACAAACATTGAGCTCACCTGGGCCGGTCATTCACTTGAGTCCACGGCGGCCGAACTCGGGGTGAGTATCGACACCGAAGCCACGGTTGAGCTGGCAGACGATCGAGGCAGTGGTCTAGCCAGGCCAATTTCGTGGTTCGAGAGTCTCTTCAACGAGCGTACGATCCAACCGATTCTGAGCATCGACAAATCGACGTTGCGCGACCTGTTCACCACAGGAGAGGGATCGGCATTCGGAGTCGAGTTCGGACTTCCAGTGGTGGAGCTCCGCGCTGGAAAGTTCGTGGCGACATCATCGGCCACGATCCCCCAGGCCAACGAGATGCGTCTGCAGAGCTTGGTGATCCAAACCGTCCTTGCCGCGGATAGCGGGCCTCGATCGATCGAGGTTCCGACACTGGGCGACTTATTGGTCGACAACGCGGATTCGGAACTCGCCGACGCTGCCAACAAGCTCACCGATGGCGGAATCGACGTGTCTTTGATCGGTGCCGCCAACAGCTACCACATCCCCCAGCAGACACTTCGCTCCTGGATCGTGTTCACCGGCACCCGTCAACAGCCTGAAATCGTCATCGACAGCGACGCGGTGATGGGCGTGCTCACTTCGCTGTTCACCGGGTTCGGTGAGACCAGTGAGCAACCAACGTTCGTTGTCGACAATATCGCTGGGCCCAGAATCGTAGGAGGCGCTCCGGGCAGCATCTGCTGTGAGGTCGACACTCCCGAGAAGATCCTGGCGGCGGTCAGGGCAGGCGACGACACGGTCAAGTTGCGACTGCAAGAAGACCCCGACGCCCGTGGCACAGCCTGGGCGGAGTCACTCGGAATCACGGAATTGGTCGGAGAGTTCACGACCAACTTCACGCCCGGGCAAACAAGGGTGACCAATATCGAACGCATCACCCAACTCACCCAAGGTGCGTTGATAGAGCCCGGCGACACATTTTCGATAAACGAATTCGTGGGCAGACGGACACGGGCGAATGGGTTTGTTTCGGCCGGCGTTATATCCAACGGAGTGTACGACAGCTCTGTGGGAGGTGGGATATCCCAATTCGCTACCACGTTGTTCAACGCAGCATTTTTCGCAGGACTCGATTTCGGCGAATACCAGAGTCACTCGATCTACATCTCCAGATATCCGTATGGCCGCGAGGCAACCATGTCGTACCCCCACCCCGATCTGCAGATCGTCAACAACACCCCGTACGGCATCCTCCTGTGGCCCACTACGACAGACGGATCGATAACAATGTCGCTCTACTCGACGAAGTGGGTATCGGGCGAACAGACCGGACAGACAGAACGCAAAGAGGGCGTATCGTGCACGCGCGTCACAACGCAGCGCACGCGTACGTGGCAAGACGATGGCCACACCGAAATCGACGCCGTTACCGCGCGATACCGACCAGTGGGAACCGCCTGCGATGGCTCCTCGAGCGTGCCGACGACTACGACCACAACCACAACGACCACCATGCCAACTACGACCACCACCACGACCATGCCAACTACGACCACCACCACAACCACGGCTGGGGCCGGGTCGTGACCACGTCCGCCTCGCAGAAGCATCAATCCAGGTGCGACGATGACTCGATGAGCAACTCTTCGAACGATGAGCGGATGTCGGGCCTCGACACCCTCGTCTGGAACATCGAGCGAGACCCGCGCCTGCGTTCCACCGTCACCGCAATATTCACTTTCGAAAATCCGATCGCGCCGTCCGATATGAGATATCGGCTGGATCGCGTGTCGCGGGTTGTTCCCCGAATGCATCAGCGGGTCGTCAACGACCCCTTGGGCATTGCCCCACCCCGGTGGGAGGTTGATCCCGACTTCAACCTCGGCTTTCACTTCCGTGTGACGACTCTTGGCGGGCAAGGCACCCCCCGCCAGCTTCACGACCTCGCAGCAGCGATCAGTGCACAAACCCTCGACAAGTCGAAGCCACTTTGGGAATTCACCCTTGTACGTGGCCTCAACGACGGCGGTTGTGCGCTCATAATCAAGACCCACCACGCAGTCACCGACGGCATGGGCGCCATGGAATTGATGCTCCAGTTGTTCGACCTCGAATCGTTTCCGGGACCGACGCTCAGCGAGATGCCGCCGAAGCCCGCCCCTCCTGCACCCAGCGCCGGCTCGATCGAGAGTGAACTGCAATACGAAGCCCGGCAGTTTCTCGGCGCCGTATCGCGCACGATCGACACCGCCGTCGAGGCAGCAAGCGACCCCATCGACGCGGCACGCCGACTCGGCGCCGCACTCAACTCGGCGCGTCGCGTGCTCAGCCCGGTCCCGGCTCCTGAGAGCAGCGTCATTGACGGGCGATCACTCGACCTGAATTTCGGCTCGTTCTCGGTCTCGCTCGACTCGATGAGGCAAGCCGGAAATCGGGTCGACGGCACGATCAACGACGCATTCATCGCGGCCATCGCGCTCGCTCTATCCGATTACCACCGTCGCTTCGACGCTGAGCTCGACCTGCTCCGGGTCTCGGTGCCAGTAAGTCGTCGTGTCGAAGGTGACTCTGTCGGAAATCATTTCACGCCCGGAAAGATTCGCCTCGACACCGCCACCGACGACCCCGATGAGCTCATGCGACGCGCCCACCAAGAAGTCGACCAGCTCCGCAACGAGCCGGCCAACGCGCTCATCGATCCGGTGGCAAGGCTGTTGCGATTCTTACCGGCCATCGTCTCCACCACGATCGCCTCGGCGCTCTTCGTCGGCATCGACGTTGCGGCATCAAACGTCGCCGGAAGCCCGGTGCCACTCTTTCTCTGCGGTCAGCGACTATCCGAGCTCATCCCGTTGGGACCACTCGTGGGATGTGCAGCCAATGTCACCATGGTGTCCTACAACGACGCGGTGACAGTCGGGGTCAATTGCGACCCAGCCGCCATAAACGACACCGAAGCATTCATCGAAAACCTGAAAGCTGCATTCGACAAGGTCATATCCGGACCGTGACCGCCGATTTGGATATCGCCATAATCGGCGCCGGACCTGCCGGTTCCGCCGCGGCGACCATCTTGGCGCGCGCTGGTCGCAACGTCACCATTTTCGACAAGGCCAGCTTTCCGCGTGACAAATGCTGCGGCGATGGGCTGACCGCTCTGGCTCTCCGAGAACTCGAGTCACTCGGGCTTCGGCCATCGACAGTCGAATCGTGGAAACCGATCGACCGTTTCGCCATTCGTTCACCATCTGGCACAGTGCGTTCATATCCACTTCCGGCTGGCCGAGGTCATCACGCCGTAGTGGCACGTCGGCTCGAACTCGATGCCGCATTGGTCGACATCGCAAGATCAGCAGGCGCAGACGTCCACGAGTCTGATCCTCTCGAGTCGGCCGAAGCCATCAGTGGCGGGGTGCGACTCAACATGGGATCGAGTGGTGAAGTCGTCGCAAATCATGTCATCGGTGCCGACGGAATGTGGTCGCCGTTGCGAAAGGCGCTCGGGGTCTCCATCAGCGGCTACCGCGGTGAGTGGCATGCCTTCCGTCAGTATTTCCACAACATCGGGCCTCAAGCTCAATCGGAATTGATCATCTGGTTCGAGCCCGACATTCTCCCCGGATACGCGTGGTCGTTCCCCCTCGCCGACAACACCGCGAATGTCGGTTTCGGCATCAGGCGCGGCGACAACGTGTCAGTCCAGGCGATGAAGGGCACATGGGCCGACCTGCTCCAACGCCCCCACATTCGAGAATTTCTTGGCGCCGACGCGACCGGCGAAGCAACACACAAGGCATGGCCAATTCCCTGCCGCGCCGGTCGGTCCCCGCTCGTCGGCCCACACACGATGTTCGTCGGTGACGCTGCCGCCGTTGCCGATCCAATGACCGGCGAAGGCATAGGCCAAGCCCTTCTCACAGGCCGCATCGCAGCAGAATCGATCCTCGCCGGCGTTGACCCCACCACCACCTATGCCTCACGGGCACGAGCCGAATTGGTGGCCGATGATCGCATGGCCCGCGCCCTGATCCCGATGCTGTCACATCGCCGAGTCGCCGACTCGGTTATTCGCATCACCGCAACCAACAAATGGACCCGCCGCAATTTCGCACGGTGGATGTTCGAGGACTATCCGCGGGCGATGATCGCAACGCCCAGGCGCTGGCATCGCGGCATGTTCACTGGACCCTCCGCTTTCTCTTGAGAGTGGCCGCTGAGTCGCCTCTCCGTTGAGGGCCTACGCTCTGGCCCCGTGAGCAGCAGCGATGGATTCCTCACTCGCGTCGATCGGGTCGACGCGAAGTTCGATGAGTGGTGGGACTTTCTGCGCGGCAATTCGCTTGTCGATCGGATCTTCTACACGGCGTCAGAGGCTGCCGACTTCTCACTTCTCTGGCACACACTGGGCGTTGTCGAGGCAATCATCGAGGATGATCCGATGGTGGCCATCAAGGTAAGCGCCGCACTCGGCATCGAGTCTGCGCTTATCAACGGGCCGGTCAAGTCGTTGTTCCGACGCAATCGTCCAGTGCAGGAAACCGAACGGCCACTCCACCTACGGCAGCCCAAGACGAGCAGTTTCCCGAGCGGCCACGCATCAGCGGCGATGGTGGCGGCGGCGCTGCTTTCCCGCCATGGCAACACGGCAGCTTGGTATGGGCTGGCCGGGATCGTCGCAACGAGTCGAATTCACGTTCGTATTCATCATGCATCCGACGTTGTCGGAGGGTTGGCGGCCGGTGCGGTGCTGGCGTCGGTGGCCCGCCGTTTGAGACTCTGAAGAACCCACCCGCGGCGCCCACTGATGTCACCCTACGATCAGCGGATGCGTTCCAAAATTGAGTTGATGCTCGGCGGTGGCGAGGATCCAACGTGTGTGCCATTGCAACTGGCCCACGTTCATCGGGACACCGAAGTGGGTGACGAGCTGACCATCGAGATGCGGGTGGCTAAGCCCGGTGATCATCCTCGATTCGACCGAATGCCCAATCTCGAGGATCTGGTGATCGGAGCGGGCTTTGGTGTCAATCGTTCAACTGTTGAATCAGCCGACGTGGGGAGTCAGAGCGTTGTGATCGAGGTGACTCGGCTGCGGACACTTCCCGACTACCTGTCCGACAGGATGGACATCGTCGTATGCGGGCTCAACCCGAGCCTTCACTCTGCTGATTTGAAGGTGGGGTTCGGCCGTGGCGGTAATCGCTTCTGGCCCGCCGCACTGGCGGCCGGTTTGGCCACCATCGATCGCGACCCGATCGACGCTCTCGTCAACCACGGAATCGGAATGACCGACTTGGTCAAGCGGGCCACTCCAAAAGCTGCATCTCTGACCGTTGACGAATACGCGGCCGGGGTGCGGCGCCTGGAAAACATATGTGAGTGGCTGAGTCCGAAGGTGGTGTGCATGGTCGGTTTGGCCGGTTGGAGAGCGGCCGTGGATCGCAAAGCCGTAGCGGGGCTACATCCTCGCCGACTCGGCCCTTCGCAGGTCTACGTGATGCCATCAACAAGCGGTCTCAACGCTCACAGCTCGCTCTCAGATCTCACCGCCCACTTGCAGCGGGCAATCGCACTAGCAGGAGGTCACATCAACTGACAGGCGCGAGATCTCGAATCACCTGTGCGGTCTCAACGCCCGGTACAGGCAGAGGCATGAGCGCCGGACAGTCGATGCCATTGGCCACATAGCGTCCGATGTGGGCTCGGCACTCATCGGGGCTGCCGTGGATGATCAACCGGTCGACGATCTCGTCGGGAATTTTCTCGATGGCCCCAGTGCGATCACCTGCCGACCACATGTCCCAGTGATCGGCCAGCGCGTCGGAGCGGCCCATCCACTCGTGAAACGCTCGGTATACCGGCACATTGAGGTAGGCCGCCATGGCGTAACGGCCGATGGCTCTTGCCACATCGCAGTCGGCTGTGGGCACCACAAACAATCTCGCCACTATCTCGGCGTCGGCGTTCTCGGACCGCACGATCGACGTGACGCGCGCCGCGTCGTCGGCTGACAGCCAGTTGACTATGGCGCCGTCGCCCTCGCGCCCGGCCAGCCTCAGCATTCCCTCACGGAGCGCGGCGACGAGGATCGGAACGGGCTCGTCGAGCGCCAACGCCAGACGAAACCCCTTTACCGAAAATGTGTCGTATTCCTCGGTGACCTTCTCGCCGGTGAGCGCGCGACGAAGAAAGCGGATGGTGTCTCGAACTCTCTGGTAGGGCTTGTCGAACTCGATCGAATTCCACCGTTCAACGATGACGTTGGACGACGACCCGATGCCGCACACAAATCTGCCCGGAGCGGCGGAGGCCATTGCTGCCACCGACTGTGCGAGAAGTGCCGGACCGCGTGTGTAGGCGGGAAGGATCGCCGTGCCAAGCCGGAGATTCGGTGTCCACACGCTCGCAAGAGCCAACGGGGTCAGCCCATCGGCCCCCATCGTCTCAGCGGACCAGAGATCGGTGTAACCGAGATCGGCCAATGCCTCGAACATCGATTTCTGGGCGTGCAGCGGCCCATCGAAGGGAACAGTCATTCCGTATCGCTTCATTGCCTGCCTCTCGCAGATCGGTGACGGCCCGAAGCATGTCACCGACCCAGTCCAAGGAACAAACGACAGTGAATGTCACACCCCCACATCATGATGAAAACATGAATGAACAGCTCATCCTCCCCGGGAAGTCCAGCGTCTGGCAGCTCGACAACGCCACACGCCGCCGCGGCCGCAGAGGTGTAGCCAGAGCACGCTTACTCCTGCAAGAGTCGCGGATGCGACCAACCGAATCGGGAGTCGCTCACAGCGACGAAATCACACCTCAACTAGTGGCCGACGCCGCCTGATTCGATTCTGAAATTTCGGGGCCAGAATATGCAGATGTCAGCGTTAGCGATGCCGCGGTTGCCACTGCTTGTCCAAGTCTGTCGCGCCACCGCGCTTCGATTTGGTGGGGCGATATTGGCTCTTGGAGTCTTGGCGGGAGCTTGTTCCTCCGCCACCACCGACACCCTCAGCCCCTCCGCCGGCAATGACCTTGCCACATTGCCAAACTCCGATGCCATTGCCCCCAACGCCACCGTCGAACGAGTCATCGACGGCGACACAATCATCGTCGACATCAACGGGCAGAAGGAACGCGTGCGGTTGATAGGCATCGACACCCCGGAGTCGGTCGACCCAAACCGGCCGGTTCAGTGTTACGGGCACGAGGCCAGTGCACACACCGAATCGCTCCTGCCACCGGGCACCCCCGTCAGTTTGGTGCGCGACGTCGAGGCCCGCGACAAATACGACCGCCTTCTCGCCTACGTGATCCGCAGCGCCGACCAACTATTCGTCAATCTCGACCTGGTCGAGAATGGCTTCGCCGGGTCCCTCACCTACCCACCCAACGACCACTACGCCGCCATGTTTGAAGCGTCAGCGGCGAATGCGCAAGACCACGGCGTGGGTCTTTGGGGCGTCTGCGGCGGCCCCGATGTGCCATTGGGCTGACGGCGCCAACAAATGCTCCTCTCGCGGTTAGATTCCTGACCGTGGCTTCGTTAGCGGAGGATTTGGGGTTCGGCCCCAAGGATCGTCTACTTATCATCAGCAGTGACCTTCTTGGCTCGACTCATGCAGCCACCGCCGGATGCTTTTCAGCCATGCGCGAAGGATTGTCCACTACCGCCACGTTGATGATGCCCGGGCCGTGGTCTCGACATGCTGCCGAGAGGGTCCGGCCCGACGATGATGTCGGCATTCATCTCACGCTCAATTCGGAGCTCGATTGCTATCGCTGGGGCCCCCTCACCTATGCACCGAGTCTTCTAGATGGCGACGGCGGGTTCCCGCGCACTCTCCCCGACCTCTGGGACCATGCAGATCTCGACGAGGTTCGGCGTGAACTGAGAGCACAGCTCGAAAGGGCCCTGCTGTGGGGTTTCGATCTCACCCACATCACCACTCATATGGGCGCTCTGCAGCAGCGTCCCGAATTTTTCGACGTGATGCTCGAAATCGCAGTGGATGCCCGCCTGCCGATCCGGCTCGAAGGCCCCAAAGCCGAAAAATTTGCCGGCTTCCCGTTTCGCCATCTCGCATCAGAGGCGGGGATCCTCTCCCCAGATCACTTCAAGCTCGTTAGGGGTGGAGCGAGGCAACATCTCATGTCCACCCTCAAGAATCTCCAACCGGGGGTCACCGAAGTTGTATTCGAGCCGGCAATTGCGGCCGAAGAGCTTCGAGCCGTCGATCCTTCGGCTACCCACAGAGTCGATGATCTCACCCTCGTAACCGACCGACGCCTGGCCGGCTTGGTGTCAGATGCCGGTGCCAAGATGGTCGGCTACAGAACAATAAGAGACCTTCAACGCTCGAGAATCTGATCGATATCGATCAGGCTGGAGCTGGCGGAAGGTGCAATAAGGCCTCCATTACCTGACCATTCAACTCACTGAGATCAACGAGCCAAAGGGCGTGATCGCCCTCGACCTTGATACCACCGGTCATATAGGCAGCGTCAAGATCAACTGACCCATCGACGATGTCCGACAAGAGATCGTGGCTCAGCGACACTCGACAATCTGGCTTCGACACCCGGCCAACGTTGGCCTCTGCAAACCGACCGTCGACGATGGCGATTCCCGCCACGACTTTGCCGTCGGGCCCGCCGGAGATCGTGTATTGCACGTTGGCGCTGTTCACGTATCGGAGCGTAGCCCGGCAAACAAATCAGACTCGGGCACAGCCGACCCCAACGTTCCCATGGCTAGGCGAAACTCGTCGTGGCTGTGAATCCGGTCATCAACATCGGCTGGTAATCCGAACCAGAAAGATGACTCGGGGTCGATCTGGGTTGCGTGTGCCAGTAGGGCCTCGCGGCGTACGCCGGCGAATTCACCAACCGGGACTCGAGTGGTGATGAGGTGGTCGAAATCGGGGCGATCAAACCATCGCTCGTCGTATGGCGATTCGAGGCCAAGCTTTCCAAAGGCCTCGTGACGGGCGACAATCCGGCTTCTCGACCAGGCCGAGTAATAGACCTTCGATACCTGCCAGGCCTCTCCCATGTCGGGACGGTAGGTCGCGTCGGCAGCACGGTCGACGGCGGGCTGGGTGATCTCGTGGACCCGAACGTGATCGGGGTGTTGATAGCCCCCCGGATCGTTCGAGTAGGTAACAACGACCTGTGGGTGTTCCAATCGCAGGATCTTCACCAACCTGTCGACTGCTTCTTCGAGCGGCGCACCAGCAAAACACTCCGGATGATCGTTGGCATCCGAGTCGAACATCCCAGAGTCGCGGTAGCCGAGCATGACGACTTCGTCGTAGCCGATCACTGCAGCCGAGCGGGCGAGCTCCTGGTGACGGACACCTTTCAAATCACTGCGAACGTCGTCGTTGTCCATAACCGGGTTGAGGATGTCTCCCTCTTCGCCGCCGGTGCAGCACACCAGCACCGTGCGCACGCCTTCGGCGTGGTAATGCGCCACAGCGGAAGCACCCTTGGAGGCCTCGTCGTCGGGGTGAGCGTGAACTGTGAGAAGACACAACTGTTCGTCCATCGGCGTGGAAGATACCTGTTGGCGACGCAAAGAGTCGAACAGCGCGATTTGTCAGTGCGAAAACTTCGGGGATTCCAGAGGTTTCAACTCGATCTCACCGTCTCCGTCCGGGTCGACCAGACTCCATCCGAAGATCATCGCCAAATGCTCGCGACCTTCGTCTGGCCCGCTGGCGATCATCTCATCACCGGCCAGGAACCTCGCTCCGCCTCGCGGCCGATACAGGTATTGACCACCGCGGCGGATGGCAAGAACAGTGAACCCGGGCTCGATGTTGAGGCACAACTCGGCCAAGCTGGTGCCGTCGGCCTGGCTTGACTCGGCCACCGGCAGCTTGACGACCACATCGTCGCTGTCGCCGAGAGCCAGCCCGAGCACGGGGTGAACGTCCTCTCGTTGTTCGATCAGCCAGACCATCGCCTGAGCCTGGTCGCCGATGTCTTCGGCTGCCTGCGAAAGATGCAGCAGTCCTCGCAGCGGGGATGGGTCGGCTTTGTCGCTGGCGGCGCGCAATACCCACAGCTCAAGCTTGTCCTTCATCTCATCGAGACGATCTTCCAGCTGGCGAACCTCCGCAGCGAGTCCCTGGTCTCCCAACACGAGTGCCGAGTAGGCCAACCCCACCGCCACCTCCGACAAGTTCTTCATTTCGATGAGCACATCGACGGCGCGGTCGAGGTCGGTGGTGTAGCCATCCTCAGGCGCCTGGGCCGGGGTCCACACTGGTGCCGCCGCCAGTTCACGAAGTCGGGTAATCCCGTCAGGAGATCCGCGGAGGAACATGACATCGCCCGGCACGATGATTATGTCTCCGTGTACGTCGGTGATCCATCGCCGCTCACGTTTGATGGCCATGACCCTCATCCCGGTCTGGACCGGGAGTTCATGAGCGGACAGCGGTCGGTGAGCCATGTGGGAACCTTCGGACACCAAGACTCTGTGGCTCACCTCCTCGGCATCCGACAAATCTGCAACCAATTCGACCGGGATGCCGACCTGATGAGTGACGATTCGGGCGATGTCGACGGCGTCGTTGGCAATCCGCTCGATGGCACTGATCACCTGCAGGACCGAGGACATACCCTCGGAATCTTTGGGGCTGCGAACCGCCATCACGCATACGCCGCGCATGTCCTGGACAAGCCCGTTCATCGTCTCTTCGAGCGCGTCGACTTCCTCAGCCATATCGGGATCGCCGAAAAACAGCGACGCGTACGCCAAATCGACCATCAACTCCGAGGTGTCCTTGGCCTCAGCCAACATCTCCCGAAGATTTCGCGGTCTGTCTTCCATCAATTCCCCCTACTGGGTTCCGCAATCGTAGATCCATGCCGCCAAGCGCAGCCAACCGTTGTCATATGACCCCCACCCACACCAGCGCGAGCACAAGCGCAAAGGCACCCACGAAATCGAGCGTCGACGCCACGATCGGGATTCCGTACGTGTCTGGGTCGAGGCCGAACCTGGCAGCCACGACAGTCGAGTAGTAGGCGACCACAACAAGACAGATCGTGGCGATCAAGCCTCCCAACAGCGTGGCGGCGATCAAGGTGACGAAACCAGGGCCCAGATCACCGGTGATCGTTCCGCCGAGTTGTGCCATAACTGCCGCAACGAAGAACACAGGAACGGCAAGCGAGAAGGTCATCGCCACGTCAGGCCAGACGCCGCGCCGCGGCACAGCATCAGGATCGAGTAGGCCGAGATGAAACTTTGTCGACAATCGGCTCGACAGAATTCCACCGAGCGAGCCGGCCTTGTTCAAAAAGCCGGGTAGCAGTATCAACAACATCGGATATCGAAGAAGATCGTCGAGCCGTTTCTCGATGGTGATTCCCGCTACCAGATCAATGACCCCGGCCATGGCGAGCACCGGCAGCGACTCGCGCATGATTCCCGGCACAAGAACGAGTGAGGATCGAAGCGCCCAAAGTGTGACCATCACCGCTGCCGCCGTCATCACGATCGCGAGAACCGGGCTCACGAGATCCACCCCGGCGAATTGCACCGCGATGACCAGCGCCGGAAGGCTCACGAGGTCGCCCACAGCATTCACCAACGGCGCCACCACATTGTCGAGATCCCAGCCGTGGCGAACCGAACCGCCGGCCAAGAGGAGCGTTATTGCCAGCACCACCACCGACGCCAGAAGGCCGCCGACGGTGGAGATCACGATGAAATCGACCAGAGACATCGTTGGTGCCACCGAAAAAACGATGGCCACAGTCTTCGCCAGAATCGCCAGCAATACCGAGGTGACGAGGCTCAAAGCGAGCGCGACCGCGGTGTTTTGGCCGACCACCGAATCGAGTCTCGCTGTGAGACGAAATGTGCCGGTGTGTATCGACGTGCCGAGCCGACTGCCCAGCGCCCCGAATACGTTGCCTTTCACCGCCAACGCTGCCGGCACCAACAGAAGCAGGCCCGGAAGATCCTCAAGCGTGCCGGTGATCGACGCCAACGTGATTCCGGAGACGATGCTCGCTATCGACGCCAGGAGCATGGCAACAAGGCTGTCTCGGTACGCGACCGTGTCACCGCCGGCGAGTGCGGCGAGCAGGCGCTGATTCCGCTTAGGCGACCGTCTCATCCCAGCAAGTGTGCAGCCTCAGGCGGCATCGTGTGGTGATAATCGAACGAGTCGGGCTTCAGGTGGCCCGAGCGCCGAGTTCGCGAAGTATCGATCGGCAGTCGTCCCAGGCTGTCCTGAGGATGGACTCCACTGTTTCGACCGAGTGAATTCGGCCGGCTACCTGGCCTGCCATCGCCACTCCGATCTCCATTTCCCCGCCGAAATAGAGCCGCATCATTTTCTCGATATCGAGAATCGCCGGCTTGTCGTCGGCTTCCAGTGCTCCGGTCATCTCGGTTCGCAATGTCCGCATCGCGGGCCGATGATGACGGTTGACTACGACGGTGTCGGTCTCCTTGGCATCCACGATCGCCGCCTTCCACGCCTGATGGATCGGAGACTCGACTGATGCCACCATGCGAGTTCCCATCTGGACGCCATCAGCTCCCATGGCGAACGCTGCAGCCAACGAAGCACCATCGGTGAATCCGCCTGCAGCAATCACAGGTACATCGAATCTGGAAACGATCTCCGGTACGAGAACCAGCGACGACGCGCCGTCGGCGTTCTTGAATCCGCCGCCTTCGATGCCCTCGACCACCAGACCATCGACTCCTGCGGCGATCGCCTTCTCGGCACCGCGGAGGGTGGGCACAACATGGAAGACAGTCACTCCCAGATCCTTGAGCCGCGGCACAAGCACGGCCGGATCACCGGCAGAGGTGGTGACGAACGACACTTCGTTCTCTGCCACGAACTCCACAAGGGATACCGGGTCGCGCACAAAGTGCTGCGCAATGTTGACTCCCCACGGCTTCGAGGTGAGCTCGCGCATGGCGAGAATCTCCTCCTTGATGGAATCGAGATCGCCGGAGGACGTTTCGATGATTCCCAGACCTCCGGCATTCGACACTGCCGATGCCAGGGGCGATCGGGCGATCCAACCCATCGGAGCCTGCACTATCGGAATTTCGATTCCGAGCATCTCCGTCACTCTCGTCTTCATGTGGCATCTCCTGGTCGAACGTCGCGAGTCGCGGCCGAACCGAAGTGTCAGCGGCGACGGCGAATGATTGTCGGACGACGGTAGGCCACCGAGCGGTCCGATGACCAAAGCGCAGGTGGGGCATCGACAAACGACGCCAATTGCAGCAAGGGTTGGTCATAGTTGACGCGCCAACCAGCGAAATCTCGCCACCCTGCGTCGCGATCGTCTCGCACCGGAACGCCGGCGTCGCGAAGCGAGGCGTAGACCCCGTCAAATTCGTCGCGCTCGATTGAAATCGGATCATCAGGCGCGGGATCCGACGCGTACTCGAACCCGAAAAAGTCGGAGATGCGGCGAAGAGCGAGCGTGCCGGTTCGGATCATCAACTCTGCTCTTGGGGCACGGGGCAGGTCGAGCGTGGACACGTACAGAGATGCTGTGTCGAGCGCCAGCCCGGCACCACCGACCCATGACCGTTCTGCGATCGGTGACCTAAAGAAGACCAGCATGGGAAACGAGGTGTGGCTCTCCTCGATGTCGACAAACCAGTCCTCCCATTCGCTCCACAGTTGGGGCATCTGATCCAGTCCGTCGACGTGATGGACCCGTGTGAGGAGTGCGCTGGGGCTGGCATGTCCGGATTGTTCGGTGGCGCGTAGGTAGAGTTTCGCGACCGGTAGTTCGCGCTGGGAGAACGCCGAATAGATGGTGGGGAGGAAACTGATCATCAACCCGACCAGACCCAGCCCTATCAGTCCTTCGACCACCGCCGCCGCCATCTGAGGGCCACCATCCGCGGAGCGGAACCCAAGCGTGGTGAGCGATGAACCGGCCAATGCCCAAGCCGAACCTACCGAACCCTGATCGAGGGCCCAGAAGATCATGGCGAACGCAGTGATAACCACTCCGGCCCAGATGGCCGGAAGCATCATCAGTCCAAACGGGGCCATACGGGCCTTCACGCGGTCGTGAGCCTCCCAGTTGGGCATTCGACCGGCGACGTGCCCAAACGACCATCGCAAAAAGATAAAGAGCGTGCGGGTGATGAAAACCTGCTCCCCACGCGGCACCACCACCGTGCGGATCGCAGATCCCAGACCGCCGAGGGCCAGTACGACACCTGCCGTTCCAACAAGCCATCTCACCAAAGTCATTTGCGGATCCTAGGGGTCAGCCACCAGCCCTTTGACCATCGACGGAGAGTGGCACATCACCGGACGCTCGGCCTCAGTCCTTCAATCGCTCTGCTCAATCGACTCTTCACCGTGCCTGGCGCAATACCGAGCGCTTCCGCAGTTGCGGCCTCCGACCAGTCGAGGTGATACCGCAGAACGACCACCGCTCGTTGATCGATCGGCAGACGGGCGATGGCGGCGTCGAGTTCCGGGTAGAAGTCGGATGGCGTCGCAGCATCATCCAACAGTTCCGAATGGGGTACCTCGCGTCGAAACTTCCTGCGCCACGACCTCGCCCAATTGAGCCCAACTCGGCATACCCAACCGGCTGGGTTCGAGTACGCCCCAACCTCAGACCATTTCTGGAATGCGCGGGTCATGCCCTCGGCGGCGGCGTCTCGCGCCAATTCCTCATCCCTCAGCGTGAGCGCAAGCGCCTCCAAGATCCGACGATTGCACTCGGCATGGAAATCAGTGAACGATGGAAAAACCGGCGCGACGTCGGATGGCTCTGCGACATTCGCAGGTTGAATGATCTGCTTGAAATCGGTCATGACTTCACCGATTGTCGATCGTCAGCCGATCTCAAGTGTGCGCCACTGTTCCTCGAAGCGCAAGGCGACGGTGTTCCCGTTGATACCCATGGCCATGGGATATTGCGGAGCAACGAACACGTCGCCCAGCGGCGTGGCCGTCCACGTGAGCCCATCTGTAGTGGCCACCACAACCAGCTCGGGAACTACCGAGGTGAGGGGCGGCGGAACCCAACCGCTTTCGTCTATGACCTGTTGTTTTGCACCAGCAAGTGCGTCGGCTACGTCTTGTGTGGGAAGCACCATCACGTCATTACCTTCGGCGTCAAAGATGGTGACCGTGTCGCCCTCTACCCTCGCGAAGTCGGCGGCCAAGCCGTTGAACGCGCCCGACAGTTCGGCCACGACTTCACCCGTCGCGAGGTCGGTGATGACCAAGTCGGCGGTGTTGTCAGTATGCACAAACAGGTGAATCGAACGCCCGTCCTGTTCGATGGCAACGTCGTATTCGGCCGGCGGCGGTCCGAAATCCGGGTAGGGCGCGGTATCTACAACGCTCACAAAGCCACGTGCGGAACTGCCTTCGCCATACAAGCCCACATTCTGTGAAACCAACGGCGGCAGTTCTGCACGAACCCAGCCGGTGCCGTCGGGCGCTCCCCTCCACACCGCGTATACGTTGCGGTCGTAGACACCGACCAGTACGCCGCCATCAACGGCCACGATGTTGCTGAGACCTCCGCCGAATGGCATGTCAGCTGGGAGGTCGGCAGTTGACCACACGAATCCGTCGAGGGAGAAGAGCAGTTCGGGATCACCATTGGACTTGTCGTACCTGATTGCCAGGAACCCAGCATCGGTGCCGATCACCTGACTGATCCCCTCGCCCGATGTGCCCTCCACTGGGCTCGAAAATGGAAGCGTGCCCCACGCTCCAGTCCATACCGTCACGTTCGACGAGAATTCCTCCGTCGCCGACCTGTCGGCGGCGTACTGCACGGGATCGACCCCCAGTTCGGCCCATGTGTAAAGCCGCTGCTCCTCGATTTGCGGGGCGTATTCCTCCAGTGGAGCAACAAAGGTTGGAGTCGGCTCCCCAACGTCGGAGGGTGTCGGAATCTCATCCGGCACGAATGACGCATACAGAGTCACGCTGAGCCCCTCGGCCGTATCTCTGAAGTCGAAGCCGCCAGGCCAGTCGCGCACGTCAGCAGGCAACAACGTCCAAGGGTCGACATATGAAGAAGTCTCGACCGTAGCGAGCCAACCGTCCGGGCCAATAGCCAGACTCGACATCCAGCTGTCGACGCTGACATAGGCGGGGAGACCCTCATCAATTCCGCTCACAATGGCGGTAACCCAATCCGTGAGATTCTCGGTGATCGACACCGTGAGGCCGTTTGTGTCGGTGTCGCTCTGCTGGCCAACGAGCAGATGAGTGCCATCGGAGATCGCACGGACGATTGAGCCCGCACCTTCCGGCAAACTGATGTCGACAGGGTCGCTCCACGTCAGCCCATCAGATGACTCCTGCGCGGAATCCCGTGTAGGAGCGACAGCGGTTTCCTCCGTGCCGGGCTCCCAGGTCGGAGTGATCAACACGAAGCCGTCACCCCACGGAAGCACCCACTGATTTCCCCCGTAGTACGAGTCGGCGGCCGGAAGAAATGCGGCACTGCCGTCTTCACCAGGCGGGATTGGAGCCTGAGGCGTCGACGGAGCCAACCCACTCGACTCCTCGGCAAAATCTGCTGAGCCGACCACTGTCGTCGATGTGGGAACCTCGATCGCCGCAACCTCGAGTGTTGAATCGCCATCGGTGATCAGAGGCCTCACCCCGATCGACACGGCGACAACAGCTACGACCACTCCGATCACCCCACCGGCGCGTTGGCGACGGGTCCGGCGGCGTCCGCGACGCACCAAATCAGCAGCACCGGCCGACTCGACACTGATACCCGCAGCCTTATCGGCAAAATGTGATTTCAGCTGCTCATCGAATTCGTCCATACCCATAGACGAACGAGCGGTCCGATTGGTTCCAAGGAATTTAAGCCAACCGAAATTCCTAGTCGCTCGGCCCCACCAAATGGGCGGTGAGCATCCTCACTGGCACCCCGGCCACAGAATCGAATCGAGCTTCGACATCACGGAATCCGGCCGCCTCGAACACTCGGCCGAGTTCGTCGATTTCGATCATGAGATGCTCATGATCGCCGTGCTTTTGGCCGTGACGAGCCTGCATGGTCTCGTAGCTCGGATGGGTGGTGTCGTCGAAGTCTTCGTCGACAAGCACCACCCGACCCGCCGGAGCGAGGACTCGGCGCAGTTCAATCACCGCCTCATCGAGGTTTGATACGTGGTGGAGCACGTTGACCGCCCACGCCGCCGACACCATGTCGGTGCCCACAGGCAGCTTCTCGGCCCGGCCATCGAGAGCGGTGACCCTCGACCTGGAACGGTTGCCCAACCTTCGCAGAGCCAGCATTCGGCGCATGAAGGGCGTCGGCTCTATAGCGATAACGCTGCCCTTGCGACCCACCCGGCGCGCCGCTGGGAACGTCGCCGCGCCCATTCCCGCACCGATATCCAACAGTGTCTCGCCATTTGTGGGGGCCACCAAATCAACTACGGCATCGTTGACATCGTTGGACCAAAACTTTCGTAATTGCGGCAGGTAGGCCCGCATCGCCTGCCAAGTGGTGCCGTCCTGATCCATCCGATGGTCGTGGTCGTGATCGTCGTGGTCGTGATCGTCGTCGTTGGGCATCACCCAGTATGGCCTTCGAATACCTAACGAAAATCACGCGACGCCGGCGAAACCACCACTGGCAGCGGTTCGAGCTTGTCGGCCACCACGTTGATCACCCCCTCGCTACGTTCCAACTTGCCTCTGACCAACAACGCCGGAGTGTCCTTGGCCACACCTCGGTAACGCTTCCAACACCCCATCGACACCACCACGTTGATCAAACCGGTCTCGTCCTCGAGATTCATGAAGGTGGTGCCGCCGGCAGTGGCCGGGCGTTGTCGATGAGTGACCACTCCCCCGACCAGCACCCGGGACCCCGGTTCGATCGCGGCCAGGCCATCTGCTGTGACCACGCCACGCCGGGTGAGGTCGTCGCGCAGAAACCTGGTGGGATGCCCGTCAGGGGCGACACCAGTGGCCCACAGGTCGGAGTGGGCGACCTCTTGAGCCGACATGCCAGGAAGGGTTGGGGCATCAGCCCCGGTGACTATGCCGGCAAGACGACCAGCCGATGTCTGCGACATGGCACCCGCGGTCCAAAGCGCTGAGCGCCGATCGATACCGAAACATCCGAATGCGCCCGCGGTGGCCAGCGACTCGAGCACCGGAAGCGACAACCCCAGGGCCCGGCGACGGAGATCCTCGACCGACGAATAGGGACGCGCTGCCGCCACCTCGGCGGCCAAGTCTGATCCGACGCCTCGCACAGAACCGATCCCCAACCACACAGCCCAGCCACTCGTGCTGTCGGGGTGTGATTCGAGAGTGGCGATATCGGCCGACGCGTTGAGGTCGGGGGTGTGCACCACCACCCCATGACGGCGCGCGTCGCCAACGATGGTGTGAGGCGACCAGAACCCCATCGGCTGGGCATTGAGAAGCGCGGCGCAGAACGCTGCCGGGTGATGAAGCTTGATCCAAGCTGATGCGTAGACGAGATACGAGAACGACACCGAATGGCTCTCAGGGAAGCCGTAGTTGGCAAACGCCGCAAGCTTCTCCCAGATCAGCTCGCCGATGGGATCGGTGATGCCACGCTCTCTCATCCCATCGAACAGCCTTGCCTTCAGGTGCTCCATACGCTCACGGCTGCGTTTGGATCCCATGGCCTGGCGGAGTTGATCGGCCTCGGAGGCACTGAACCCGGCCACATCGATCGCCATCTGCATCAGCTGCTCTTGGAACAACGGCACGCCGAGAGTCTTGGCCAAGGAGTTTTCGAGCAACGGATGAAGATAGGTGACCGGCTCGAGACCATTGCGGCGGCGGATGTATGGGTGAACCGACCCGCCCTGGATCGGGCCGGGCCTGATCAGGGCGACCTCCACGACCAGATCGTAGAAACAGCGCGGCTTGAGCCGCGGCAACGTGGCCATCTGGGCACGCGACTCGATCTGGAACACGCCGATGGTGTCGGCCCGACACAACATCTCGTAGACCTCGTCTTCCTGGGGCAACGCGGCCAGATCGATCACGGTGCCGTCGGCCTCGGCCACCATGTCGATGGCGTAGTGGAGCATCGACAACATGCCAAGCCCGAGCAGATCAAACTTGACCAAACCGGCTGCCGCGCAGTCTTCTTTGTCCCATTGCAGAACACTGCGGTTTGGCATCCGCCCCCACTCGACCGGGCACACCTCGATCACCGGCCTATCGCACATCACCATGCCCCCGGAATGGATGCCGAGGTGACGGGGAAAATGTTCGATCTCGGCTGCCAGTTCGAGCACCGGCAACGGGATCGAAGGCCCTGGGTTCTGATCTGCTTCTCCTGCCGATTGGGCGACCCCGTCGGCGACACCATCGGCGACGTGGTGCCAACGGTCGACTTGTTTGGCAAACGCATCCTGTTGACCAGCCTCGTAGCCAAGCGCCTTGGCCATGTCGCGTATCGCCGACTTGGCGCGGTAAGTGATGACGTTGGCGATCTGAGCGGTGTGGTGGCGGCCATGGCGTTCGTAGACGTATTGGATGACTTCCTCACGGCGGCCGCTCTCGATGTCGATGTCGATGTCGGGCGGTCCGTCGCGCTCTGGCGACAGAAAACGTTCGAACAGCAGACCAAGACCGACCGCATCGGCGTTGGTGATACCGAGCGCGTAACAGACCGCCGAATTGGCTGCTGACCCTCGACCCTGGCAGAGGATGTCGGTGCGTCGGCAAAACCCGACGATGTCCCACACCACCAGGAAATAGCCGGGGAAACCCAGCTGCCCTATGACCTCAAGCTCGTGGTCGATCTGAGCCCACGCCCCGCTGACCCTCTCGGCGCCACGCGGCCCATAGAGATGGGCTCCTCCCTCATCGACCAAACGACGCAGATATGTCATCTCGTCGAGCCCGTCGGGGCACGGATAGGGCGGCAGGTTGGGGGCCACCAGCGACAAGTCGAAAGCACATTCGGCCCCGATCGCCGCTGCTCGCTCGACCACCCCCGGGTAACGGGCGAAACGCTGGGACTGTTCATGGCCCGACCGCAATGGCATACCGGCCGGCGGGAGCCAACCATCGATCTCATCGAGGCTCCGTCGGCTTTTGACCGCGGCCATGGCCGATGCCAGCCGTTGACGACCCATGCTGTGATGGTGGGCGTTGGCGGTGGCCACGGCATCGACCCTGGCACGGACCGCGAGCATGGCCATGCCGTCGTTTCGTACCGAATCGAGCGGGAGGCCATGGTCCCACAGTTCGACAGCCACGTTGCCACGGCCAAAATCCGACACCAGCCGATCGAGCACTCGACCAGCCGCGGCAGGACCTTGGGCCACCAAGGCCCTGGGCACCGCCCCCTTGCGACACCCGGTGAGGACCTGCCAGTGGTTGCCGGTGCCAGTGCCCCCTAGCTCAACCAACCGCTCGTATTCGATATGTGGCGCTCCTTTGTCGCCGGCCAACTGCCCTTCGCTGATGGCCCTGCCCAGAGCGGCGTAGCCCAGAGGATCGCGGGCCAGGACAACCAGATGCTCAGCACCCAACGTGAGCTCGGCGCCGAACACAGTGGGGAGACCCACCGCCCGGGCGGCCTCGGCGAAACGCACCACGCCATAGAAACCATCGTGATCGGTGAGCGCCAGAGCAACGAGACCCAACCGAACCGCTTCTTCGACAAGTTCCTCGGGATGTGATGCCCCGTCGAGAAATGAGAAGTTGGAATGGCAGTGGAGTTCCGCATAGGGAACCCCAGAAGATCGCCGTTTCAGCGACGGCGGCGTCTGATACGCAGAGCGCTTGCGCGACCATGCCGGGCTGTCGCCGCCGTCGCCCGCCCAGATGTCGGTGGGGCGTCCGCTCGCGGGCCTGTCTGACAGCCGCCGTTCGATCTCGCTCCACGGCACTTGGGGGTTGTTCCATCCCATGTGTCGAAGGTATACGAACATATGTTCGCTATCAACTCCGAAAGGCGACCTCTTCGACAAAGTGCCACACGCGGATCAGTCCCATGTGGCTGTGAGCCACCATTGCCCGCCTTCGAGCGCAACCAGACTGGCCACACCATCTGTGGTGAGCACCTGGATTCGTGCTCGACGCCGATGTGATTCGGGGTCCCACCATCGTTCCTCCACCGGCCATGGACCTGACCAGCCCCCGATCTTGAATGACCGGCCGGCTCTCACCAGCCGGACCGGCGGGCCCGACACTGCCCCGCGACCCGATACCCCAACCATCTCACCGGCCGAATCGAGCAGCTCAACTGCCGTCGGGGTAGCCAGCACGTTGGCGGGTGATGGGCACGGTAACACCCCCGGCCACGGCGCAGGATCACGCGCCTCAGGCTCAATGGAACGGCCACGCAACTCGACAGTGGCTGCCGACACCAGAACAATCTGCTGGTCGGCGTCGCGGCCACCTCGTAGTTCGGGCACTAATACCGAATCGATGCCGAGCTGGCCTTGCAAGCGGGCTGCAACCCTGGCGGCACGTTCGTCTGCCTCGGTCTCGCCACCCCAGAAGCCGAGTTGACGGCCATGACCCGGAATCACCTCGTCGGGCACCAGCGCCAAGCGGGATATGCCACCGCTCGGCCTCGACACCGCCGAGCCGTTGAGCCAACCATCGAGTTGCCATCTGACACGGTCGGCGATCGCACCCGCGCTCAAGGCTCCTTCGTGTCGCCACAGCCTCACGAGTGTTTCGCCGTGTTCGGTTTCGGCCTCGATCGCCACCCTCACACATGCCAAACCTTCGCCGGCAAGACGGCCGTGCAACTGGTCGGCCAGCCCCCGGGCGCAGAACGCCACCCTGTCGACGCGGTTGGCCGGCGGATCGATCTCGGTGGACACCGACCAGTCTGGACGCAGCGGCCTTACCTCTGGAGGATGCGGATCGAGGCCCGATGCCAGCCGATGGGCTTCGACACCAGTCGTACCGAACCGACCGATGACGCTCGATGGTGGCAACGCCGCGAACGAACCGAGCGTGGTGATGCCCAACCTGACCAGGACATCGCATAAATCGGGACGTTCGAGAACTGTGACCGGCAGCGGAGCAAGAAATTCGGTAACTGACCCTGAGGCGACCAACCTGATCGGGTCGGCTAGTCGGGCCGCCAGCCCGGCTGCGAAAGGGCCGTCGGCAACTCCGATCCGCACGTCGGTGCGGCCACCGACAGCATTGGTCATTCGCTTCATGACTCCTTCGACCACTGCTTTGTCGCCACCGAAATATCTCGACGGACCCTTCATCACGAACGCGCAGGTGCCGGGCCTGACCACTTCGATGAGAGGGGTGAGATCATCGAGAGCGGCCAATACCGGTTCGAAACAGCGTGCCTCTACTGCCTCGTCGCGGGCCAACACTTCGAGATCGGCACAGGCTCCCTGAGCAGCCCTGCGTAGCTGCCCTCGCGCCACACCTACGGCCCTGGCCGCCGGACTGGCGGCCACGACACGGTTGGCAGACACGACTGCCACCGGCTGATCGAAGCTGCGACCCATGGCCACCACCGGCCAGTCGGGGCACCAAGCGACGAGGGTTCGTACGGGGCCGTCCACTCAGACCCCTCGCAGGTTGGACACAGGAGCCAACCCGACAGGTTCGGGAAAGCCTTTGGGACCTGGCAGAAACAGTTTGTCGGCTCGGGGGCGCGAGGACGCCCCTCGACCGTCGACATTCACCTCGACTCGGCGCCGCCGCAGCAGCCCGTGCCCGTCTCCGAGGCCCTCCCAGTCGGAAGCGACGACCCGCAGCCGCACATCGGCACCATCGCCCGCCCCGACACGGATCATCACCGAACCCCGCTCACGCAACCGCGCCGTGAGCCGGCGCAGGTCGCCGCTCCCGGACTGTCGGCCGCTGGCCACCACGATCACATCGACCGAGCCGACCAGGGCGGCCACGATGCTCGCCCATGATCCGGGGGTGGGTGGCCTGATCACCAACAGCCGGCTGAGAACCACTCCTGCTTCACCCGCAGCCTCGAGCCCGATGGAGGGCAACCCGACGAATGCTGTCCACGATCCAGCAGCAGAGGGTCCGGCTGCTAATGCCAACGCCAACGATGTGGCCCCGGTGCCTTCCACCCCCATGATCGACCCACGCCTGATTGATCCACCCGGCAGGAGCCCTTCCAATACCGGAAGGACCGGGAGGGTCTGTTCGTGGGCAAGAGCCAAGGGTGTGACCAGACGGGCGGCCTCACCAAGCATGGCCATCGCCTCTGATCCGAGCGAAGTCATTCACTCAGTATCGAACACATGTTCGTATCACACAAGGGGAATCTTTCCCGTGCGGCGCGGGTTGAGTGAGTTGTGCAGATCGATGTGACAGACAAAGCTGCGGCTGTGATCCGTCGTCGCGGCGGCACCGCCGTCATCGACCTCCTCGAACCATACGGTTGAGGTAAGAAATTTGAGGTGTCGGTCGACGCCCACACAAAGGAACGCAAACTCGATGGTTATCGCCGTCACCGAGTCAATGAAGGCGTCAAAGTTCTGGTCGATAAAGACCTTCAGCGTTTGCCAGTAGAGGTTCTGGTGGTAGCCGGCGGTCTCTTCGGACGCTCACTCGATGCCCACATTGACGGCCTCGATGGGGCAGCGTGCCCAATCGAAATACTGCGCTGATCACACCACCACTGGCGAGGTGACAACGTCAAGCTTGGCGTGGTCCAACTCGCGCAGCACGTAACGGGCAAACAGATCGCACTCTGCCGCGTGGGGATATCCCGACAAGATAAACGCATCCATGCCCACCGATGCGAGCTCCAGAATGGTGTCGCGCACCTGATCGGGATTGCCGACGATGGCCGCCCCGGCCCCGCTACGAGCCCGGCCGACCCCGGCCCAGAGATGTCGCGACGCGTAGCCCTCGTCGTCGGCGCCCTCGCGCAACTCGGCCTGACGGTTGACCCCGGCGCTCTTCGAGTCGAGCGACTTGGCACGTATCGCCTCTCCCTCATCAGCATCAAGACGCGACAACAGGCGGCGGGCCGCCGCACGCGCCTCGCCCTCGGTTTCGCGCACAATCACGTGCGAACGCCAGCCGTACTTCAGCGAATGTCCGAACGTTGCGGCACGCCCATCCATGTCGGCCTTCACCTCGGCAACCTTCGCCGGCACGTCGGGCCACATCAGGAAGACGTCGGCGCCCCTAGCTGCGCACTCGCGGGCCGCCGGAGACAAACCGCCAAAGTAGAAGGCCGGGCAACCGTCGATCTCCTCAACGATGCGCGGCGGGTCGAGCACAAGATCTACGAAATCGCCGTGGAAGTCGACTGACCGCCCATCGAGGAGTTCGCGGATTACGTACATCAGCTCGGTAGACCGGCGGTAGCGGGGCTCCGACTCCAGCTTCTCTCCCGGCACATCGCTGGAGATGATGTTGACAGCGAGGCGGCCGCCCGCGATCTGCTGCAGGCTCGCCACCTGCCTCACCACCTGAGGCGCGACAAGCTCACCCATACGGATGGCCAAGAGGAGCTTGATTGGGCATCCCCTCGAAGTGTGGAGACTTCCACTATGAGGAGATGTCATGTCAGAGGTACGTCGAAAGTATGACCCGGAGTTTCGGGAGGGCGCGGTGCGGATTGTTCGTGAGACGTCCAAGTCGATTGTTCGGGTGGCAAAGGATCTGGGTTTGCATCCCGGGACTCTCGGGAATTGGGTGAAAAAGGACCGTATCGAACGCGGTGAAACTGAGGGGCTCACGGTTGATGAGCGGGCCCGTCTGGTTCATCTCGAGTCTGAGAACGTTGAGCTGCGAATGGAGCGTGATTTGCTCAAGACCGCTCTTCCTCAAGCTTCTATGCGAGGCGATCTCTCGACTGAGCGTGAAGTCACAACATCGCCAGCTCAACGACATTGCCTCAGGGCAGAAGGGCATGACTTACCTCCTCGAGTACTTCACGAAGTCCGTTGGGGAGGAAGCTGAGACGACCTTCGTCCAGCCGAGGCTCACCTGCTGGAAGGTCCTCAAGGGGTCGCCTGATCGGGGGTTGCCCGGAGTGGCGGGATTGATGGCCGATTCCCTTCGCTGCTGGGTTTCGCGTGCGGAAGCCGAAGCTGCGGTCGAGGGGCAGACCAGACTGGCCTCCACCGATGCCGCCCGCTTCGTCGAACGTATGGTTGCGGATGGCTTGCTTGCGGAGGACATGAGATACCTCGACGGGGAGTATCGCGAGGTTCTGACTTTTCCCTATCAGCGCTTCGGTGACCACCTTGTGGCTCGCCACCTGCTCGGTACCTCGTTGAACACAGCAAGTCCGGCAGCACTTCGTCGAAGCTTCTACGCTGACAGACCCATTGGTGCCGTATTTGCCCTGGACCGATGGCGATCCAACTATGCGGAGCCTGGGCTTGCATCGGCATTGATGTTGGAGTTCCCGGAGCGCGTCAAGAAGCTCGGCGGCAGCAAGGAGCTGGTTCACTATCTCCCAAAGTCTCGGCGCCTGGTTGCACCATTCGCTTCGGTGTTTCTCGATGGGCTGTATTGGCGGAGCCATTCGGCCTTCAGCAACGAGACAGCCAGCATTGTTGAGAGCCTCCTTGCCATTGGGGATCCGGGCCTCTCGGCGGACACCTACGAGGTTCTGACCGGGTTGGCCATCCGACCAAACCATCCCTACAGCGCTGATCGACTCGCCGCTCATCTGAGCAGCATGCAGATGTCGGAGCGCGATCTGGTTTGGTCTGAGTATCTCCGGGGGGCCAGTCCTCACTCAAACCTCCGGCGCCTCCTTGCATGGGTCGAACGAACCGAACGACCTCACGTGGACGCATCGGTGGCCGCAAATGAGATCCGCCTGCTCGCGTTATGCCTAACAACGACCGATCGGGAGCTACGCGACCGTTGTACCCGTGCACTGGTACTCGTGGGTGAACGACAGCCTCGCGCTCTCTTCGAGGCAGCTATCGATTCGCTTGGTTTCGATGACCCGTATGTGCCTGAGCGAGTCCTCGCAGCTGCCTATGGCATCGCCCTTCGTCGATGGGGCGCCCATGAACCCCACTCCGACTTCCTGAAGGCACTGACGGAGCTGACCGAGCAGCTGATCAGCCACGTACTAAGCCCGTCGGCTCCCTACCAAACATGGCATGCGTTGACCCGTGGCTACGCGATCGGAATCGTCCAGCTCTGCAAGCTTCTCCAGCCGAGGGCGATCCGACGAGATCTCCGCGATTTGCTGACTCCTCGCCCAGAGCATGCGCCCTCTCCATTCCGGTCTGCTCGTGGGATTCGCGCATCGGATATCGACGGAGCGGAGCAAGCCATCCATATGGACTTCGGCAACTACACGATCGGTCGTCTAGTCGAAGGTCGCCGCAACTACGACATGGATAACCGGGAGTACAGGATCGTTCGCAGACAGATCATTGATCGGATGCGGCGACTCGGCTACTCGGCTGAGGAGTTCGGAGACATTGATGCACAAATCGGCCGGCACTCTTGGCATCAAGAAGGGAGTACGAAGGTCGACCGGTACGGCAAGAAATACTCCTGGATCGCGTACTTCGAGATGCACGGCTTGCGAGAGGCTGCCGGACTGCTGAGCGAGTGGCGCGAAGGGGAGCGGACGTCAGATTGCGACATTGACCCAAGCTTTCCCGACGCTGTCGCAGTGTGGCAGCCGCCTCTGCGTGATCCCTTCGGCAAGGCGCCAGTTGACAGACTGGAATGGCTAAGGGACGGTCCAGTGCCCGAGTTCAGCACGGCCTTGGATCGTGCCGAGGTCGATGGCATACCCGGAGGTTGGGTGTTGCTGGATGCTTCGTGGCGTCAACGAGGACCGGACGGCCGGGAGATCACTACGCACGTAGCAGCAATGCTCGCTTCCAGTGCCAGTTCGAGGCGCCTCAAGGCAGAGTTCGAAGCCGGCCGTCGGCCAGGCGACCAGGGTGTTCCCGAAACGGGGAACGACTACTACACGTACCATGGCGAGGTTCCGTGGAGCATCCGATACGGGGCGGACGTTCGTACTCCAACGGGCAAGCCGCGCCGGAACCCGGATCGAGCATTCACGTACTTCGACGGGAATCGTTGGAGAGCAGGAGTTCCGGTTGAGCTGCCAAGCAGGAGGTGGGCTTGGGAGGACTATCACAGTGTGCTCAACCAGGTGGGTCCGGTCACCCTTCCCGCCCCGGCGATCTCAGAGCGGCTGAGATTGCGCTTGGTTGGGGGCTCATCGGACATGCTGGATGACTCCGGCAACGTCGCCAGTCTGTTCCGAGTGTCGCCGACGGGCGCCTTCGACGGCCAGTTCTTCTACATGCGGCACGACCTCCTGGAGCGCTACTTGGCGGACCGTGGCCTGCGCCTTGTTCGATCGGTCTGGGGAGAGCGGACGTTCCACTACAAGCTGTTCGAGCGAAACTTGCCGCACGATCTCCAACGTCAGTTCGAAGCTCGCTCAAATGAGTTCGGCTTTGTGATTGGGTTGGAGGACATGTAGCGACGCTCTCCAAACTCAGGGGTGGTGCCGAGGAACGCCCACGTTGACTTGCTGCGTCGGAATCTCAACGCGCGTACTGAGTCGGATCTAGCTCGTCGCGCCGCTCGCTCAGAATTCGTGGACCGTCCAGGCTTCGGTGTCTCGCCTGTAGCACCACAGGAGATGGGCGATCACAACCCAGAGCACTTCGGCTTCCGCGGGCAACGCTGGAGGATGTGCCGGTAGGAACTCGTGCCCGATTGTCCGAGCGCTTGCGGCCTCTGGTTCTAGCTCTGAGTCGAAGACGAGAACTGCGTGCGCCGTTGAGTCGCGCCAGCTGAGCGATGCACGCATGTTGTATGACTCGTCGAGCGAGAAGTAGAGGTTGATGCGGTCGACGAGAGTGTCGGGATCGCCAGTCCGGGTATAGCCACTTCCGATCACAAGCTCGATGCCTGCCTGTTCTCCCTGGAACAGGGGTCGGCCGTAACACTGAGCGGCGTTTGTCAGCTCCGCTATCTGCCACGCGGCGTGGGCGACCTCGAGCCCACCTGCCCTTGTTGCACTCGATGTCTCTCGCACGTCGTGGGCCTCGAGAACACATAACCAAGGCTCCAGGTCTTGGAGGAGCGACTTGAGCCGAGGAGCGTTGCGCTCGCGATGCTTCTGGACCTGGTCCCGATGCTGTCGCTGGCGTTCCTCTGCTGTGGACACCGTGAAGCCCCCGCGCCCCAGGCGAGCCTTCAACTCTGGGTCTGGCTCCCGGAAGTCTGGCGTCGGACTCAGGCTCGAGCTCAGGCTTGGCCCATCCAACAAGACCCACCATCGGAGTTGTAAGTCATCCGAATCGCAGCGGTTCGGATGCGTGAGCATCGACGCAGCGAGGTGTCTTGACTCGCCGACGGTTATCTCCTTGACCTCGAAGATCTCTCGACTTGTTTGACCCTCGTAGTCAGGCGTCGGGACATCGGACGGTGCGACGCGGAGCAGCCTCTCTCCTTGAATCTGCTCAATCCTCAGCCGAGCTTCGCGCTCTGACGGCGATTCGGGTTCCGGTGCCATGTATCCGATGGTATGCGGGTGAGGTGTCCCTTGGGTATCAAAACCCGGCCGGCCGTCACGGCTATCTCGTACAGTTGTGGAGCGAGAAGGAGAGAGGGATGACGATCCGGTCCGGAAAACGAGTGGGCAGGTGCAGGCTTGACTAGCGAGACGATCAACAGTCATGCGGAGAAGCAGGAGTTCATCGCCCGCCGCTGGCCTGTTGCTGGCTTATGAGTTCCGGCGATTGGATCGCGATAGTTGCGGTCGTCTCATCGCTGGTTGCGGCTGGCTGGAACCTCCGGGCAACAGAGCGGCTCGCACGGAGTGCTCGTAGACAAGATCGGCTTGGGGAGGTCTACGTCACCCTTACTGACTTCGCACTCCGCATGCGCCAATTTGCTCTCACGACGAACCCGGGGGTTGGTAAGGACTCGCCGCTGCGCGATCCTCCGTTCACTACAGAGGAGTGGCTGCTACTGCGTGCCCAAGTGGAGGCGCACGCGAGTACTCGCGTGCGAGGGCTGTTCGAGAACCTGCTCAACTACCGAATCCGTACGGCGACAGCCGCTGAGATGTGGGGCATCTCACTAGAAGAGGTGCGGCGCGGCGAGAGTGATGACGTCAGCCGGTCCGAGAGCCGAGCGAACCTCAATTTCCTCAGGGAGATGCGGACGGAGCTGCAAGCCTGCGCAGAGGACATCGTTGAGGCAGTTCGCACCGAGCTCGCTGAGGTGTAGGTCACCCTTCCACGGGATCGGCGGGCCGGTTGATCGAGTAGCTGGGATCGTCTCCAACGCATTGCTGTTGGCGGCTGTCCCGGAAGTGCGTACCCCTCTCCTCAGCGGCGCTGGTGGGAAACGGGAACGACGGAGCGTGGATCCATAGCCGGCAGGAATTCGAGCGGGTCAATATCATGGAGTGCTGCAGGCCCGCTGTGGTTGCAGGACGCTGCCCGCCGAGCGACAGCCGAGAAGCCGTGCGGGCCGCCGTAGGCCTCGAAGCTGATAGGCAGCCTCGCCGACTCGATCGCGGTGTTCGCGTCCGCCGAGGTACTCGCGCACCGCCCGGCGGGCCGCTTCTTGCATGGAGATGCCCTCAATCTCGGCCCGTGCCTTCAGGTTTTGTTTCTCGGCTTCTGTCAATCGCAGAGTCATCGCCATAAGACAAACGGTGTCAAACTGATACCGCACAGCCAAGGGCCGGTATCGCCGAGGAACAGCGGCGAGCAGCCTCAACCACGGAACAGGTCACTGGCGCGCCCGCGAGCAAGGAACGAGCCGAAGACGGTCCCGAGATTCTGCGATCGACGAATTCTATGAGTCCGGACCATCACCCTCGTTCGCAACTCCAACCACATCGACGACCCACTCCAGGTAGCCAGTCAGTAGTTCCCAGTCCACCGAACCCGAGAGATCGACAAACCGACTCGGCCACTTGGCGCTCTCAGGGAACCCGGCGGTCAGGACTTGATGCAACGCGGTAATCTCGTCGGCGATCTCCCACCGCTCCACTAGCCGCTCGGGCGGAGTATGGGGTGCGACGAGGATCCGTGCGGAATCCTGAATTTCGGACCGCTCCCGACGCTTGCGCAGGACGATCAGAGGTGCCTTGACCAGGGCATTCAGCCGAGGAAGTGTTCCAAAAACGATAGGTGAGCAGGTTTTGATACTCCCGCTCGTTTCGCGGCGTCAAGGGCGACGATCCAGCGCTCAATGCGGCCAGACGGCATGTGTTCAAAACCCACCCTTTGTGATACACCCGATCAACTTCGGCCCAGTGCTCATCGGGCTTGCCGGCCAGCAGGATGACCGGGGACCAACGCGTCGAAGCCATGCTGTTCAGGATTCCGCACGGATCCTCGTCGCACCCCCGAAGGCGAACTCCGTCACGATTATCCTCGACTGCTGTTTGAGTGGACAAGCAGGTGAGAGCGATAACTCGCTCCTCGAACAGTTCGGCAGAACCACTCTGCGACCTGGAGTTGCGCTCCTGGCAGCATGCCGGGATCGGGAATCTGCGTTCGAGGCCGGTGGCCATGGCCGTTTCACTTCCGTGCTACTCAACGGACTGGCAGGTGCCGCTGCTGACATTCACGGAGAGGTAACTGCGGTTGGCCTGCATGCCCTTGCAGCTTCGTCGCTGGAAGATTCGTGGCTGCAGCAGCCGGTTTTAAAGATTCACTCCCAGCAATCGCCAGTTCTGCGTCGCTGTGCTCCAGCGGCGACGCTCGCATGCCTGAGTTCGCTTCCCGGCCTTTTCGCCACGGCAGACGAGACCATCGCCCGGCCTGCGGCCGAGGTCCTCGGCCATCCGCAAGAGGATGGAGATACCGCACTCGTCCAGGCCTTCCTGCGTGCGGGGCTGGTGTCCCTCCGCGCTAGCGAGGACGGTGATCTTGAGATCTTGCTGACTGATCTGGGCAGGCACTACCGCCAGCTTGCAGACGACGGGATGTTCTCATAGTGCGAGAAGACGGCTAATGGGGATCTACCAGTTGTGCCGAGTGATCGGTGAGGCTGGTGTCGAGCTTTCGAGCGGTGAGCACTTCATGCAGCTGAGACCCTTCGGGATCTCTAGGGCTAGACCGTGCCCCGCTCGAACAGTTCGGGCTTGCCG
>JBDNJK010000016.1:0-4157 GCA_041687805.1 Acidimicrobiales bacterium
CGGATTGATTCGTCGTCCGCGGCTGCCATCAACAGTGTCGCGAATCGCTTCGCCGATGCGAGTTTGCCTGTCTCAACGTCGATCAAACCCCATGCTCGGTCACCGACGATGCAATCGTGATGTACGTCGAGAAACTCGACGCCCATTCCCTGCATCGACTTTACTGGATACCGCCAACACGCCGCTACTGCACCGATCATTGCCGCCACGCTAACCACATCGAATGGTTCAGCCTCCGATGTGGCTCATCTCGACCTTGTGCAGGCCTGCGGTTTGTGACGACCTGATCTCGGAGTAGCGGTCGGTACGGTTCGTCCACATTCCAAATATGGCTTCGTCGAGAATCTCATCGTCGGCATCCGCCCGCAACACTTGGCGCAGGTCGGTGCCATGGGTAGCGAACAGGCAGGTGTAGACGACACCCTCGGCCGAGATGCGAGCACGGGTGCAGTTACCGCAGAACGGCTGGGTGACCGAGGTGATGACGCCCACCTCCCCAGTTCCGTCTCGGTAACGCCAGCGCTGGGCCACTTCGCCCCGATAAGAAGGCTCCACTGGCTCGATTCCGAACTCCTTGTCCAGCATCTTCACGATGTCGCGGCCCGGGACCACATCGTCGAGGCGCCAGCCGTTGGTATTGCCGACGTCCATGTACTCGATGAACCGAAGGGTGTGCGACGAACCTTTGAAGTACTTGGCCATGTCAAGAATTGAGTTATCGTTGACGCCCCGTTTCACAACCATGTTGATCTTGACGGGAGTGAGCCCAGCCTCGACGGCGGCGTCGATTCCGTCGAGCACCGTCTGCACACCGAAGCCGACATCGTTCATCGCCATGAACACGGTGTCGTCCATCGAGTCGAGGCTGACCGTGACCCGGTGCAGCCCGGCCGCCGCCAGATCCTTGGCTTTGCGGGCCAGCAATGAGCCGTTGGTGGTGAGGGTGAGATCCTTGACATCGGGGATCAGCGCCAGCTTGGCGACGAGGTCCTCGATCCCCTTGCGCAGCAGCGGCTCCCCACCGGTGAGGCGGATCTTGCGAACCCCATGGCGCACGAATGAGCGGGTCACCCGTTCGATCTCCTCGAAGCTGAGCAGTTCTCCCCGCGCGAGGAACTGGTAATCGCGGCCGAAGACCTCCTTGGGCATGCAGTACGTGCACCTGAAGTTGCACCGATCGGTGACAGAGATGCGTAGGTCGCGCAGAGGCCGACCCAACGTATCCAAGGGGTTCATTTGCTGTGCCACTGGCGGAGGCATGGCTAGGCGGGCATCGGGTTGAGGAGACCGGCATCTTTGAAAAACTGCCGGACGGTGCAGGTCGTCATCTCGACGAGCGGGATCGCTTCGGTGACGATGCGTTCGGCCAGGGCCACGAATGCTTGGGCTGCCGGAGTGTGCGCAGCGCCAATTACGGCCGGCTCACCGTTGTCGCCCCCGACGCCCACAGTCGGATCCAGGGGGATCGATCCGAGCAGTGGCACGCCGAGTTGTTTGGCCAGCCGTTCGCCGCCACCCGAGCCGAACATGGCATACATTTTGCCGTCGGGACCCATCGAGGCACTCATGTTCTCGACGACTCCGGCCACCCGCAGGTAGCCCTTGCGGGCCATGTCGGCCGCCCGGGCCGCGACCTGTTGGGCGGCCAACGCTGGGGTGGTAACGATTATCACATCGGTTCGGGGCATCATCCGGGCCAATCCCATCTGAATGTCGGAGGTGCCAGGGGGCATGTCGATCAGCAGGTAGTTCAGGTCGCCCCAGACCACGTCTTCTAGAAAGTGTTGTACGGCCCGGTTGAGCATGAACCCCCGCCACATGATGGCCTCATCCTCCCCCGCGCCATTGATCGAGCCCATCGACACCACTTTGATCAGACCTGAGCCAATGCGCCTCTCCAGCGGGACGAACTTGGCTCGGCCAGTCTTGTCCTTGACACCTTGCACCCGGCCCTCGACGCCCAACATGCGGGGGATGGAGAACCCGCCGATGTCGGCGTCGAGCACTCCAACAGTCAGACCTCGCATGGCCAGTTGCGCGGCCAGGTTGGCCGTCACCGACGACTTGCCCACCCCGCCCTTACCAGAAGCGATGGCCACGATCCGGGCTGCGGCCGGGATGTCGGTGTCGAGCGCGTTGTCGCGCGCTTTGAAACGGGCCCGGGCCATGGTGTTTCTCTTTTGCTCTGTGGTCATTTCGCCGAAGTGGGCCCGCACTTCGGCGACGCCTGGCAGGCTGGACACGCGCACTTTGATGTCTTTCATGATCTGGGCTCGTAATGGGCAGCCAATCGTGGTCAGGGCGATGGTGACGTCGACGTCGCCGCTCTGCTGGTCGATCTCGATGCGCTGCACCATGCCCAGGTCGACGATATTGTCGCCCAGTTCCGGGTCGATCACCCCCATTAAGACGTTGCGCACCGACTCTTCAGCGATTGCGTTGATGGACACGCGCGCTCCTACCTTGTCTGCTTGTAGAACGGCTTGGTTCCGGCCGCGTGGTCGGTCGTGTCGACGATATCTACGATCTCGGGCGCCACTCTGCGGAGCATTACCTCAAATCCTTGGCGCAGTGTTGCCTGCGATGACGCACATCCCTGGCATCCGCCACTCATCGCGATGGAGAGGACCCGGTCGGAGATGTCGACGATCGAGATCTTTCCGCCGTGATTGGCGATGGAGCGGTTGACCTCTCGATCCAAGAGATCTTGGACGACTGAGTGGAGCTCGGCGTCTGACCGCCCCGACGCGCTCGGGACATAAACAGTTTCGAGGATGGCGGGTATCCCGGTCAGCAACTGCGCTCTAATGGCCGCGCCGATTTCAGCGCGAAGACCGTTCCATGAAGTACTCGCCTGCTTCCCGACGGTGACCACGTTGTCGGCGACAAGCACGTGGGCGACACCATCGAGCGCGAAGAGCCGCTCGGCCAGCGGCGAGCCGCTCGCTCGTTCGCTGGTGTCGAAGAAGAACGGCCCACCAAGATGCACCGTTCGACTCACCGTGAACTTGCAGATGTTCGGGTCTGCCAACGACGTCTCGGCGCGGATAGCCGTGGTTAGATCGACGAGCGCGACGTCAGACATCTTCAACCACCTTCGCCATGTCGCGCTCACCGAGAGCCCGCAATAACTCGAACGTGTAGATTCCCGTGCTGTGGCCGTCGCTCCAATTGAAGGTGATGGCGTAGTGACCGACGCTGACGATCGTCCGCGGAGCAACATCAGATCTGATGCTCGACGGGTCTAGCAGCGGCCGGCCGCTCATCTCTTCGACACACATCGCGCAATGACACGCCAGCCGCAGATCCCGCACGTCGAAGTCGTCACGGCGGCCGTCCTCCCACAGCACCGATAGGGTCCGCGCATCTCGCTGGAGGAAACCGATCGGGATGATCCGAGAACCAGATGGATTAGTCGCGGTTTCAACCCAGGCCGGTTTGCCCTCATTGGTATCCCAAGTCCAAGCGAACGGCCTCACCGCGGCCGTCGGAATCCCGCTTAGTAGGCCGGCGAGCTCGGTGGCGATCGCCAGGTAAACCTGAGCCGATACCGAATCAGGCTTGGCGATCATGATCGGGCGGCCTTCGTCGCCGCCGGCGACAATATCGACGTCGAGAGGGAGTGAGCCAAGAAATGGAACGCCGATCTCGCGGCTCATCCGTTCTCCGCCGCCGTTGCGAAACACGTCGGTGCCCTGACCGCAATGCGGGCAGGTGAACGTGCTCATATTCTCGATGATGCCGAGGATCGGGACATGCACCGTCTCGAACATTCGCAACCCTCGACGGGCGATTTTGAGGCTTACTTCCTGGGGTGTCGTGACGATGACCACGCCCGACAGTGGCAGGCTCTGGGCCAGCGTAAGTTGGGTGTCGCCGGTCCCGGGCGGGAGGTCAAGAATCAAGTAGTCCAACTCGCCCCAGTGGGCGCCGCCGACAAACATCTGCAGGTACTTGCCCACCATCGGGCCGCGCAGGATGGCCGGGTTGTCGTCACTCCGGAGCAGAGCCATCGACATTGCCTTCAGGCCGTAGCGAACGGGGGGGATGATCTTGCCTTCGGGGGTCGCCTCGGGCGGCTTGTCCGTAGATAGTCCCAACATCCCGGGGATACTGGGTCCGAGGACGTCCGCGTCGACGATCCCCACCCGCGCGCC
>JBDNJK010000017.1:0-13191 GCA_041687805.1 Acidimicrobiales bacterium
CCGCAGCCGTACCGCGCTCGATCTCCTCACCGACGATGTTCAACGATTCACACGCCTCGTTAAGGATTTGTTGGAGATCAGTCGTTACGACGTGGGCTCGGCGTCGCTGCAGGCGGAGGAACTCGATATTTCGGAGTTCATTCGACAGGCGGTATTGCACTCATCGCGCCCCGACGCAATAGTCGAATCCAGTCTTGCTGCGCAATCCACCATCGTGATGGCCGACAAGCGGCGACTCGCCCAGGTGATCGCGAATCTCATCGACAACGCTGCCAAATACGGAGGTGGTTCGATCGTCATTTCGATCGGCCGTAGAGACGATGAGGTCACGCTCGCTGTTCAAGACGACGGACCGGGGGTGCCAGTGGCGGAGCGAGCCGTGATATTCGACAGATTCTCCCGCGGTAGCGCCGGCGGCCGGCGCGGGCAGGACACCGGATCTGGACTTGGCCTGTCGCTGGTCGCCGAACACGTCGGGCTTCATGGGGGGCGCGTCTGGGTGGAGGGTCGAAAGGACGGCCACAGCGGTGCCCGATTCGTTGTTGTGTTACCTCTTGGGGAGTTCGAAGAAACATGATGAGATCGCGGGTTGCCTTCGCGACACTGACACTCATCGCGGTGTTGTCAGCCGGATGTTCGGTCCCGAGCGACAGTTCAGCCACCCTGATTCCTTCGTCCGACCTTCCGGAGAGCCTGCGGGCCGACTTCACCACCACCACCACCACCTTGCCGGCGCCAATATCCACGACGGCCCCCGTCTACCTTCTCGCCCGGCAGGCAGAGACCACACGGACAACCGTCGTCGAGGTCCTGCGAGAGGTGCCGCTCAGCCCCACCATCACCGACATAATGAGCCGGCTCTTCGGAGAGGGCGCCGTCACCGCCGATGAAGAAGCCGCCAACTACATCACGACTCTCACCGAGTTCGAGTTGCTCAGTGCCACAAGCACCGGCGATTTAGCAGTGATCGACATCGTCAACCTCACTCCGGAAGGGCTACCAAGCGACCAGCCCTTCGAGGGCGACCTCATTGGAGTCGCAGCGCAAGTCGTGTGGACTGCCACTGCCATCGAGGGCATCAGCCGCGTGCAAATTCTCATCAACGGCCAGCAGGTCACCATCCCAACCAACAACAGCGATACCGAAGTTGGAGCCCCCGTCACCCGATCCGACTACGAACGTTTCGATCCAAATTTCGTGCCGCCGAGCACCACCACGACCACAACCGCACCCGACACCGGCACATCCACCTCAGATCCAGGCACCACGCTGGCGCCGCCAACGCCCGCCTGATCAGGCGGTGAATGTCTTGGCGATGTCGAGCAGGGCCTGAGGCACAGGCTTCAAATTGGAGATGCACTCCTCGAATGGCTTGCGCACCACAGTGCCGCCGCTCAGCGCCACCATCTTGCCAAAGTCGCCTTCGTGAGCGGCATTCATCGCCTCGACCCCAAACCAACTCGACAACACACGGTCGAATGCTGTGGGGGTGCCGCCGCGCTGTACGTATCCAAGAGTGGTCACACGTGTCTCATAGCCGGTGCGCGCTTCTATCTCCGATGCGACGACATTGCCTATGCCTCCGAGTCGCTGATGGCCGTACTCGTCGATTCCAGGCTCAGAAAGCGTGAGGGTGCCTTTGGCGGGTTGTGCGCCCTCGGCGACCACAACTATTGACGCGTAGGGCCCCTTGGCGTGACGCCGACGTAGCGACTCGCAAACTTCTTCGATGTCGAAAGGCTCTTCGGGCACGAGTATCACGGTCGCCCCACCGGCGATTCCGGCCCAAGTAGCAATGTGGCCTACATGACGACCCATAACCTCTGCCACCATCACTCGGTCGTGTGACTCGGCAGTGCTGTGGAGACGGTCGATCGCCTCGGTGGCGATTTGCACCGCGGTGTCAAACCCGAATGTCATCTCCGTTCCACCGACATCGTTGTCGATCGTCTTCGGAACTCCCACGACCGGGACCCCGTCAGTGTTCAACCGACTCGCGGCTGAGAGGCTCCCTTCGCCGCCGATTGCGATGAGGGCATCGACACCATGGCGGGCCATGGTCGCCTTGACTCGCTCAACACCATCGTCGTACATGTAGGGCTGTATTCGAGACGTCCCGATGATCGTTCCGCCTCGAGGCAAGATGCCACGGCAGGCCGCTACGTCCAGAGGCGTCGACTCATCGTCGACCAGGCCCCGAAATCCGTCGATGAACCCGACCACCTCATCGCCCAGCCCCCTCTCAGCTCTGCGAACCACCGCCCGTATCACTGCATTGAGCCCGGGACAGTCGCCCCCACAAGTGAGTACTCCGACGCGCATCAAACCCCCGAATTTCTAGACCCGATCTTGCACCACAAGGCTAGGCCCTAACGCGTCGACCGCTCCGGGTATGGTCATCACTCAATGGGAATTGTGATCGCAATAGACGCAGGCACAACCGGAGTGCGCTCGTTCGCAGTGAACGAGGACGGGCAGCCAATCGGATTTGCATACCGCGAATTCCAACAACACTTTCCTCGGCCGGGGTGGGTCGAACACGATGCCGACGAAATCTGGCAGGCGGTGCTGTCGACTCTCGCCGAGATCACTTCCAAAGTGCAGTCGCCAATTGCCGCCATCGGGATAACCGATCAACGCGAGACCGTCGTTGTATGGGACAAGCGCACTGGCGAGCCTCTTCATCGAGCCATCGTCTGGCAGGACCGGCGCACCGCGTCACGCTGCGAGCAGTTGGCTGATGCCGGTCGGCTTGATCTGGTTCGTGGCAAAACCGGACTGGTTCTCGACCCTTACTTCTCGGGTACCAAACTCGAATGGCTGCTCACCGAAGGCGGTGTGGAGGCAAACGAACACCTTGCGTTCGGAACGGTCGACTCTTGGCTGATCTGGAACCTCACCGGCGGCGCCCATCTCACTGACACCACCAATGCCAGCCGAACAATGCTTTTCGACATCCACTCTCTCGAGTGGGATTCGGAGCTTTGCGACATGCTTGGTGTGCCCACGTCGTGCCTTCCCGAAGTCAGGCCGTCATCAGGCCGATTCGGTGTCACCACCGCCGACATTCCCACGGGCGCAGGTATCCCCGTCAGCGGAGTTGCCGGCGATCAACAGGCCGCACTTTTTGGCCAGGCGTGTTTCCAGCCGGGCCAGGCAAAAAACACCTACGGCACCGGCTCCTTTGTCCTGATGAACGTTGGCGAGCAGTGCCCATCGCCGGTTGAAGGCCTTCTCACCACCGTCGCTTGGACTTTGGGCGGATCCCACCCGACCACGAACTACGCCTACGAGGGCGCGATATTCGCAACCGGCGCCGCCATCCAATGGCTTCGGGACGGCTTGGGGATCATCAACCAGGCGTCGGAAATCGGACCACTGGCCGAATCAGTTCCTGACACCGGAGGTGTGGTCTTTGTGCCTGCGCTCGCCGGCCTGGGAAGCCCCTACTGGGATGCGAGAGCACGGGGGACGATTGTCGGCCTCACACGAGGCACGGGCCGCGCCGAGATTGCTCGGGCAACCGTCGAGGCAATCGCATATCAAAGCCGCGACGTCGTCGACGCCATGAGCTCAGCCAGCGGCACCTCCGTAACAGACCTCCGGGTCGACGGCGGAGCTTCGGTCATGGACCTGCTGTTGCAGTTCCAAGCCGACCAGATCGGAGTTCCGGTGATCAGATCGACGATCCAGGAGACCACGGCAATGGGGTCGGCCTACATGGCTGGGCTCGCCGAGGGCGTGTGGGGTGGCACCCAAGAACTCGCAGACAAATGGCGTTCTGACCAGACATTCCATCCGCAGGCAGATCGCACCGCGGCAGACAAGAGCTACGCCAACTGGAAGCGAGCCGTCGGACGTTCTCTCCAGTGGGATCTCACCGACTGATCGAAACCCAACAGATCTTGCCGCGAACCTCGACTCCGTTGGCTATCGAAGCCGGTCGAGAGAGTTTCGCAGATTCCTGACAGCCTGGCCGATCCGCTGTTCGTTCTCGATGAGGGCGAACCTTATATAGCCCTCTCCGCCCGGCCCGAAACCAACACCCGGCGACGTGGCCACATCGGCCTCTTTCACCAGCATCGAAGCGAATTCGACCGAACCCATGTGGGAGTACTGCTTCGGGATTGGTACCCACGCAAACATGGTTCCGCGTGGCGGTTCCATCTCCCAACCAATTCGGGCCAGCCCGTTACAAAGGGCGTCACGTCGGCTCTGGTAGATCTCGCCCAACTCAGCTGGATAGTCGACGGCCTCGTTGAGGGTGACTGTGGCGGCAATCTGGATCGGCTGGAAGGTGCCGTAGTCGAGGTACGACTTCAGCTTGGCCAGCGCGGCAACGACCTCTTTGTTGCCGACCATGTAGGCAATGCGCCAACCCGCCATCGAGAAGCTCTTTGTCATGGAGTAGAGCTCCACCGCTACTTCCTTGGCACCTTCAGCTTCAAGAATCGACGGGGGGCGGAAACCGTCGAAACCGAGTTCGGCGTAGGCAAAATCGTGGACGAGAATGATCTCCCGTTCACGAGCGAAATCGACAACTCGCTGCATGAAATCGAGATCGACGCAGGTTGTGGTGGGGTTGTGCGGGAACGAGAGCACGATCACACGTGGTCGGGGCCACGAATACTCGAAACGCTCGGTGAGAGTGTCGAAAAAATCGTCTTGATTGTTGGTGAGGGGCATCTCTCTCACGTTGGCGCCGGCAAACAACGGCGCGAAGAGATGAATTGGATATGACGGGGCCGGCACCAACACCGCATCCCCGGCCTGGAGTAACACCCACATCAGATGGCTGAAGCCCTCTTTTGCGCCGATGGTCTGGATTACCTCGGTTTCGGGGTCGATGTCGACTCCGAAACGGCGCTTGTAGAGCCCCGACACCGCCTCGCGGAGCTTGGGGATGCCGCGGCTGGCCGAATACCTGTGATTGCGAGGGTTGTTGGCCGACTCGCAAAGTTTCGCAACAGCGATGTCGGGCGACGGCAAATCGGGATTGCCGAATCCGAGATCGATCACATCATGACCAGCTCGGCGAGCCTCGACCTTCAGTGAGTCGATGATCGTGAACACGTAAGGCGGTAGCCCGTTGATGCGACGAAATTCCATCGTCCCACGCTAGCGGTCGATGTTGAAACGACTTCCCGAATATCGAGTTAGTCGACATCTCCACGCCGAACAACGCCGACTCGATCATCGCCCAACGCTTGCACCCATCCAACTGTCGGCTCCGCATCAGCGATCACGATGACCTGCACGTCGTCGGGCAGATCCAAGAGGGCATCGAGGCGGGAATCGACCTCTCCGCTGGCCATCACCAATACGGGCAGGGGCCCAGCTGCTCCACGAACCACCATGTCACCAAGTTGTCCGTCCCGTGGGCGATCGCTACCAGAGCCGTACCCACTGGTCTGGTCCGCCGAAGTAATGATGTCGACGGCGTCATCATGCTCCTCGGCCATCGACAATTTGGTGGCTGTGAGCACATGTAACTCGATTTGCGCATCAACAAGTGCACACATGGCATCGATTGATTCTTGTGACTCCACCTCTGTGTCTCGTACGGCTTGGCGCTGATCATCGAGGTGGTCAACCGTTGATACGCCGGCGAGTTCCCGGAGCGCTTCAACTTCGATCGCCCAGCGCCGACGGGTGTGAGCTAGTCGAAACATGGCTGCGTCCGCGTCGCGCAGCACGGCGAGCCATGACTCGCCTAGGGCGGCGACTGCTTGAGGAGAGACAATTTCCCCATGAGCGGAAGCGCCGCACATATCCATGGCGGCACGGAGGCTGAAAATCGCGTCGGCCAACGAAAACGTCCGGGACCAAGGATCAACTGTCAATTCGGCCAGCTCTTCGCAAAGCCTGCCGATGTCTGCGGGTGAGTTGGTGTCGCGACCCAGCAACCGTTGAGCGTCCAATCTCGCAGACGCCAACGAGTCATCGACCATCGCAAGATCGGGATCGGTTCCCATTCGATTGGTGACTGTTGCCCACTCGCTTTCTGCCGCTTCGAGTTCCGCCATCGAGAGTTCATATGTTCTCACCGACTCTTCGGTCACGAATACGTCACCGTTTCCCACTCGATACTGCGACCACGTGGTGTACCCAATCGAATCGAGCAGCGACTGGAGACCTTCGTGTGCACTCTCCATGCGTGATCGGGCCGATCCTCGGCGTAACCCTCCCACCACCTTCCGGCGCTCGGCGAACATTTCGTCGTGAGCCAGCTCGATCGCCTTTGCCTCCAATTGGCTGACGGGCCGCGGCGTAGCTTCGCGCTTTGCTGCGTACATGGCTGCCTCAGCAGATTCCAGCCGTGCCTGTGATCGCCCGGTGTCGAATCCCAGGAATTTGAATCTCGCCTCTATGACCTTGCGGTTTGCGTCCAGGACCGATAATTCTTCAATTATTCGCACCGCTCCGGGCAGCGGCGAATCGCCGTCGGCGAGAGCCGCCCTCACCATGGCCGATGCCTCCGCCAGCACGACACGGTCGCCATTTGGAAGATTCTCGACCAACTCGTTGATCGCTGCGATCGTCCCATCCAGGTAAGTGATCCGTTCGCCGGCGTCGCTCGTGTCGGTCCACCGATCGGGCCGCCCCGCGACTTCAGTCGCGTGACGAAGTTCGTGATCAGCCGCGTCGAGGCTAACGAACACATCGGTATCGACGTTCGCTCGCGCCGATGCGACGCGCGCCTGTATCTCTGATGTGAGCGTCTCCGCGCAGGCCAACTGTTCAGCGATGTCGTCTCGACGTGCACGCAGCTTGTCGAGGGCTGCGAAATCTGAATCGTCGGCGATCGGCGACTGAAATGGCTCCTCACAATGAGTGGACATTTCGGCGACCGCATCAGAGGTCAGAATCAGCGCCTCATCAGCAGACTTTCCTATCTCTGCGGCGTAATCATCGAGAGCCACCTGATCACCGTTGACGTCGGCAAGTCCACCCCATTCCGGCGTATCGCCGAGCGCCAGGCTGTGTGCTGTCGCGACCAGTTCAACCCGCTCCACCGGAAGAAGCCCGACGATCACTGTGATCCTCGGGTGTAGCTTGATTTCCGGTCCATCGGACCGCGGCCATAGAACTTCTATTCGCATCAGGTTCCCTGTCGGCAGGAACCGGCCTGACTAAAGCCGTACGTCAGGCATCGGGCGTTGCGTCCCCGCTCCGGCTCGAATCATCGGTGAATCCGCTGGTGAACGCCTCGAACAGGCCCTTGCCACCGGAAACAACTTGCTTGAACGCTTCCGGGTCGGAGATCACCTTCTCTGCGGCGACGAGCAGCGACTTCAACGAGCCGACGACGGCAGACGCAGCCTCTCGCACTTCTTCAAGAGCGTCATCCCCAGCATCGTCGCCGCCGGAATCCTCGGAGTCTCCCGCCGAGGTGTCGGTCACTTGGTGCGGCCCTCGACGAAACAGGTGAAGTCTTCGAGCGCGGTGCGAAGCAGGCGAGCCTCGGCCCGACGCTTTACGAACCCCGGCAGCGGAACAGACAAGTCGACAGCCAAGTGATAGACGACCTCGGTCTTGGATGAGTCTCCCTTAACTGGAAGGAACTCATACTCGCCGTCAAGACGTTTGGTGACATCGCCGGCTTGAAGCCGCCATGCGAGTCGCCGTGGATTCGAGCCGTAGAAATAGCGCAGCGTGTAGGTGGTGCTGCGGCCCATGGCGGCGGCGCGGAACTCGACGTCGACCGCTCGGCCCTCATCATCGCGCGACAGCACACGCGACATCTTCACGTCGGACGCCCAATCGGGGTAACGCTCGAAGTCGATCACGGCTTCGAAACACTGATCCGGTGTGGCGTTCACCGTCGTGCGCTCGCTGGCTTGATCGACCATGCTCGAATCGCTCCTCGTGTCTCGAACCGTGACACTAACAAGTGGACGTAGGCACCTGCTTCACTCTGCTGGGCTACGCGCTCCAAAGATACCGAATTTTGCCGCCCAGAGTCCGGCCAATGCCAGCCCCAGCACCGGCGCCAATGCACCGAAGGCCAGCGTGGTGAATACCCGCACGGACGCAGTGACCAAAGCAACGACGACCTGGATGGCCAACGAACCCATCAGGTGCGCTTGGACGCGCCTTGGAGCCGACCCTGCGAGGAAAAACAAGCCGCCGATTCCAATGGCGTCAGTGCGGCTTCTGCCTACCGCAATAACGAAAGCCCACGAGAACACGCCACAGCCGCCACCAAACATTGCCAACGCCACCACAAGGGCCGGCCACAGCATCACACCTGGGCTAACAGCGGCCGCCGTTGCGGTGAGTGTGAATGCCGAGGTGACTCCCCATGACGCTCGGATTATCCAACGCCCTTCGGTCTTCACGAGGACATCGCATCGATCGCCGCGGCGAGCCGTGCGGTGAGGACGTCGTATGAGAATTCCTTCACTGCCCGCTGACGAGCCGCCGTGGCCATCTGAGCCCGCCTGCTCGGATCCGACAAGAGGTCGCTGATGGCTTTGGCCGCGCCGGCAACATCTTCGGGGTCGTCGATGATGAGACCGCTCTCGTCGTGGGCCACTGCTTCGTGAGCGCCGCCGCTACGGCCGGCCACTTGCGCCACACCAGCAGCGGCAGCCTCGAGGAACACGATGCCGAAGCCCTCCTGTTCGAGACCACCCCATCGTGATCGACACAACATCGTGAACACGTCGCCGCAGCCGTAGAGCGCCGGCATGTCGTCGTCGTCGACCCGACCCAATAGCCGAACCGGGGCATCGAGCTTCTCGATGAGTGCGGTCAACCGCTTGGTGTCTCGACCCTTACCGGCGATGGCAACGGTGAGATCGGGGTGGTGGCGACGAACCTCGATCGATGCCCGGATCAGAGTGTCCATGCCCTTGCGCGGCACAAGACGCGACACCGAGACAACCAGAGGACCATCGACGGGAAGCCCCAGACGCACTCTCGCCGCGGCGCGTTGCGAGTCGTCGAGAGGTACGAAACGATCGACGTCGACGCCGGGCGGTATGACGGTTGTCGGCAACGAGCGACCAATCGCTCGCTCGGCCTCTGCCGCCGGGTATCCGCCCGCCGCAATCACCCCGACCGACTTGTCGAGAACGCGTGAAAGAAGCTGGCGGCTCACTGGTATGCGACCGGGAATCGTGACCTCGGCGCCATGGAGGATCACGCCGTAGCGATGTCGAAGATGCGGACCGATCAGCCCCGCGGGAACTGCCGGATCGATCAGGACCAGATCAGCGTTGAACCGGTCGGCGATGTCGTCGACGCGACGCGCAAGTATGGGGTTGGGAAAGAGCCAAGGCTCCCGACTTCGCACCACGGGGTATTGCTGCTCGGCATCGAAGGCTGCTGCACCCTTGTAGGGAGTGGTGTGAACCACCACATCGTCTGGGGGCAGGCGGCGCCAGAGTTCCCACAGATAGTTCTGAATTCCGCCGATCTTTGGCGGAAAATCGTTGGTGACAAGCAGATGGCGGGTCACAGCGAAAGAACTCTAGGCCGTGGCCGACTCAGTTGGGATACCGAGTTCGTGTGCGGCCCACGACGCGTGTGATCGCACCATCTCGTTGGCATGGCACAAAGCCGAACGCACCGCTGCTTTCGTAGCGGGATCAGAGCCGTCTCCAATGTTGCCGAGGACAATCAAAGCGTTGCGGCGGATCACATCTGGATCTCGACGCGGTATGTACCACCGCCCGTATCTACTCATCAGCGATTCATCATCAAGTTCAAGCATCTCGAGGATCGGTACCCACACTTGATCTGATTCGGAGACCGATGTGTGGCGTAGGCGAACCTGATTCGGTGGACAGACGTCCTGGCAACCGTCGCATCCGTATATGCGGTTGCCCAATGCCTTTCGGAACTCGATCGGGAAGTCGCCGTCGAGTTGAAGCAGCCACGACAGGCACCGCCGAGCATCGACAACTCCCGGGGCAACAATCGCATTCGTCGGGCAGCTGGTGATGCATTTGGTGCACTGGCCACAGTGATCGTCTACCGGCTCGGCTCGCCCACCCGATATTTCGGCATCGGTCATCACGGCACCGAGCACAACCATGCTGCCGACCCCGGGGATGAGAATGTTGGAACTCTTTCCCCACCACCCGAGGCCCGCTCTGTAAGCGGCGGCGCGATCGACAAGGTTGTTCTGATCTGCGAATACTTGGGCACGATGGCCACCGCCACGCAACACACCTGCCACTGCCTCCAGAGCATCTCGCAAGTTGGTGTAGTGGTCGAGCCATGAATACGAGGCGACTCTCCCAAACGGCTCCCTCGTCGGACATGGCGGCTCCGCCTGGGTAAAGTCGAGTGCCCCAACGATCAACGACCGGGCTTCCAGCATGGTTGCCGACGGATCGGTGGACCTTCGCGGATTGCGGTAGGTGAACTGAATACCACCGTGGAGACCCTGAGACTTTCGCTCCACGAGATCATCGAAGGCGCGGGGAAATGACGCTGCGCCGGTGACGCCGACAGCGCACAGTCCGGCGGCGAGGCCCGCAGACTCCAATTGCTGCCACTCGATCGTCATCCTGCCATCGTGGCATGATCCCCGGCGTTTCAGGCGACTGGTTGCTCGCGCTGGAATCTGGAACCGGGCACCAAACCGGCCTCGGCGAGAAGTTGCACGGCCCGAGCTTCACCTTTGGCAAACTCGACCGGTTGCCCGATCTCGCGCCCAACGATGTAGCTCACCAAGCAGTCGGCGCATGCGTTGGTGTGCTGCACCGCGCACTCGTCGCAGTCGATGCTGAGAATCGGTTCGACCGTCTCCAGCAGGTCGGGCACGGCTCTGAGATGGCTTCGATCGTTCATGTGGGTCACCTTAAGAAGGGGGTGTGACATCGACCCCAGCGATCTCACGATCAGGCTCTGCCATCCCACGTCAAAGTTGACATCGAACGCCTGTTCGATCGATCATTGGTCATGGCGCCGGTTCAGCAACGAAGTTTTGACGAGATGGGCACACCGCTTCACGACGTCACCTTCTGTGTGATCGATCTTGAGACCACCGGCACATCCCCCGGGAAGTCGATGATCACAGAGATCGGTGCCGTGAAGCTGAAAGGCGGAGTGTGTCTGGGCACCTACCAAACGCTTGTCGACCCCGGTTGTGCCATACCCCCTCAGATCACGGTCATTACCGGAATCACCGAATCAATGGTGGCGAATGCCCCTCGCATCGAATCGGTCACCCCTTCGCTGCTTGAGTTCATCGCCGACTCGGTGATCGTCGGTCACAACGTGCGATTCGACCTGTCGTTCATCAACGCCACGCTCGATGCCCAGCAACGCCCTCGTCTGCCAAATCGCAGCATCGACACCCTTGGCCTCGCCCGGCGTCTTCTTCGCCCCGAGGTCCCCAGCTGTAAGCTCGGCACCCTCGACGATGCTCTGGCCACCGGCGACCTCCTCCATTTGCTGATCGAACGATCCACGGCGTTGGGTGCGACGGGCCTCGACGATCTGGCGTCGTTGCCAACAATGAGTGGTGGACCACATTTTGGGAAGCTGAGGCTCACCCACGATCTGCCTCGCTCACCAGGTGTCTATATTTTTCGGGGGCGCAGTGGTCGAATTCTTTACGTGGGAAAGGCTGCCAATCTTCGAGCGCGCGTACGAAGCTACTTCTCCGCTGACCAGCGCCGCAAGATCGTGCAGTTGCTTCGCGAGACCACCCAGATCGACCACATGGTGTGCGCCAACGGGCTCGAGGCAGCCGTGGTGGAGATTCGACTCATACACCGGCACCTCCCCCGTTTCAATCAGCAGGGCACCACAAGCGGCCGATATCCCTACGTGAAGTTAGTGGTCAAGGGTAAGTCCCCTCGGCTGATGGTCACATCCAAGCTCGCCCACGACGACAACATCTACCTCGGTCCGGTCGCCTCCAGAAAGCGCGCCCGTCTGCTCATCGATGCCATCGAAGCCACGTTGCCTTTCGGCTGCACTGCTGCCGATATCTCCAGCGCACGTCGCGACGAGATCGCGCTCGGCCTACGCAGCCAACCCAACGTGTTCCTGGCTCCACTGCAGGAGAAGGTTCGTCTCCTCGCACAACGAGAGGACTATGAAAAGGCCGCCGAGATACGCGACATGGCCGCCGCCTTGTCGTTGGCACTGTCCAGGCATCGGCTTTTCGAGATGCTGGTGTCAGCCGGCGAGGTCAGCTTCAGCGTCGATGGCACGATGATGAACATAGATCGCGGTCGTCTGTTGCATGTCGGCGGCAACGGCCCGGAGGATCTCCAGGTACTGGAGCCGCCAGATCCACCATCGAGATCAAGCGACCCTCCTCATCGCGAATCAGCCGACGAAATGCTCTGCATCGGCAAGTGGATCACCGCTCACGCCGACTCGATTCGCCTCAAGTCGGTAAGTGGTGTGCTGGCAGAGCCAGCCGACCGGCTTGCCTCGTTCAAACCGAGCAAAACCGCCGACTCGCGTCGGGTTGCAAGCCGGAGTGTCTCAACCCACCGCCGCTAGCGCTTCGAGCTTGCCCAGAGCACGTCCGTCGTCTATCGCGGCTGTCGCCAGCTCGATCGCCGCGCCAAACTCATCGGCCATTCCCGCCACCAGAAGACCGGCGGCGGCGTTCAATACCACGATGTCGCGTGCCGCCGACATTTCGCCTCCCAGCACCGAGCGCGTAATCACAGCGTTGGCCACCGCATCACCACCTGCGAGTTCCGACTCTTCGACCCTGCGCAAGCCGAAGTCGGCAGCATCGACCGACGACTCAGTGATGACACCATGGTCGAGCGAGAGAATTCGAGAAGGTCCGGTCGTGGTGAGCTCGTCCAAGCCGTCGCCGTGTACGACGAGTGATCGAACGGATCCGGTGGCCGCCAGTACCTCAGCCATCGTGTGGGCGAGATCCCAATCGGCCACACCGATCACCTGGCGGGTCAGCCGAGCCGGATGAGCCAACGGTCCGAGCACGTTGAATACGGTCGGTATCCCAAGTTCGGCTCTCACCGGTCCGACATGTCGCATCGATGGGTGGAACGTGCGTGCGAATGCAAATCCGATGCCGATGTTGTTGACGTGGGATTCGAGCACCTCCGGGGTCACGTCGATCGACACGCCGAGCTCTTCGAGTAGATCGAAACTTCCGGATGTTGACGAGGCCTTGCGATTGCCGTGTTTGCAGACGATCGCACCCGCGCCCGATGCCACGAACGCTGCCATGGTGGAGAC
>JBDNJK010000095.1:0-29352 GCA_041687805.1 Acidimicrobiales bacterium
AACAACGACGATGACGACATGTTGCTGCTTCCCAGTCGGGCCGTCCATCGGGCCACCTCCGTATTCCGCCGATCGATACCGGCGAGCATCCATGGGACGTAGGACACTTCGCGCTCGCTATAGAGCATCAGAAATGTGAAAAACGCCAGTCGCTGGCCGTCGAGGATCGTGTTGGGCACACCCCCACCCTCGGCGACCACGATCGGGTCGTTGTCGAGTTCGTTCATCAGGCGATCGAGCGTCGAGGACACGCCGTCGATAACGCCTGAACATCCCTGATCGGCCCGGCACGCAGAGTCAATGATGTCAATCGCATGATCGGCAGAGAAAGCGACCGCCACATCGACGTCGAGATCAGGCGGGTAGACGCCGTCAATCACCGCTGCCACCAGCCCCTTGGCCGATCTGCGGAGCAATTCGAGGGCGATTGTGGTGCCGTAGCTGACCCCATACACCACCCAACGATCGTGGCCGAGTCCTGCCATCACCGACTCGACATCGGCAGCCATAGCCGCCGTGTTGGTCGCGGCCAGCACCGGGTTGCCGGCGAGCCGGACCGAACATGTCGAGTAGGCCCCGAGTTCCTGCTCCAGCGCGGTGTCGCTGTCGAGGGCGAGTAGATCGATAGTGATTTCGTCGATCTCAGGACAGTCGAAATCTTCGGTGCCGAATCCTGTTCCTCGCTGATCGACGAACACTTGAGCGAACTCTCTGGGCGGGAACCACGTCGATAAATCCGAGCTGGCACCGCCCGGCCCACCTTGGAGCACCGCTACAGGAGTCGACAACTGTGGATCGAATCCCTCCATGACCACGAACGAAATCTTGGTGGTGGGGCTGTCAGCCTCGTCGGCTTTGATCAGCACGGTCGCCAGCCCGCACGAAATATCCGGTCCGGCCATACCGCCCGGGCAATCGACCAATTCGATTTCCGCTGGATATGACTCGCCGGGATCAGAGTCGGCAGCGGGCGCACCAGATGTCGCCGGGGCAGTCGACGTTGTGGTGGGGGGCGAAGCAGTCGTGGTTGTTGCCCGCGCCGTAGTGGCGGGCGCCTTCGAGCTTGATGGTGTCTGCGCCAAGTCGACCGAATCGAACACTGTCGCGTTGGAGCAAGACGCTGCCGCCAGGGCAGCTACCAACGCAACCGCAGCCAGCCGTCGATTCACCTCAGCCGATCGGTGCAGGCATCGGCAACGGCATTCGCCGGATGTAAGCCCTCACGAATCGAACACGATTCGGCCGATCCAGTCGGCGACCAGCGCCGGCTTGGCGACGCCTTCAATCTCAACGGTGATAGTGCGGGTGGAGTTGATGGCCGAGCCCTTGAGTTCGATGCTCTTGATCAAGCTGTGGGCTCGCACCCTCTTGCCGGAGTTGACCGGGTTGATGAACCGGACCTTGTCGAAGCCGTAGTTGATTCCCATCAGCACACCGTTGAGCGGCGGCATCTCGCTGGGCACCGACGAGGTCAGGTGGGTGAGCATCGACAACGAAAGAAACCCGTGGGCGATGGTTCCACCGAATGGCGTCTCAGTGGCGGCCCGCTCCGGGTTGACGTGGATGAACTGGTGATCGATCGTGCAATCAGCGAATTGATTGATCTGGTCCTGAGTGATCTCGAACCATTCACCGTGGCCCTCATCGATTCCCTCGGATGCCTTCATCGCTTCGTAAGCGGCGGCTGCGTTGCTCATGATTGACTCCTCATGTCTGAACCAGTCGGGTTCGTGTCATTGGCAACCCTAGACACAGTCACCGCCTCAACGCCCGCTCGAGTAGTTCGATCGACGGGTCGGCTGCTGCTCCGATCCGAGTTGCGACAACCAATTGTCTGGTGGCAATCACACGACCTCGAGTCAGTTGGTCTCCATGACCTTCGCCTTGGACGACCGGAAGCACCGTCCAGCCAAGGCCGAGGCCGACCATTGATCGCAAAACATCCGGCTGATGCGACTCTGCGACAATTTCGATCGGCGCACCCGCCTCGATGAGCGCATCGATGATCACGGTCCTCGTGTGGCTGCCTCTCGGGAACATGACCCACGGGCCCCATTGGGCGGGGGGCGTGTCGACATCCTCGCCGGCCGCGGCGTAGACCGCCAGTTCCTCGACCAGCAGTGGTGTCGTCTCGATCCCCTTGACCGGACTCGGCGGCAGGACGCACACGGCCATGTCGATGTTGCCCGCGGTTAGGTCATCGATAAGCGAACTCGACGGCGCCACAGCGAGGTGCATGTCGACATCACGATGTTGGCTCTTGAACCCGCGGAGGACCTCGGGAAAGTGGCCGACGGCGGCAGCATCGATCATGCCGACCCGCAGATGGCCGGTCGAGCCGTCGCGGGTGCGCTTGACCCATGTGGCGAGGTCGCCCGTGAGCGCTACCACCTGGCGAGCGTGTGCGAGCACCGCGTCTGCACCTGGCCGAATCACGCGGCGCCGTCCGAGTCGGTCGAACAGAGGCAGCCCGACTCGCTTCTCCAGTTCGGCCAAACCCTGTGAGAGGGCCGAGGCGCTGACCCCGACGGAAGCGGCCGCCAGCGACCACGTCGGTGAGTCTGCCACTGCCACCAAGTACTCGAGTTGGCGAATCGAAATGTCGGGAAGTGAGCCTGGCACCCTCGCATAGTAGTTCAGACTTACTTAAGTATTGGTATCAATTGTGAAGATCTGCTTACAATCAGCGCCATGACTGCACGAAACATCGCACCGGTTACCGGAAAGCTCGGAGTTCTGACTCCGGGCATGGGCGCCGTCTCATCAACATTCATGGCCGGAGTCCTTGCCGCACGCAAGGGCCTCAATGCCCCGATCGGCTCGATCACCCAGATGGCCAACATCCGTCTCGGCACGCGCGAGGAAAATCGCAACCCCAAGATCAAAGAGTTCGTACCGTTGGCCGAACTGGACGATCTCGTGTTTGGCGGATGGGATCCCATCAGCCCCAACGCCCTGGAAGCCGCTCGCACCGCTGGCGTGCTCGAAGGCTCTGATCTGTCGGCCATTTCCGGTGAGCTCGAAGGCATCACCGCCATGGACGCCGTGTTCGACCAGAAATGGGTCACCCGTTTGGAAGGTGTGAGGGTCAAAGACATCGACTCGAAGTGGGACCAAGCCCAGGCCATCATCGCCGACATCGAGAACTTCAGAATCGAAAACGAATGTGACCGCATGGTCATGGTTTGGTGTGGATCAACGGAGGCCTACCAGGAACCGTCAGCCGTTCACGAGTCTGTTGCGGCGTTCGAGGCCGGCCTCAAAGCCAACGACGAAAACATCGCCCCCAGCCAGATCTACTGCTATGCCGCACTACAGAGCGACGTTCCATACACCAACGGTGCCCCCAATCTCACGGTCGACACCAAGTGCATGATCGAATTGGCAGAGACACGCGGTCTGCCGATCATGGGCAAGGACTTCAAGACCGGCCAGACCCTTCTGAAGACGATGCTCGCGCCAGGCTTCAAAGCTCGCATGCTCGGCGTTCGCGGCTGGTTCTCGACCAATATCCTCGGCAACCGCGACGGCGAGGTGCTCGACGCCCCCGAAAACTTCAAGACCAAAGAGGTCTCCAAGCTCGGTGTCATCGGTTCCATCCTCCAACCAGACGTCTATCCCGATCTCTACGGCAACATCGACCACGTCGTGCGCATCAACTACTACCCGCCTCGCGGCGACAACAAAGAAGGCTGGGACAACATCGACATCTTCGGTTGGCTCGGCTACCCGATGCAGATCAAGGTCGACTTCCTTTGCCGCGACTCGATCCTGGCCGCCCCGATCGTTCTCGACCTGGCCCTGTTCATGGACCTCGCCCACCGCGCCGGCTCGTCCGGAGTACAAGAGTGGCTGAGCTTCTTTCTCAAGGCACCCCAGGCCGCGACCGAGGTTCCCGCCGAACACGACCTCTTCATTCAGCAGACCAAGATGAAGAACACACTGCGCGAGTGGATGGGTGAGCAGCCGGTAACCCATTCCGAAGCTGGCTGAGTCGACCGGGTCAGGCCGGGACCCGCGGAGGGCCCGGTCTGATCTTGGATTTCAAAGCTCGCCGGCCCTCGTCTTCACCACTTCCCACGACTCGTGGGAAGGGTCAATGACATCGAAATGATCGGCTCCCGCGAACTCGATGATCTCGAGCCTTTTGCTCGATGCCAGCCGTTGGTAGGACCGCGATGCTTCAAGGGGAACGCGATCATCCGCGCTGCCGTGGACTATGAGCTGAGGAACGTCGATGGGCAGCAAGCGAGCCGGGTCGGCGGTCATGTATCGCTCCGGTCTGTCGGCCGGTTGACCTCCCATCAGGTCAACGACAGCGCCGTCGCCCATACCCTCGATTGCCGCGGCTGTGAGATCTGATACGGGGGCCTGCCCGACCACGAGAGCGGGACGGATTCGGGGATGTCCCCCCGGAGCGTCATCGCCAAGATTGGTGCGTTGGCCGACCCACAACGCCAAATGACCGCCCGCCGAATGGCCGATGACAACCACCCGCCCGATGTCGATCTGATGGTCGTTCGAGATTAGGTCGTCCGAAATTATCGACAGGTGATCGACTGCGGCGGCCACATCGGCGAGAGTGCCGGGGTAACCGCCACCCGGGTCACCCAGACGGCGGTACTCGATGTTCCACGTTGCGTAACCACAGGCGGCGGCGTCACTCGACTGCGGCTCAGCCAGCGTGAGGTCGTAGCTGTTGCCCCAGAATCCCCCGTGGATGAACACGAGGATCCGATGTCGCCCTGGAAGGTCTGGGACGGTGAGGTCTCCGAACTGTTGGGGGTACGGACCATAGGGAATCCGACTCCGAGACCAAGACCCGTTGGACGTCACCGACTCCCCCATCTCCCCCCCCCCCAAAAAAAAACCCCTACCCCTGTTTTTGTGAACCCTGAGTGCTGCGTACGCAGCACTCAGGGTTCACAAAAACAGTTAGAGGCCGGCGGCGATGCCGGTTAGGGCTCTGGGGTCGGCGGCACCGGCCAGTGCACCGGACGGCATTACGTCGATCATGTGAGCATGGCCGAATTGAGAGTGGGCATCGTCGAGCACTTCGACCAGATGCCCCATCGACTTCAGTGCCTCGGCCAAACCGGCGGCGGCCGGAGCCTCTAGTTGAACCTTTCGACGCACACCGGGCTGCCATGTGGAGAAGCCGTCGGTGCCTTCGGCCGGGGTGAAACGCCATCGCGGCGCGCCGATCGCTCGGCCTGGGTCCCAGCCGTGGACCAGTGTCTCGGCCAAAAGTTGAAGCAAAATCTGCGGCTGGGTGTCGCCACCCATCGTGCCGAGCACCGTTTTCAAAGAGCCGTCGGGAGAGGTAACCATCGCGGGCGAGAGTGTGTGAGGCGGACGTTTGCCTGGTCCGTACTCCGCGGGGTGACCTGGTTGTAGCGAGAATCCCAAGCCACGGTCGTGGAGGAAGATGCCGCTCGTGCCTGCGATCAGGTGAGAACCAAATCCGCTGGCGTTGGAGTTGATGAGTGACACTCCCATTCGGTCGGAGTCGACGACGCACAGATACGTGGTGTCGCCGGTGAACGGCGGCACGTCGACTTCGCCAGCGCGTGTCGGGTCGATGGCAGCCCGCCGTTCTGCAATCCGTTCGGCTGACACGAGATCGGCTCCGTCGGCACCGTCGAACAGCACAGTCGGGCGGTCGTGCCCGGCCTGAGCCGCCGACTCGATCAGTAAATGCGTGCCGCTCGGATCATCGCCTATATCGAAACCCGAAGCGATCCCCGCCGACAACAACGTGAGGTAACCCTGGCTCGTTGGTGGAGGACTCCAGATGTTGTGTCCCCACGCCTCCACCAACACCGGTTCGACCCATCGAGCCTGACTCTCGGCCAGGTCGGCGGCGCTGTATTCGCCAGCCCCGACCGCTAGGAGCCCCTCACCGAACTCGCCGCCGTAGAAGCCGTCGCGGCCATGGTCGGCCAACGCTCGCAGCGCCCGAGCCGATCCCGGACGGGTGACGATGTCGCCGATCGCGGGCTCACCGGGTAGCTCATTGAACTTGGCATCGGCAACCATCGGGAGTGTCCATGCCAGCAGCGGCGCGACAGGGAACCCCTCCTCGGCGTATCGAATCGCATCGGCCAAAACCTCCGAGAGTGGCAACCTGCCGTATCGCTCATGGAGAGCCAGCCAACCGTCGACCGCGCCGGGCACGGTGATGGCCGCAGTGTGACGCCTCAACGGGATACGCGTGTGCCCTTCGGCTCGGACGCGATCGGCGTCGGCACCAGATCCGGCGCGCCCCGACGAGTCGAGCGCTTGGGGTCTACCGCTACCGTCGTGGACCAATGCCCACACGTCGCCTCCCATGCCGCACATGTGGGGCGATGTGACGCCCAGGACTGCGTTGGCCCCAACTGCCGCATCGGCCGCAGACCCGCCGCGGCGAAGCAGATCAAGCCCTGTCGCAGTGGCCAGATGGTCGACAGTTGACACCATTGCATTGGGGGCGGTTCGGGTTACGCATGGATGAATCACGCCAGGAGTCTCGCGCTCGACTGGCGTGAACCACGAACCAACGGGCAGGCTGCCGTGTCGTGTCTCGATCACCGCTGATTCTCCTGCCTCCATCGGAGGGCAAATCGTCCGGCGGTGACGGCCCGACATGGACTGGCTGCGCGTCGACTCCCCAACTCGACGAACACCGTCGCAGGGTTCTCACCGGGCTTAGGGTGGCCATGCGAGAATCTGCCGCGAAGCGCAGCAAACTGCTCGGCGTGGGAGAGGCCGCCACCAGCGTTGCGACCGAAACGAACCGTTCGGTCGAGGTGTCGCCGACTCGTCCCGCAATTGAGCGCTACACAGGTGTGCTCTACGAGTCGCTGAATGCGTCAACATTGAATGCTGCAGCGCGTCGACGGCTCGAGTCATGGGTGATGATTTTCTCAGGGCTATGGGGTGCGGTTAGCCCCGCCGACCAAATACCAGATTACAAACTCAAAATGGGCGCCAGCCTCGGGCGGCTGGGGAAGCTGTCGACCTGGTGGCGTAATCATCTGGCTGCGCCGCTCGGTGAAATGGCGCGAGGTCGTGTGGTGTGGGATTTGCGTCCCAACGAGCACCGCTCGGCCTGGCTCATCGGCGACACTCCCGCTCGTGTGATCACGGTCAACTTCCTCGAGGAACGGCCGGGGCGAGGATTAGTGACGGTCTCTCATTGGAACAAGCTTCTCAAAGGTGTCCTCACCCGCGACCTGGTGTCATCGGGCAATCCGACGCTTGATTCGCTTACCGATTTCCACTTCGAGGGTTTCGAATGGGAGCCGGATTCAACTGTGGACCGAGATGGTCGCGTGCAGACAGACATCGTCAGACGAAGCTGATAGCCACAAGCCGACCGTCGACAGTTAGGGCAAGTCGATGACCTGAGCACCCGCGCTGGGCGACAGACGCCATCCCCCTACGGACTCGGGGCTGACGCTTTGGTCGACCAATGCCACCGCACACCCGCCGAATCCGGCTCCTGTGAGGCGAGCGCCGTATACACCGGGCACTCGGCGAAGCCGATCTACAAGCTGATCCAGCTCGGGAATCGACACCTCAAAGTCGTCGCGGAGGCTGACATGGCACTCGTTCATCAGCTGTCCAAATCGTGTCATGTCACCGGTTTCAATCGCGCCGACCGCGGCACGCACCCGCTCCATTTCGGAGATGACGTGGCGCGCCCGGCTCCGGATCGTGGGATCGCTGATCTGAGACAGGTCGGACAGTCGAGCCTCGCGAAGTGGGCCGATGGTGGCTTCGGCTGCCTCACATTCCCGCCGTCTGTCGGCGTATTCAGACCCAACGAGTCGGCGGTCGACACCACAGTGGACAGCGTGGACCGCCACGCCGTCGGGCAGATCCAACGGCTTGATTGAGAGGTCGTTGCAATCGATCAAAAGGACCGAACCTGCCACGCCCGAGGTGATCGCCAGTTGGTCCATGATCCCGCAAGGCACGCCAGTGGCTCGATGTTCGGCTCGTTGACACAACTTCGCCAGGTCCGATCGATCGCCGTCGAACCCAGCGGCGAGAGCAACCGCCACTTCAAGAGACGCACTCGATGAAAGCCCGGCACCAACTGGCAGCGTTGTCGTGATTTCGCCGTCGAAGCCCGCTGTTGTGTTGAGCTCGCCAAGAACTGCCGCGGCGTAGCGCGACCAAGGCGGCAACATGCCCGCAGTGTTGCCTACAGGAAGTTGGATGTTGGCAGGATCAGATTCAACGTCGGATCTCAGGTGGACGACATCCGAGACGCCGTCGGTGCGATACCTGACATCAATAGTGGTGCCGAGATTGACGGCCATGGGCAGGACCGATCCGCCCAGGTAGTCGACGTGTTCGCCGAGCAGGTTGACCCGCCCGGGGGCGAACACCCGACGTGTGAATGCCGCCATTGATCTCAGGCGAGTCGCATTTCAGCAATGTGACGCCTGGCAATCTCGAGATCAACCGGATTGGTTACCCCAACCCACTCTTCGTCGGTGTAGATCACCTCGACATCGAACTCACCGGCCTCATGTAGTTGGGCGACCATGGCTGGAAGAAGGTATTCGGTCTTGGGTTCGTCACCGTGATCGGTCAAAAACTCATTGAAACCTTCGTCGAGAAAGTCCATGATCCGCCGAGGAAACGCCCAGAAATTCATCGATGCAACCGAATCCGACGGCAATAATCCGGCCGGGTCGGACCCCATGATTGAGCCGTCCTCTCGCCATCCGACGCCGTGGGTCTCGACCAGATCAACCATCTCCGAGCCGGCGACCGTGCAGATCCCTCTGCTCACAGTTCCGATCCTCGGAAGAGTGCGGTCGAGACGGAATCCGGCAAGCAATGCCTTGTTATCGGGCAGATCATCTGCGGCTGCAATTACTCGCTCGTAAGTGGTGTGACCGTAATAGTCGTCGGCATTGCATACGACGAACGGTCCGGCGATTTCTGGCGCAGCTACGAGCACCGCTTGGCCGGTTCCCCAGGGTCTGTCTCGGTGAGGCCCGTGGCTGTCTTGGCAGATGATCACGATCTCGACGCCGTACAAGTGCTTTGACATGTGCCGGTGGACGTCCTCGAGGATGTCTGTGCGTACTACCAACACCACCTTCTCGACGCCGGCGGCAGCTGCATCATGGATGGCAAAGTCGAGGAACGCCTCCCCATTCGGGCCGACCTCGACCAGCTGTTTGGTGCCGCCGAAACGGGAACCGAGACCAGCCGCCATGATTACGAGACTTGGGTTCACTCCCACAGACTACGAGCGACTGTCCTGGCCCAGCACGGACCCATACATCTCGCCGAGCGGATCGGAGATCAGCTCGATGCGGGCGCCGTCAGGGTCTCGAAAATACATCGAGGTCTGGATGACTTGCGTGGCTACACCGGCCGCCTCAAGCGCATCGTGCTGTCGCTGCCAATCGTCGGCCGGCACCGAGATGGCCAGATGATGTAGCCCTCCGAGCACTTCCGCGTATTCGCCCATGTCGAGCCCCGGAAAGTCGAAGAAGGCCAACGAATTTCCGTTGCCTATGTCGAAGAAGAAATGGGTTGAGCCCTCGTAGTCGCGATTCTCGAATAGTTCCGTGAGGGGGAATCCAAGGACCCCCTGGTAGAAGCGAATCGTGCGATCGACGTCGGTGCACAGCAACGCCACGTGGTGAACTCCGCGTCCGGGCCCCGGTGGGCGCTCAGCCGAGGGCGCGAGATGGGTGTCGCGAAGTTGTTGCCATTCCTTGGTGCGGTCTGTTTCTGTCATCAACCGTCCTTCATGGTGAGTGCTTGAGCGCGAACTGAAATGCTCCGGCGAGCGACGATCCCCAGGGTTCCTGAGCTGGGCGCCGGCCCGTCACCACTCGATCAGATCACGCACATGGTAGGTCTCGTTGACCGAACGCACCGTGCGTATGCCGGTTCCGGACGCCTGCACACGGGTGAGGCCGCAGTAGTCAGGGGCGATGGCCAGCACCGCTTCGATCGGTTGGAGTCGATGATGTGTTGAAAGCCACGAGTGACCCTTGCCTCGAAGTAGTGGGCGGTATCGGGGTCGTCGGCTCTGATCTCTTCGGACGGCACGTATGAACGCGACCGATGGCCGGACGCTAGAGCGATTGGGAGCGAGGCAACGACTTGTGACGGCTCGGCGTACTCTCCCAACGTGATGAATCTGTATCGCAACAGGTGCGTAAACCGGTGAATGAGGTCGTTGCGCTCCTCCTGCCCGGCGGTGACGACTTCGTGGCGGAGTTGCAGCGCGCTTGGGACGCGGGCGACGCCGTGGCCCCCATCGACATCCGCTTGCCCACTCCGGCGCTGACGGCAGCTCTGGAAGCCATAGCTCCCACGGTGTTGATCGATCCCAGCGGCCGACACGCCCACACCGGACGTCCGGCTGAACCCGGCGACGCTCTGGTCGTCAACACGAGCGGCACCTCGGGGAAACCTCGCGCTGTCGTGCTAACCCACGACGCGATTGCGGCCTCCGCGACGGCAACATCAGCGGCGCTCGGGGTAGATGCCCGATCCGATCGTTGGCTGGCTTGCCTACCGCTCTCCCACGTCGGCGGCTTGTCGGTTATCACACGAGCTCTCCTCACCAACACCCCGCTCGATGTCCATGAGAGTTTCGATGCCGATTTGGTCGAGGCGGCGGCGAGATCCGGTGCCACGCTCGTGTCGCTCGTCGCCACGGCGGCTCGGCGAATCGACCCGTCAGGTTTCCGGAAGATCCTGCTAGGCGGATCGGCCATACCAGCGGATCGACCAGACAATGCCGTCGCGACGTACGGCATGACCGAGACCGGAGGCGGGGTTGTCTACGACGGGTATCCGCTCGCAGGGGTGGAGATTCGCGAGGTCGCCGGAGAGCTTCAACTCCGTTGTCCGATGCTCATGCGCTGCTACCGCGACGACACGGTCCCATTCACCGCCGACGGGTGGTATCTCACAGGAGATGCCGGCCGGGTCGTCGATGGAATCGTGCGAGTCGAGGGACGCATCGGCGACGTCATCGTCACCGGCGGCGAGAAGGTCTGGCCTGCCGCCATTGAGCGCATCCTTGTCGCTGAGGCGGACGTGAGTGAGGTGGCCGTGATCGGTCGACCCGATCCCGAATGGGGACATGTCGTTACCGCCGTCATCGTGCCGGCCAACCCTTCAGCGCCGCCTCAACTCGATCAACTACGACGGGTCGTAAAGGACGTCCTGCCCGCATGGCACGCTCCCAAGCGGCTGGAGCTGGTGGAGACTTTGCCCCGCACATCGCTCGGCAAAATCCGACGAAATCTGGTCTGACCAACCGACTCAGCCGACATCGACGCCAGCCCCGCAACCGATGGGTGCTTGTCAATTGGGGAGATGATCAAAGGGCACGATGCCGATTCCGGCGGATTCAGCGATTGCCATCTCGCCACGGCATATCTGAATAGTCGGCCCGACGTCGGCCGACAGCAAGGGCGATGTTGCCAGACCGTGAGCCATGCCAACTCCGCTCGCAGCCGCAACATGAAGCGCATGGGCGACACCGATAGCTCCATCGATCATGCTGGTGATCACCGCGGTCGCCCCGAATTCGTGGACCAAGCGCACAGCCCTCATGGCCATGTCGGGGCCTCCCAGCGCCTGCGGTTTGACCACCACGACGCCTATAGACCCTGTGCCCAGCGCTTCAGCTATGTCGTCAATGGTTTTGGCGGACTCGTCGATAGCTACCGGAATGTCGCTTCGAGCCCCCACCGCGGCAATCGCGGCAATGCCCTCGGCTGGCTCCTCGCAGTAGGACACATCGAACGCAGCCAGATGCTTGAGCGCTGCGACTGCGGTATCGATCTCCCATGAGCCATTGGCATCGAGACGAAGCTCCACATCCGGGCCCACGACCGATCGGGCCGTGGCCACCCGGTCGATGTCGGTGCTCACGTCGGCCACCCCCACCTTCAACTTGACCGAATCGAAGCCGTCGCGGATGGCGGCTGCGCAATCTCGAGCTACTGCTGCAGGTGTTGACGCAGACACCATTGCGTTGACTCTCACGCTCCCCGCCGAGGATTCTCCCAACATCGCGGCAAGTGGAACGCCAACCCTGCGTGCTCGCAGATCGGCTATGGCTCCAGCCGCCGCGGCACGAGCATGGGGTGTCGCATCGAGGTCATCGAGAAGGCGGTCCAACCGGGGATCGGACGCACTCTCGATCACCGACACTGCCGCGGTAACAACTACCAGCGCTGCCGCTGTGGATTCGACGCTCTCCCTGGACCATCCCGGCATCGGCGTGGCCTCGCCCCAACCAGTCTCGACCCCATCGCTGATAGAGAACAACAATCCGTCGCGGTGATCGGTGGTGGTGCGGCGAGTCGTGAAGATGTGACGAAGCGGGAGTCGGAATGGTCGGATGCCTGTGACCAGGGCGTTCATCTGGCCGCAGCAATCTGCTTCTCGATCACAGCCACCACCGCGTCTGGCTGCTCGAGATGCGCCGCGTGTCCAGCATTCGGAATGGTTTCCGCCCGCCCGTTGGGCAAAGACTCAGCCAAGTCGGTGGCAATCGTTGTGAATTTGTGGTCGTCGGATCCGGCTATAAGCACCGCCGCAACGGTGCAACCGGCCAGGCGAGAGTGAAGAGGTGGCATCGCTCCGGTGCCACCTCCTCTCAGGCTGCGAGCGAGGCCGGCGGGGTCGTTGGCCAGCCGTTGCCGACGGGCATTCTCCAGGTGGGTGGCGCCGAGTCGTCGCTGAGTCTCGAACAACGGCTTGGCCATCCAATCGTCGACGAAGTCGCCAAGCGGGTCTGATTCAAGTCGATCGGCCAGCAGATCGTCATCGCGACGCCGCTGCGCTCGATCGGCATCGTCAGCTATCCCTGCTGTGGCTCCGATCAGCGAAAGCGACTTCACGGTCTCCGGCGAATTACACGCAAGAGTGAGCGCCACACGTCCGCCCATCGAGTAGCCAACGAGATGGAATGCTTCGTGTCCGAGGATCTGTCCTACCTGAAGAATCTGGCTTGCCATCTGCTCGACGCCGTATATCTCGATATCCGCTGGGATACTCGACCGACCATGGCCGACCAACTCGGCAACGATCACCTCATGATGCAAACACAGCCGCTCTGACAAAGATCGCATGGTCGAGGCATCGCCTGTGAAGCCGTGAAGCACAACAACGGGCTCACCGGTGCCCGACACTTCGGCGTGGATAGTGAGCCCATCTCGAAGCTGCACGTCGACGTTCTTGAACGAGGGCAGCCCGCTCATGGCAATGACGCTCGGGCCACCGCGGCGGTGACCCGACGGTGCTGATCCAGGTCGGCATCCGCATCGACTTTGACGATGATCAGATCGACTCCAGCACGTCGAGACTCAAGCGACCCGGCCAGCGCCGCCGATAGCTCATGAGCGGTGGTCGCCTGTTTGATCTCGATGCCTGCGAATCCATCCAGGTCGGTGAAGTCGATGCCATGTGAGGTTCTGAACAGCGTGTCGAAGTCGATGTCGTCGCCATGTTCGGCGATAGGCAACATCGAGAAAATCGCGCCACCGTCGTTGTCGACACACACAGCCGTGAGGTGAAGTCCGAGTCGGCGCGCAGCAGTGAGGCCACCGAGATCATGAAGCAGCGCCAGGTCACCGATCAACATTGCCGTCTGTCGACCGCTGGCCGCCGCCACGCCCAACGCGGTGGATGTGATTCCGTCGATACCAGACGCCCCTCGGTTGCCAACCATCGAGATGCGAGGGCTTCCCACACCGACGAATGTGTCGAGGTCGCGCACAGGCATCGAGTTGGACGTCACAAGAATCGAATTCTCGGGCATGGCCTTGGTGAGCAGTTGTGCGATACGTCCGGCCATGACTGGGCCATCAGACAGCTCGGCTTCGATCGCTTGGGTAGCCGCCAGATCGGCTTGCCGCCACGAGGTCAGCCACGCTGACTCGGGTCTGGTCTCACCATATGGCTCCGCGTAGCCAGACAGGAGCGCCACCACGTCGGCGCTCACGTGATCGGTGACCGTGAAGCTCGGATCGTGCCAATGGTTCGAGGGATCGATCAGAACCACACGCGACGGGCGGTGATGTTGCATCCAGAGCCTGACCGATTTCGTGGTGGGAGTGCGCCCGATCCGCACGACCGCATCAGCGGACTGCAACGCTGCGAATCGTTCACCCTCAAGCAACTTGCCGGCGTTGGCAATGACGTGGGAGTTCACTGGTGTGTCTGTGCGCCGTAGCTGGGTTATGGGCTCGGCCAGCACCGGCCAACCGACGACACGAGCAAAGTCGGCCACGGCAGCAGCCGTTTCGTGTTCACTATCGAGCCCGACCCCATCGGATGGGCCAACCACGATCACACCGCGCTCGATCTTGGCGATCTCTTTGATGACCGACAACGCCCCTGCTGAAACGGAGTCCGATGCATCAGCGACTCGAGGCACGAAGTCGGGATCTCTAACCGGCGGCGTGACATACGGTTCGAGTGGCAGGCGAAAGGGCCAATTGAGATGAACCGGCCCTGGTCGCTGTCCGGTGGCCGACGACACCGCTCTCATCGCCGTGCGTTCCGCGCCCTGGGGACTCCACTCATTGGCCACCGGCAACTCAGCCGACCAACGAGTGGCCGTTCCGAAAAGGTGGTGCTGGTCGATTGTCTGACCCGCCCCCCAGCCTTGGAGCTCCGGTGGGCGATCAGCGGTGCAGACAATCATGGGCACGCCTGCATGGTGTGCCTCCACCACCGCTGGCAGATAGTTGGCAGCCGCGGTGCCGGATGTGCAGACCAAAACAGATGGGACGCCACTGACGCGGGCCATGCCGAGTGCGAAGAACCCTGCGGACCGCTCGTCGAGATGAATCCAGGTCCGCAGACCCGGATGGGCGTGCAGCGTGATCGACAATGGCGTCGAACGCGATCCGGGGCTGATCACCACATCTGTGACGCCATTTGCCACAAGTCCAGCAGCAAACGCTGCGATGTTGTCGTAGAGCGGGTCGTCCATGTGGTGCATCAGCGGTCCATCACGTCGAGGAGAGCGCGGAGTTTCATTCCGGTCTCGGTGAGTTCATCGGCTGGAATCGAGTCGGCAACAATTCCTGCTCCCGCGAACAGGTCGACGCCGTCGGCCGTGGCCAGCGCCGACCGCAGCGCCACACGAAGTTCGCCGTTGCCATCGAGGTCGCACCATCCGACAGGAGCCGCGTACCAGCCCCGATCAAACGGTTCGTGCTCTCGTATCCACCGCAGCGCATCCTCGGTGGGGGTGCCACCGACCGCGGGCGTGGGATGTAGCACACTCGCTACTCGCAGCACGTCGAGGTCGGCGGAATCGTTGGACTCTCGATCGACCTGAGCGGTGATCGGGGTTCGGAGGTGCTGCACCCGAGCGAGCTTGAGCACGTCGGGGACCTCGGGAGTGGCGCCGACCAGCCCGAGAGTGGAAAGGCGTTGGGTGATGTCGTCGACCACGAATCCGTGTTCGGCACGAGTTTTTGACCATCCCAGCATCTCTGCGGCCAAGCGCTCGTCCTCGGCATCGTCTCGGCCTCGCTCCACCGTGCCGGCCAAGGCCACAGTCTCGACTCGTGAACCATGCAGCGCCACGAGCTTCTCCGGACTTGCCCCGAAGAAAGTTCGATCACCGACCGCAAACGCGAAGACCGCACACGTGGGATAGCGCCGCCGGAGCCGTGGCAGAACCACGGCGAGATCGATCGGGTCGTCGTGATGGACTCGGGCCAGCACAACCTTGTCGAGTTTCCCCTCCCCTATTTCGGCGACGGCATCCGTCACCAGATCCTGATAGGCCAGATCGTCGGATGACACCCCGCCGATCTTCACCGGGGGATGCTCGATCACGGCAGTTGGCGCAGCCGTGGCGAGGAGTTCGAGACGAGACTGAAGGTGGGCTGTCACGTCTTCTTCGTTGGCGCTCTCCGCGACACCCGCCGCACCCAGCAGCCATGGCACACCCTGGCTGATGATCCATGTGAACTCGGGAAGAATCCATCTCGAATCAGGGAATCCGGTCCAATCGGGACCGTGGCTACTCCCACCGGATTCGAACGACAGCCCCCCGACCAGTACTGGCACCGGCGCGCCTTCAGGACCGGTGCTAGAGATGCGTGCGGCCAGCGCCGCTCTGGCCGCGGAGGCTGCGGTGAAGCGGCCATCACCTGACGTTTCGATGATCTCTGCCGTGCCCACGGCGGTGATTGAGAATTCGTCATCGGGCCGGATCCACACGGATCGGTGTTCGTCGTCCGCTCCGAGATAGATCGCCAATGGATCGAACATCTCGGGGAGGCGGCGCGCAATGGTGATGAGATTCGCTGTCGGGGCATTTCCGCCGAGTCGAGCCAGCGCCCTGCTCCTCAATGTTCTCTCGAAGTGCCGGCCAACGAGACCAGACGCCACTGGAACCAGCCGATGCATTGTCGCAACCAGATCATCTCGGTTGCCTCCGCTCTCGTCGCTGTGTGTCTTGAACAATTCGATGGCCTCGTCGATGACCGATTCGATATTGGCTACATGCTTCATTGCGAGGGCGGTCAGCTCGCCCAATGGGGCGCCCTCGCTCACAAGTGCACGGGCCGCGGAAAGCATCTCGACGCTGTCCGGCGCGAACCGTTCATCGCCACGCGGTCCTGCAAACGCCAACAGTCCGGCGCCCACAGCAATATCGACTATCAGCGCCGGCACCTCGGCACGTCGAGCCAATTCGGCCCGATCGAGTTGGGGGTCGACGGCATCGGCTCGGGCGAGATCAGCGAGAAGTCGGTCGCCCTCGGCGTCGGCAAGTTCTCGGATCTGCGAAAGTGTGAAACCTCGCCCAGCCAAATCACGAATTTCGCGCAAGCGCTCGACATGATGTTCGCCGTAAAACGCGACTCGACCCTCACGTCGCGGTGGCGGGAGAAGTTTTCGGCCTTGGTAATAGCGAACCGTGTCGACACCGACTCCCGCAGCGTCCGCCAGTTCCTCTACTCGATAGTCCACGCTCTGATTGTACGAGTAATTGCTAGTCACGTGCCGACTCCTGTACATGGCGCGGTGGAATTCGACGAAGACCAGCCGAAACTGTCGGGGTTGTGCAGAGCTGTGAGCCCGGGATCGAATTGAGCAACACAGTCGAGTCGCGCCCCAGTTCACCCCAGACAAACCAACCCGGCCAGCACAGGTGGTGGCCGGGGCTCGACGGCTTGCGGGGGGTGGCCGTGGGATTGGTCGTCGTCTACCACCTTTGGCCAAGCACGCTTCCCGGCGGCTGGGTCGGGGTATCGACGTTCTTTACTTTGTCCGGGTTCCTCATCACCACCCTTCTTCTCGAGGAGCACACACGCCAGGGCCATCTCAACTTCCGCGCGTTTTGGAGTCGACGAGCCCGCCGACTTCTGCCCGCAGTAGTCACGACGGTCGGGGTCGTCGTTGCTCTTGTCGCGCTGACCGACCCATCATCGTTGCATCGCGCCGCGGCCGATGGTGCGGCCGGCCTCGCCTACATCGCCAATTGGAGATCCGCGGCAGCGCCGGGCGGATACGAAGCGATCTTCACCAACCCGTCGCCGTTCGACCACCTCTGGTCGTTGGCTGTTGAGGAACAGATCTACCTTGTCGTCCCACTAATTTTCGCGATCGCCCTCAGGTCGAGGCGGTGGGCCACAACAATTGCCGCCGCCGTAGTGGTCACCATCACGGCAGCGACCGTCAACTGGTGGGGCGACCCCGATTCATACTTCATAACCCTGGTCAGGGCTGTTGAGGTTGCTGCCGGCTCGATTGCCGCCATCGTCCTCTGGACTTTCGAGACTCGCGGCAAGGTGATCATCACACGCCGATGGCTCGCCGAGTCGGCCACATCGATTGCTGGCCTCTACGGACTGGCGATACTCGCATGGGTCTCACTTACCTGGAGTGAGCACGACTCGATCGTCTTCCGAGGTGGCCCTGCGCTTCTGGCATCTGCCTCGGTTGCGCTTGTCGCCTTGGCGATTCGCCACCCTGGGCCTCTCGCACATCCTGTGCTCAGATGGCTCGGAACCCGCAGCTACGCCATCTACCTCTGGCATTGGCCCCTGATAGTCATCACGGATTGGAACCCACTTCTCATCGTCGTAGCCACCGGCCTTGCGGCCGAGGCATCGATGCAGCTCATCGAGACTCCGGTACGACGTAGAGTCGGATACGGCGCAAGAATTCAGAGGCCGCTGCTCGTGCTCGGCGGCATGGCCGGCGCCGCGGCAGTCGCCAGTTTCGTGGTCGCAATTTCGGTATCTGCGCCCCGCTCTATTTTCGACATCACCCTGCCGACTGTTCCCGACTGGTTCGCGGCCGAGGCCGCTGCTTCGCCCGCGACCGAAGCCGCCTCCGCCGTTGACCCAATTGCCGTCGCGGAACCTTCGCCCGGGGTGTTGCTCGTGCTCGGCGATTCGGCTGCGAGACCAATCTTCGACGGATTCCGCGTATGGAGCGAGGACGACCGACGTGCGAGGATCATCGATGGATCGGGCGCCTCCTGTGGACCGCTCGACACCGCCGTTGCTGATGGTGTCCCTACGTGTCGCCTCGGGGTCGCCGAATTGGCGAAATCCGAGGACGGTTCCCCACCCGATGTGGTCTTGATCGTCGACTGGCAGTGGGCCACTCTCGGACCCTTCCAATCGGATGGGGCAATACATCCTCTGTCGATCACCGACCCTGATATGCAACGGCAACTCGCCGATGCCTACCGAACCCAGATATCGACCTACGAAAGCCGCGGCGCCGTATTGCTGTTGACCACTGCTCCGCCGCCTGGCATTCCGGCCACGGGTGCCGAATTCGTAGGTGGCATTGAACGCGCCGCCGCATACAACCGCGTGGTAGCAAACTTGGCCGCAAATGATCCGAATGTGGAATTGATCGACAGCGTCACACCGATCTTGAAATATCCATCGAATTACACGCGATCAGACGGGATCATTCTCGATCCCGGTGCAAGCAGCGAGCGCTTTGTGAAAGACAACCTGGTGGATCCGGTTGAGACATTCCTGCGGGACGCTCATCAAAGGAATCTGCTGTCGGAAATCGACAATCCGACGACCGATCCAGCAGGTGCATCCGAGACGGTTTCACCACCAGTTGTCTACGTGTTGGGAGATTCCACGGCGTACGCGGCGCTTGACGGGCTTCGTGCGTGGAGCGAGACCACTCACGACGCGGTGGTGGTGGCCGGTGCTCAGATCGCGTGCAACGTGCTCATGGATCCGATCACAGGCATCTTTCAGACGCGTGGCCCAGACGGAGAACTGGACACACAACCGTTCTATGGAAATACCCCTTGTCGGAAATCTCTCCCTCAAATCGTCGAGGAGGCCGGCGGCTTAACCCCAGACGAGTTGATGATCATCGATTGGGGAGCGTTGCTCTCCCCTGTCGCCAATCCAGACGACCCGACCAATCCGGCCGCCGACATAATCTTGACGCATCCTTTGGCGCGATCGCTGTATCGGGCGATTTACCTCACTCGGATTCGCGAAGCTCGTTCATATGGCGCGGTCACGCTGCTGGTAACCGCCCCTGTTCCCAAAACATGGAGCGATCTCTACCCCGATGCCGATCCCGCAATTGCCACGATTTGGGCCGATGTCTACAACGGCATCCTCACGGACTTGGCAATGGAAAACTCCGACGTCTTCGTGATCCCAGCGGCGGATGCCTTTGCGGTAGATGCCGACGCCTACTCCAGAGATGACGGTCTCCATTTGGCGGTTGGCCGCGGGAACCTGGCATTCACCACCGACTGGCTGGCCGGACCGATCCTCGATCACGGCTGAGAGCCTCACGGCCACCTATTCTGCGGCGATGCGCGATGACGGTTTGCTGGCTGGCCCCCTCGATATCGACGGACCACGCCACCGGCCGCCCACTTACCCGATCGTGGAGGCGCGACGCGGCGTGATGCTTCAGCATCGCGACACAGGGCAGGTCGGCGTGTTGGTCGACTTCAGCCCGCCGCGTCTCACGCTTCGCGACGCTGACGGTCGCAATCATGTCCTTCGGTATGCCGCAGGTGGCGTCCGTGCCAACGTCGACGGAAAAACGGTCGCCGTCTCGCTTCGCCCACCCTCTCCCTCCGCGCTCCCGACCACACTTACTGCCTCGGGTTCGGTAGATCCTGGCGAGTTGCCGGCACGCATGGCCCGCGCCAGTCGCGTGTGGGTGGAGGGAATACACGATGCCGAACTGGTGGAGAAGATCTGGGGAGACGACCTGAGAGCTGAAGGCGTGGTCGTCCAGCCACTCGATGGCGCCGACGACCTGGCCGAGAGAGTCCGAGGGTTCCGGCCAGGCCCGCGTCGCAGAGTCGGGGTTCTTCTCGACCACCTGATCGATGGCACCAAGGAGACCCGCATCGCCTCAGCGGCCGCCGACCCCAACGTGTTGATCACCGGTCATCCATATGTCGACATTTGGCAGGCGGTGAAGCCCTCCACGATCGGGATCGAGCGATGGCCCGACATCCCGATGGGCCAGCCGTGGAAGCAGGGCATTCTCGACGAACTCGCCTTCAGCGGAACCACAGCGCAGTTCTGGAAAATGTTGCTCGGCCGGGTGCACAGCTGGACTGATCTTGAAACACCACTTCTCGGAGCCGTCGAGCAACTAATCGATTTTGTGGCCCCGCCGGAGAGCTGACTCAGCGAGTGACCCCCGTGAAGAGCACTGCCACACGCTCATCCGACAACGGAATCAGGTCATTGGCTACCAACGACAACAACCCAGCGAATCCTGACGCTCCCGTAGCGCTCACGTCGATTTCGGTGTGGTCGTGGGCCAGATCATGAGCACGATGAAAATCGGCCTCGCTGGCCACTATGGGCCATCCGCCTGTGGCGAGCGTCGCCTCGAGGATCGGTAGCCAGTCGTAGGTGACATCGTCGAGAATCCCATCGGCGTAGGACACCGGCTCGTCCTCCCACGGCCACATGTAGCTGTCTTGATCGGCTGAGATTTTGGCCATTACGGCCCTCAGCGATGGGCCATCGAGACGGCCCAGTTCGGCTGCCGCTCCGGCACGATCATCCAGAGGCGCGGTCGTGGCAACAATCTCCGACACAACACGATCCCAAGCACGTACGAATGGGTGATTGCCAACCGGCTGGACGGGGTGAATCACCGGCAATGCATCAAGTCGACCACGGCCGACGTCGTCGGACAACGCCAACACGGTCGATGACGCCAAAGCCCCGCCGCCAACTTGAACGACCAGGCGATCGAGGTGAGATGATTCTGAATCGTCGTGAGCGATCAGGGCATCGACCAATTCCCAGCCGAGAGTGCGGCCGCCATCGATGGTTGACGGCGTGTCGGTGCCCTGGCACGAGAACGCCACTCCACCGTTGGCGACCGCGGCCACCATGGCGTGGTGGGTCGGATCGCCGGGCACATTCGGGTCGCGCTCGCAGCGAACAACACTTCCGCCGAGCGATTCGATCTGACCAATCACTGCTTCATCGGCCCAAGTAGGCACGAACACGTCGATCGGGTGGTTGAGCGCACGCGCCACCACCGTTGCGCCCAGAGCGGCATTACCACAACTGGCGATGGCAAAGCGCCCCTCGGCTACATTGCCGATCGCTTCATCGACCATTCTTTGAACGGCTACACCGAAGAGGTGACGACCCTTGTGAGAGCCAGACACGTTGCCCGTCTCGTCTTTCACCCACAGTTCAGATCCGAGACCAATGCTCGAGGCCAGGCTCGATTTGATGACGCTTGGGGTCGGCTCGAAACCATGGCCATCGACTTGCGCAACTGCGGCATCGAGCCTGCGGATCATGGCGATCACGTCGGATGGCTCGAGGCCGGCGTCGAGAGCCGACCGGTAGGAATCGAGCCGGTCGGCGTGAATCTCGAACGTGGATGGCGGGAGAGTCACAAGAGCCGCTCAGTCGTCGGTGCGGGTGCCAGTGCGGGCGTTGAACTCTCGAATCTGTTCGTCCCAGTCGGCCACGAAGTGGCGCATACCTGACCAGAATTTTTGGTCGGAGCGGATGGTGAAATCGGCGAAATCTGTGCCCTGCTGTTCAACCCATGTGAAATAGCCGAGATTGAAGATCCGACGGCGCTCTGCCTGAGTGAGCTCCAGATGTTTCGCAGTGTCGGCGGATTCCAACTCGCGCCCGAAATCGGCGGCCGCCGATACGGAGTCGTAGCCATCGGGGTGATGCGTCGCCAGGTAGGCGGCACGTTCGGCGTCGTACATCTCAGCGCCATCGGTGGCCACCGACACGATCACATCGTCGTGACCGAGGTTGTGTTCCTTGGCAATCTTGATTGCAGCAAGCGCGTTGCAACTCGACGAGTAACCCATGTCGTGAAGCGATTCGACCAAAGCCGGTGACAGACCGACCTTGTCGACCAGATAGGCCTTGCCAGCAGGCGAGTTGAACAATGCGTCGAGAGCATCGGTGGAACGATCGCTGACCGCCACCACGTCGTCGGAGTTCATCACGTTGTGGATCAGTGGAATGTGTTTGTCGCCAATGCCCTGAATATTGTGATCACCGAACCCGTTCTCGAGCAGAGTCGGACATTCGAGTGCTTCCGCTACCGCGATACGGGCGCCGTGATTCTCTTTGAGGTAGTCGCCCGCCGCGAGAGTGCCCCCTGAGCCTGAGGCAGAAACGTAGACAGCAAGCCGCGCGTTGGGGTCGTTGCGGGTGGCGTCCTCGAACACCTTTTCGAGTGCGGGTCCGGTGACAGCGAAGTGGCTGAGGTAATTCGCGAACTCGGAGAACTGATTGAGGATCTCGATCTCGGGATCTTTCTCAAGTTCGTTGCAGGTGTCGTAGATTTCCTTGACGTTGCTCTCGGTGCCGGGGGTACGGATGATGTCGTCGGCGGGGTCGAGGGTCCACTTCTCGAGCCAGTCGAAGCGGGCCTTGCTCATGCCCTCGGGAAGCACGGCCACACCCCGACATTCCATGATTCGGCTGATGGCTACGCCCCCACGCGCGTAGTTTCCCGTGGAGGGCCACACCGCGCGATTGACGGTCGGATCAAAGCGCCCCGTGATGAGCCTCGGCACCAAGCATCCGTAGGCAGCCAGCACCTTATGGGCTCTGATCATCGGGAACCGGTTGCCGAATGCCAGCAGGATGCGGGCATCGACTCCGGTGAGTTCGTGGGGCAGTTCGATGTAGTCGGGGACGGCGTGGGGGCCGCTGCCGTCGAGCTTGCCGAACCAATGGACTCGGAAGAGATTGCGGGCATCGGGTTCGTTGCGATCAAGCCCTGCGAGAGCCGCTATGCGGGCTGCAGGAATCGTGGATGGATCGGCCAATTCCGAGAAGGTGGGAAGCGCAATGTTGCGCTGCTTGAAGCGCTCGATAGTGCGCTCGTATACGCCTTGGTCGGCAATTTCGGTGGTGAGCCCCAATGACTTGTGGGACTTGGCGATGGCTGCTTGATCTATCACCGGCTCAGTATCGCCGCTCGATCATCGGTTGGCTCAATGGAGCGACCGATTGACCGCGACAACCGGCCCGGACGATGTCAGACGACGGGCTCGATCGGGTTGATTGCCGTGAGCTCGAACATGTCGAGTTGCTCGATCCACCACGACGCGGGGACCATATTTTTGCCCGGAAGTCCGCCGAGTGCCGCATCGACCAATTCGATGACATCGGTGCGGCGGCCGGCTTCGATCCGAAGATCGAGAAGCGAATCCATCACACGTGAACGGCTGCAGACGTCGCCGTCGATGTCGTCACGCATCTGATGGATTGTGGATTCGAGATCTCTCATATCAGTCACAACGCCCCTAAGCGGGAGGGTGTTCCAATGGAACTGGTGGCTTCGGTCATATTCAGCATCGGTCGGAATCGGTCCCCAAACGAGGTCTTCATCTCCAATTCGATCACGGTACAACATCCAATGTGCAATCGGGTCGCATATCTCGCTCCAACGTTCGGCCTGGCAGATCAGCGGCGGAGGGATTCGAGCCACTTGTCGGCAGCTTCAAGACGGCGCCGCAGCAATACCTCATCGGCCTCTGACACACGCACGACGCCTGACCTGCGGTTGAGGTCGGCGTTCACGCTGCGATGGTCCATCCCTGTGGCTCGTACCAGATCGATCACGCGATCAGAGTTCCACTGTCGCAACTCTTTCTTGCGTGCATGGCGGGTTCGCAGGTCACCCAGCACGGAGCGAGCATCCGGGCCTCGGCCGGGCAGCAGTGGTGCCGGAGGTAAGTCCACGGCAAGGCCGGAAAGATCAGCGGCTGAAACCAGAAGATCTTCGAACGGATCGAGTCCGTCATCGCTCGGTGCGCCAACTGTCACCGATGACAGCGCCTCGAACAACGACGGCTGCGCCTCGACCTTCACAGCCCGGTTGAGGTCGTCGAGTGCAGAACGATCTTGCGAACCCGACTCCATGCGCTTGGCAATGCTGTGGTGTCTTTGCTCTGCGATCGTGGCGGCGTGATGGCGAAGTCGGACATCGTCGGGAATGAAGAAGTAGGCCTTCTGAGAGCTAGGTCCCGGAGTCCACCGCGCTATTCGGCCAACTGCCTGTCTGAAGAACAGCGATGTGAGCGTGGTTGTTGCGTGAACCCCAACTCGCAGTCTCGGGATGTCGACTCCCTCGCTGATCATGCGCACCGCCACTACCCACGGATCGGTGCCAGCGGCGAAGGCATCGATTACCTCCGATGCCTTCGGATCGTCAGACAGTGCCACCGCCGGCCTCATGCCAGTACGTCGCTCAATCAGCGAAGCGATACCGCGGGCGTGGTCCTGATCGATGGCGATCACCAAACCGCCGGCGTCCGTAGAAGTTTGACGAATTCGGCGCAGTTGCTGGTCGGCTCGCGTGAGCACCGTGGGAAGCCACTCACCATCGATGCTGAGAGCAGTGCGCAGCCGGGCTCCTCGTTCCTCAAGATTGATGTCGTCTTCGAAACCCGCTTCTTGATGCGACCCATCCGACGAGATCCATTCCATGTGGCCATCGAATCGGGGGAAGAACACCGGCCTGACCACACCGCCATCGGCCAGAGCGTTGCCGTAGTCGTATTCGTAGTCGGCCACCGCATCACCGTGATCACCCAGGGTGTAAGTGACGAACGGGATCGGGCGATCATCGGATCGAAAAGGCGTGCCCGACAGAAGCAGTCGACAACCTGCCTCCTCGAACGCATCGGCGACGCCCTCGCCCCAAGCCTTGTCGCCGCCGGCGTGGTGGATCTCGTCGAGAACCACCAGACCGCCACGAGATATCGAACGCAGCGACCGCGCAGAGGTTGCAGCTTGGGCGTAGGTGACGACAATGCCGTGCATGTCGGATGGAATCGACCCGCTCGAACCATCCCACTCCGGCTCGATGTGGAACCCCAGACCGAGCGCAGAGCGCGCCCACTGATATTTGAGATGCCTGGTGGGCGCAACGATCACCAGCGGTAGGCGCTCGCCGCGCAGCCAATGGCGCGCCGCACTGAGAGCGAATGTGGTCTTGCCGGCGCCGGGGCACGCCACCGCCAGATAGTCGGGTCGATCGTGGGCCAGAAATGCTGTGAGAGCTTCATGTTGCCACCGACGAAGGGTGATGCTGCGCTTCAAATTCGGCTGCGAATGACGTCGTTCGAGCTGGGCACGGGCTGCATCTCGTCAGCCGACTATGGCCGGACGGCCCTCAGAGGCGTGTATTGATGACTGGGTTCGAGCAACCACACCTTGTTCGTCGAACATGGCAGCTGCCGACTGGCCGATGCCGTCGGTTTCGATACGGGTGTCGCCATCGAGACCGATCCAGTCCGCGTCGGGCAGCCGCAAAATGTGCATCGAAATGTCGGCGTTGATCGTGCGGTAATGATCAAAGGGAAGGAATCCTGCAATGCCGCTACCCATATCGGCGGCCACTGCGAGACGCTGGAACGGCGTTACGTCCTCCCCCGCTGCCACCCGGCAACGAAGCCTGATCCAGACCGATGCCGGAGCACCGCCCGCCATCTCGCCGCGCGTGCGGACGTAATCCATGGCGTTCCAAAATCCCGGGAACGAAAATCCGCCCATCGCGGGCGGGGGCATTTCCTCGGTCGGCGGGAGTGGCAATTCGGGCGGGACCTTCGAGCCAGGAGGGAAGTTGAGTTCGGCGCCGTCGCGGATCAGTAGCGAACTGGCCCGAGCAACTATGCGATCATCGCTGAGAAGGCGAGCGTCGATCACCGCTATCTGCTTACCCATTTTGACGACTTCGACCACCTGACGCATCGGCGTAAGCGGCACGCGGCTCAACAGATCGACCGTGAACCTCGCTGGGCGCATCGGCACCAGTGTCTCAACCGATTCGATCGCGCGAGCCAACACCGCCGCGACGGCACTGCCGTGCTGCGCACCCGCATCCCACGGCCCACCACAAAATTCGGTCGGAATGATCCTGTCGCCGTCGATCTCAACCAGGTAATCGTCAGGCTGGGCTTTGGATGCATTCGGTTCGGGCTCAGCTATCAAGCCGGCATGTTCGGGAATCCCGTTGGACACATGTGTGTTATTTGAGTTCAAGACGCCGATCTCCTTCGGCGCAGAACCGTACCGGAGTAGGTCCCGATCATGACCACCGCATTTGTTCTTTCGGGCGGTAACAATCTCGGAGCTGTGCAAGTTGGAATGCTTCGGGCGTTGGCGGAGCACGACATACACCCCGACATGATCGTTGGATCCTCAGTCGGTGCCGTCAACGGAGGGTGGCTGGCGTCAGGATGCGACGTCTCAGCGATCGACAAGCTCGCGTCAACGTGGGAATCAATGTCTCGAAAAGACATTTTCCCGCTCTCCCCTGTCGGCGGGTTCCTCGGCTTCATCGGCAAGCGCGACCATCTGGTGTCCAACAGAAATCTTCGCAACCTGCTCAAGCGAGATTTGCAATTCGAAAATCTTGAGGACGCTCCGATCCCCTTGACCGTCATATCGACCGACGTGCTCACAGGTCGAGAGAACGCCATCTCAACGGGCAACGCTGTGCAAGCCATCCTGGCCAGCGCAGCTATCCCCGGAGTGTTTCCGGCGGTCGACATCGACGGTCGCCCGCAGATCGATGGCGGAGTGGTGAACGACACGCCGGTCAGCCACGCCATCAAGGCCGGAGCCGACGTAATCTGGGCTTTGCCAACCGGGTTCTCCTGCTCGGCCAGCGAGGCACCTGGCAGCGCGCTGGCCATGACACTTCACGCCATCGGAATCATGGCGTCACAACGGTTGGTCATCGAGATCGAGCGTTACCGCCACGCGGTCGACCTACGAATTGTGCCGCCGCCGTGCCCGCTCGACATATCGCCGATCGACTTCTCCCAGGCACCTCGCCTGATAGAGGCCGGCTACTCCACAACGATGACATGGCTTGAGATGGACCATCCGAATGTCAACGCTGACGTCACGCTTCAGAGCTGACCAGCTGACCAGCTGACCAGCTGACCAGCTGATAGAGACGCGAGCGGATCGTCGCCGAAGAAAACGTCCCCGCGGGGACGTCGCAAGGCGATCCGACTACGCCTCGTACGGCGCTGGCATCTCGGCCAGAGCCGTAGCGATCTCGGCCGCCACGGAGGCGTTGCTTTCAGCGAGAGCCAGATTGGCCGGGATGCTCAAGCCGTCGGTGGCCGCCGCTATCGCACCGAGCACCACCGGAGTCACTGCCGGGCCGGTCAGACCAAGTCGTGCGACCTCGTCAAGGCCAGCCTCGAGCGCATCACCTATCGCGTCAGGGTCGAGTTCGTCTGCGACCGGGATCGGGTTGGTGACGAGAATCCCGCCGGGGTGCCCGAGTTCGGCCGCGCTTCTGAGCATTCGGGCAACGGTCGCCGGGTCGTCTGCTCTGCATGTGACCGACAGCCCCGAGTCGCGTGTGTAGAAGGCAGGAAACTGGTCGGTCTTCCAACCCACCACCGGCACTCCGAGAGTCTCCAGGTATTCGAGAGTGCGAGCCAGGTCGAGGAACGCCTTGGCCCCCGCCGAGACTGTGACCACACGATGTCGCGAAAGCGCAGTGAGATCGTGGCTTACATCACCGCTGAACTCCGACCCTCGGTGAACTCCGCCAATACCGCCAGTGGCAAACACCTCGACGCCGGCACGGGCGGCGAGCGTGACCGATGCCGACACTGTGGTGACACCCGCCTTGAGCCGTGTTCCGATCGCCGCCGGCAGGTCTCGCGCCGCAACTTTCGTGACAGCTCCGAGAACTCGATCGATTTCGGATTCCTCGATCCCAATCCTGCCAACTCCGTCGATCACGGCGGTGAGTGCGGGTACTCCCCCACCAGCTCGCACTGCGGCGTTACAGCGATCAAGGCACTCACGGTTGGACGGTGCAGGCAACCCAAGGCTGCTGAAGATGGTCGATTCGAGCGCCACCACCGGCTGGCCGTCGGACAGTGCATCGGCGACCTCGTCGGCCACCCGGAAACTTCTCGTTGTCATGACCGGAGGCTACGTCCCGCCATACCCCACTCAGAAAGATCCGCGTAAATACGCGGCCGAAGATCGCCGAAATCGCCGGGAAGGGTGTATCAATCCGCTCGTGATAGATGCATTTAAATCCTCATGGGAAGAACTCACCGGCCCCGGCGCCCCGTTCGCGTGGTCGATGCAAGAGGTCCGAGGCATGCAGATGCGTGTCTTCGACACCGCCCCACCCCACATGCGTGTTCTCTGGGAAATGTCGGCTGCTCACGGAGACCGTCCCTACATCGTCTTCGAAGACGAGACCTACACCTACAACGAGATTCATGCTCAGGTTCGCTCGCTGGCGCGCTACCTCAGAGATGAGGTTGGCGTGGCCGAGGGCGACAGGGTGGCCGTGGCCATGCGCAACTACCCAGAGTGGATCACCAGCTACTGGGCGATCACCTCACTCGGCGCGGCGATCGTTGGAATGAACGCCTGGTGGACCGGTGTCGAAATGAAATATGGGCTGGAGGATTCACGACCCAAGGCTCTGATAGCCGACGACGAGCGGCTCGAGCGTGTGATTCCCGAGCTGGATGCCATCCGCGAAGGCGGATCTATGAGAGTCATTTCCGTGCGCTCCGATCGTGACCTGCCCGGCGATGCTGTTCGCTGGTCAGATGTTGTGAAGCCCGACGAGGCACCCGACACCTTGCCCGACGCAGAAATTCATCCCGACGACGACGTATGCATCTTCTACACGTCCGGCACCACCGGTTTCCCCAAGGGTGCTCAGCTCACCCACCGTGGATCCATCCACAACATCTTGCATCTGGCATTTGCCAACTCGCTCGCCGCGGTCGGCACCGCCAAGATGGACGCGGCCAGCGGCACCAAGACCGAACAGGCGGTCGATGCTCCGCCCGCCGTGATGGTG
>JBDNJK010000018.1:0-3513 GCA_041687805.1 Acidimicrobiales bacterium
ATCATCCCTCAGGTCAACGGTTGATGGCCGAATCCCCTAGGCCCACTGGCTGAGTCCGCCCTTGTGATGTAAGGGCATGAGTGCCCTCCGCGACAGCGCATGGCGGGAATCAACCCTGCGGGGATGACATGACCAGTTTCGATGTGATGGTCGATCCGGAAATGCTTCGAGCCGAGGTGCGCGACAACTACCGCTCCGCAAAGGGGATGTCGCTGGATCACGTCGAGTTTCGCGACGGTTCAGCCGAGAATCTGGCGTGTTCGGCTACCCGTTCGTGTGTCGCAAGCCTGGGCTGTGATGGCCAGGCCGAGGGTCGGCCCGGCGCGGGATACGGCCCCTCGCTTAGCTGATCTCGCCCAACGTGGTGATTCCCGAAGCGGCGAGTGCCGCAATCTCGTCTTCGGCCAAACCAAGCTCGCCCGCCAGGATCTCTCGACTGTGTTGGCCGAGCGTGGGAGGCGGTTCGCGAATCGACGCTGGAGTGCCAAACATCTGAAACGGGATCCCAACCATCGAAAGCATGCCGGCCGTTGGGTGATCGACTTCGGTGACCATGCCGCGGTCCGCGGTCTGGTCTGTGGCAAGAGCCTCGGCGACGGTGTTGATCGGGCCGTTGGGTACTCCCACCGATGTGAGACTGTCCTCCCACTGAGAGCGAGAGAGTGCTGCCATGACATCGCCGATCATCTGATCGAGGACCTCGCGGTTCGCGATGCGACTGGAGTTCATCGCGAATCGCTCATCGTCGGCCCATTCCGAATGGCCCAAGACGTTGGCAAATCTGGTGAATTGAGCGTCGTTGCCGACCGCCACAGCCAGTTCGCCGTCCGATGTCGGATACGTGCGGTAGGGGACGATATTGGGGTGACCGTTGCCGTAACGCCCTGAATCTTCGCCCGAGGCGAGATGGTTGGCCGCCACATTGGCGAGCATCTGAATGCCCGTATCGTGCAGCGACACCTCGGTTTTCTGTCCACGGCCCGTGCGTTCGCGTGAGGTCAGACCACCGAGGACCGTCATGGCGGCGAGCATGCCGGTGCAGATATCGACCATCGCAACGCCGACCTTCATGGGCTCACCGTCGGGTTCACCAGTGATCGACATGAGGCCGGTTTCTGCCTGGAGGATGAAGTCGTAACCGGGCAATCCGGCTTTGGGCCCCGACGACCCATATCCGGAAATATTGCACCGCACGACGCGCGGTGCGTCGTGGTCGTACCAGGTGTCGGTGAGTCCCCACCGGTCGAGTGTGCCGAGCTTGAAATTGTCGATCACGACATCGGCTCCCGTGATGAGTTGTCGGAGCAGTTCTCGACCCCGCTCGGATTGCAGGTCGAGAGTGAGGCTTCGTTTGTTGCGATTCATCCCCAGGAAATAGGCGGACTCGGTGCCGGTGAATGGTGGACCCCATGAGCGCGTGTCGTCGCCCCGGCCGGGCTGTTCGACCTTGATCACGTCGGCACCCATATCGCCCAGCCACATGCCACATAGAGGTCCGGCCAAGACTCGACTGAGATCGATGACCCGAAGGCCTTGGAGCGCGCCGTCTGCCACGATTCAGCCGGGTCGTTGCTCTGAGCGGGATGAATCGCTCTGGTTGCGGCCCTCATTGAAGTCGTCCATGTAAGTGTCGAGAGCGGCTTTGTTGCGGTCCCTGAACTGTTGGAAGTCGGGCGAGCGCTTCTCCAAGAAGGCGTTCATACCCTCCATCGACTCTTCGGTGCCCCAGATGTTGGCAAGCAGTTCCATGCCGTGTTGCCAAGAGGGGTAGAGCGAATCGGAGTCGTAATTGAGCGACACTTTGGTGGCCCGGATCGTCTGTGGGCTGTAGCCCTTGATTTGTGTGACGATCTCTTCGACACGGGGCAGCAGTTGATCTGCCGGCACGGCCTCGTTGGCGAGGCCAATCTGTGCGGCTTCTGCACCGGAGTAGCGCTTGCAGAGAAAGATCATCTCCTTGGCGCGGCGCTCGCCGATGAGTCTGCCGAGATATTGGGTGGCTCCTACCGTGGGGCAGGCCCCGACGCTGGCACCTGTCTGGCCGAATATGGAGTCATCCGACGCGATTACGAGGTCGCACCAGAGCATCAGTTCGTGGCCGCCCCCAACGCAGGCGCCCTCGACCATGGCAATGACAGGAATCGGGAGGTTGCGACAGGTCATCGCCACCTTTTGCATGCGGTCGTTCCACATGTAGGAGTTGGCCTTGTTGAGCTTCATCATGGCGTGGAAGTCGCCGCCGGCAGAGAAATGACCGTCTACCCCGTAAATGACCACGGCGACAATGGTTGGATCTTCGCGGGTCGCGTCGAGGGCGTCGGCAATCTCATCGAGCGTCTGCTCGCGAAACGCATTGCGCACTTCAGGTCGGTTGATGCCTATCCACGCTGCGCTGTTGCGAACGTCGTAGAGAATTTCGTCATATGTCATCGTCACGCTCGTCATATGTCATAGTCACGCTCGTTCCGTATAAGCAGATATATATCATATAGGATCACGATTAGACCGATTCCAGCAGGGGCCCGAATTTCGTATGACATCAGCTGATCGATCGTTTCGGATGAGCAGGCCCATCGGCACTGCAACAAAGTCCGGCGAGCGACTGGCTCTCGCGATTGCCGTCGGGGCCATGGGCACCCTCGGGTTCTCGGTGACATCGCCGATTCTTCCCGAACTCGCCGACGCGTTTGGCGTCTCACGGGGGGCAATCGGGCTGGTCCAGGCATCAGTATCGATCGCGGGAGTCCTATTCTCGGCCCTCATCGGGTACTCCGCCGACCGTCTCGGACGTCGCCGCGTGATTCTCGCGTCGTTGACACTGTTCACCACATTCGGAGTAGCCGGGTTCTTCGCCCGATCGTTCTGGGCCCTCGTCGGAGTCAGGTTCTGTCAAGGAATCGGCACATCGGGGATCCTCGGTATGGGAATCGTGCTCATAGGCGACACGTTCGAAGGAGACGCCCGCACCCACGCAATGGGGATCAATCTCACCGGCCTGCAGCTCACGTCGATGCTCGGACCGATAGCCGCAGCCCTGCTAGCGGTCGGCGGCACGTTCCGGCCGTTCCTCATCTTCCTGATCGGGGTGCCGCTCGCCACGTGGGCCACCCGCCTACCGGCCGATCGGCCTACCGCTCACGTCGAGTCACCTTTCAGTCACATGCGAGCGAGCATCCGGCTCATGAAGGCGGCGGGCACGTTCACCGACTACGCCGGTCTACTGGTTGCAAGTCTGGGCGCAGTCTTCATTCTTCATGGGCTGGGGCTCACCGTGACTCCGCTGATCCTGGCCGACAAATTCGATGCGTCGGTGGTCACGCGGGGCCTCGTCATAGCGACATTTCAGCTCGGCACGATGATGGTGGCATTTCGAATCGGACGCGTCGTCGGCCGCTTGGGCGTGAGGCGCTCGATGACAGCCGGTTTCTGGTTGATGTCGATCGGCGCCGCGGTTGCCGGCCAGGCGCCAGCCCCATGGGTAGTGGGGGCCGGCCTCGCTCTTGCCGGCATCGG
>JBDNJK010000096.1:0-4878 GCA_041687805.1 Acidimicrobiales bacterium
CCCATTCAACACTGTCAGCATCACGGCCAACGGCTCGAGTGATACCTCGTCTCCTTCGCCCAGACCACCGTTGCTGGAGGCATCAATCAGCTCGAAGGTGTCGCTGTCGAGTGTGGCATTGATGGTCGGTGAGCTGTAATTGAGCTGGCCGTTCAGGTCGACGCGATGAGTCTCACCACCGACGCGCGACTCGATAACAGAATCGCCCAGCAGCATGAACGCGTTGTCGGACTGGCTCGCAAAGTCTGCACCGTCGAGATAGAGACGGGGCTTGTCGCGGTAGGGCGTCCCCGAAGTCGGGCATACGGTCTCACAATTTCCACATTCGTTGCAGAAGTCGGTAAGAACCGCAATCTGGGGCCCTTGGCTGACACGGAACTCGCTTGTTCCAGACGACACAACCGCGCCGCCGGTGAACTGAAGCGCGGGCAGCCTCTTCGTCGTCGGTGTCAGCTCGTAGGTCATCAGAGCCATATTTGGGCAAACACCCACGCACAGGCTGCAAATGTCGTGACAATCGAGGCAACGGCTTGCCTCGGCCACGGCCTCCTCGGCCGTGAAGTTGATCACGGTCTCGTCGAAACCGTCGCGTTGATCGAGCGGGCTGAAGCTGATCGGCACCCGATATTCGCGGCGGGCCCTGCGAACGATGAGACCCTGCAGATCGATCGACTTTGGGCTTTCTTCGACCACAATCGGCTCATCCGAGATGTGTTTCGCGACGATCGCCGCCGCCACCGCCTTGCCATCGGCGGCTGCCTTCACAATGGAGGAAGGCCCGCCAGCCGCGACGTCGCCGCCGGCATACAGACCCGGGATTGATGACTCATAGGTGACCGGGTCGACCTTGATATAGCCGCGATCGGTGAGTTCGGGAGCACTCTCTCCGAAGAAGTCGAGTACTGAATGTTGGCTGATGGCGAGAATAAGCGTGTCGAGTTCCATCTCGAACTCTGAGTCGGGCACAGCGAACGGAATATTGCGACCCGAAGCGTCTCGCTTACCGCGATATTCGGTGCGGGTGCAGGTGAGGGCGGCCAGTTTCCCGCCCTCGACACGAAGTGCGGCTGGGGTGGCCAACTCCACGATGTTGATGCCCTCCTCGCGACTGGCCTGGATCTCTTCGGGGTCGGCAGGCATCTGATCGACCGTGCGACGGTAGATGAGATTCACCTCCGCTGCACCCACTCGCCGAGCCGATCGGATGCAATCCATCGCTGTGTCGCCCGCACCAATCACACCAACCTTCGGACCGATGGGCATCGGATCTTCTTCGCGAACCGATCGAAGGAAAGTGATGCCATCGATGACACCCTCAGCATCATCGCCCGGCAGACCCAGCTTCTTGGCGAGCTGGGCCCCGGCTGCCACTACCACCGCCACATATCCGTCATTGCGCAGATCGGCGATGGTGAAATCTCTACCTGCCTTCTGGCTATAGCGAATCTCAACCCCAAGCTGATCGAGGATCGACATGTCCTTGTCGATGTCGCTGCGAGGCAGCCGATACGAAGGGATAGCCCCCCCGACCATTCCACCGGAATAGGGGTGAGCCTCGAAGATGGTGACGCCAAACCCGGCATATCCCAGCTCCTGCGCTGCCGCGATGCCAGCCGGGCCTGCACCGATGATGGCAACTTTGCCTGGGTTTCCAGGCTTGCGACCGATCGCTACTGGTTGCCCTTCATGGCTCATGATGAAGCGCTTCATGTGACGGATCGCAAGTGGTTGATCGAGGTGGGTGCGTATGCAGGTGTTCTCGCAGAGATGATCACAGACCCGACCGAGGATGCTGGGCACCGGGTTGTCTTGACGGGTGATCTTCACCGCCTCCGCGAAGTTCCCCTCGCGAACCGCTCCCATGTATTGCGGGACCTTCTGATCGATTGGGCACTCATCAAGACACGGGGCTTGGATGCAGTCGAAGTAGTCGAGCTCTCGCTCGGTCTTGGAACGATCCATTCGAAAGGAGTGCTTCCGGTATCGCCAATCGGAACGCACATCTTCGGCGAGTTGCCTCAGGTTCAATCTGGAGAGCGTCTTGTAGGTGAGATCCACCACTACTTCAGCACGCTCGGCATCGAAGCCGGCCGAGCCCGCCCATTCGGCAACCACTGAACCCACGGAACGTTCGCCCACTCCAGCCTGCAGAGTCTCAGACAGCGAGTCGCAAAGGCTTCGCGGCAGGTCCAACCCGCTGTCGCCGATGGACGCTAGGTGAAGCGACATCGAAAACTCGTGGAAGTTGGGACGGCCGAGGGCCGACTTCATGACGAAGTCGGCGGTGTCGGCGGCACCGGCCTCGTCCATGGCCGCATCAAGGTTCTCGGTGTATTGGAGCATGCGCAGATAGCCACCGGTCTTGAGCAGATCGGAACAGACGGTGATGGTCTTCATGCCACTGCCGATGAGGTCGGCGACATTGAAACAGTCGGCGCCGCCGGCGTACGACATCAAGAGGTCACCGCGGTATTCCTCCGACAATTTCGACGCGAGGTTGGTCGTGAGTGCATGAAGCGCACGGCCTGAGAGGTACATCATCTCGTCGCCTTCGAACACGCCTCGCCAGTTGTCGACCTCCAACGTGTTGCTGAGCTTCACTCCGAAGGTGAGATCGCGACTGTTGGCCACCCGCCGAAGGTTGTGCAACATCGGAACTGCGTCGACGTACTTCAGGTCGTGACCGAACGCCTCGTCGGGAACCGGCACGTCGGTGAAGCCAAGGTCATCGTTGAGGATCGCGCGTACCCGGTCGGCGCCGAGCAGCGTCGGATTGCACTTGACCGACGTGTGAAGGTTGCGCTCCTCCAGCAGGTACAGCGAGATCTTCTCGATCTCTTCGGGCGGGCATCCGTGCATCGTCGACAACGTGATGGTGTTGGAAATCTGAGATGGAATGTCGATGTTGCGAATTTCGGGGTAACGCTCCGCGACGATGTCGACATATGCCGGTATGTAGGCCGACGCATCGGCCATGGCGTCAAAGAACCACTGCACATTTGGCTTCAAGATCCCGTCGAGGTTGTAGCCGACGCTCATGTTGAAGATCATTCCGGGCTGCTTGCCGTGCCAGCCGAACTTGTGGTGCAGGGCGTGAATCAACACCCACGCACGCAGGTACTCGTCGAACGACTCGAATACCTTCAATTCCTGTGACCACTCGACGTTGTATCCCTCGTCCTGCACATCGATGCACGGCTTGGAGACGTCGAGCTCGTCCAGCGTTTGAACTGTCTTCAGCTCGATGAAACGAGCGCCAACCAGCCACGACACGATGATATTTTGAGCCATCTGTGTCTGCGGCCCGGCCGCCACACCGAAGGGCGTGTCCAGTTCGACCCCATACTTCTCGGTGCGGTAGCGGTGGTCAGCTTGCGGCACGAAGAACGCCGGCTCTGGCACCCCGAATAGCGCGCCTTTGCCTTCCAATTCGTCAAAGACCCAGTTGGTTAGCTGCTCCATCGAGATCGGATGGAATCGATCGGACATGTGTGCTCTCCTCAAAATTCTGTTCAGGTCGTGCTACTTGATCTGGTCGGGTATCGGCGATGAGTGCGCTCTCGTCAGAGGAGCGCGTGGAGACGAACGGCCTGCTCTCTGGCCTTGGCGCGCACTTCGGTGGCATCCACGCGAGTGGGCTTGCCCTCGGCGAGGACCATCTCTCCGCCAATCTCGATATCGACCGGCATGACTCCGGGGGTGAAGGCCAGATGCCACGGGTCCATCGGGTCGTAGGACCAGGTGACCGTGTCGTTGCGTGCCTCGGGCATGAGGTCCCATCCCGCGGCCAGCCACGACCATGCGGTGTCGGGGCTACTGGTGATGTCGACCGACCGCTGCATGACATAGGCAAGTCGGAACGCCTCGATCATGTTGGCGCCGATGCCATCGGTGCCAAGAGCAACCGGGTTGGCGAATCGCGCCGGATTCGCATATCCGACAGCATTGTTGAGATTGGACCGAGGATTGTGGACGAGCGTGCCCCGCAGGCCGTGATCGTCGGGCAAGTGAACACCGTGGATCAGCAGCCATTTGTCGGTGGTGAGACCCTTCAGCCGGTTGACCGCATCGACATCGTCGAGGCCTTCCGCAACGTGGATATGGACGCCGACACCCAAGTCGTTGGCAAGCCCCGCGGCAGCTTCCAGAGACTGGTCGCTACAAGTGAATGCGGCATGCACCCCTACGTATCCCTGTCCCCCAGCCCGGATGAAACGCTCGTTCTCGGCAAGGCCGCGCTTGGCGCCGTCGGCACCGTGGCGATCAGTGATTCCATAGGTGGTGTTGATACGAACACCCACCTCGGCGCATGCGTCCGCAATTACATCGAGGCTTCCCTCGATCGCGTTGGGGCTCTCGTGATGATCGATGATCGCGGTTGCACCATTCTCGAGCGCCTCTACCGCACCGAGCATTGCCGACCAGCGCAACATCTCCAGATCAAGAGCCGTGTCGAGACGCCACCAGACCTGTTCGAGCACCTCCAAGAAGCTGGATGGCGTCTTTGGCGGCGCTGGCATTCCTCGTGCCAATGTCGAGTAGAGGTGGTGGTGAGCACACACCAAGCCGGGAGTTGTTGCGGTCATTGATCGACTCTCCGAGACGTGATCCTGTGGACACGCCCATAGTGCCATTTTACAAACCGTTAAGCACTGTTCAGTAAGCATTCTCTGGGTACCCACCGGCTGGTTCCGGAGGCGCTATTGAGCGGTATCCACTACCGTCCTCGCATGACGAGCCTCTCGATTCCGAACACGGCATCAGCCGTTGACGCTTCCTGGATCACTCAGGCGTTGCGAGCTGGCGGGTTGCAGACCTACAGGACTACAACGCCGTGTCAGCCCTCGACTGAATCGAATCATCTCGTGTGCTACTAGG
>JBDNJK010000097.1:0-10105 GCA_041687805.1 Acidimicrobiales bacterium
ACGGCCCCAAGGCCTCTATGACCCGTCCTACGAACACGACTCCTGTGGCGTCAACTTCGTATGTGACATCCACGGGCGAGCCACCCACGACATCGTCGCCATGGGAATAGGTGCGCTGTGCAATATGGAGCATCGCGGTGCCAAGGGCGCCGATATCAACACTGGGGACGGGGCCGGAATCCTCCTACAAATTCCCGACATGTTTCTTCGAGACGTGGTGCCCTTCGATCTTCCCCCCGCCGGTGAATTCGCAACGGGGATCGCATTTCTTCCCCAGTCACCAGATGCCGCCATGAGTGCCGCCGAGAAAGTCGAGGCGATCGTTCATGATGAGGGGCTCGTGGTGCTCGGCTGGCGTGACGTGCCGATCGACGAGTCGGTGCTCGGATCCGGGTCTTTGATGACGATGCCGATCTTCAAGCAGATTTTTGTGGCTGGGGACGGGCTGAGAGATATCGCGCTCGACCGGCGGCTCTACATCGCTCGTAAGCGAATCGCCCATGAGATCATCTTGCACGACGAAACCAGACCGGAATCGCGCTCAATGGGCGGTGCATCCAGCGCTCATGAGGGTGTGTATTTTCCGTCGCTGGGCTCACGCACAATCGTCTACAAGGGGATGCTCACCACCCCGCAGCTTTCGGCGTTTTATCCAGACTTGTTGGATGCTCGCGTGAAGAGCGCTCTCGCTCTGGTCCATTCGCGTTTTTCCACCAACACCTTTCCTTCATGGCCGCTGGCCCACCCCTACCGGATGGTGGCCCACAACGGTGAGATCAACACCATCAATGGCAACCGAAATTGGATGCGAGCACGGGAATCTCTGCTGGCTTCATCTCATCTTCCGGGGCTCGAACGAGCGTTTCCCATCTGCACTCCCGGCGCCAGCGACACGGCAGGATTCGACGAGGCTCTTGAAATGCTCGTGTTGGGTGGCTATCCGATCGAGGAAGCCGTCATGATGATGATACCGGAGCCCTGGGAGCACCATGAGCTGATGGCACCGAGCCATCGCGCGTTCTATCGCTACAACGCCACCCGGATGGAGCCCTGGGACGGCCCGGCCTCGATTGCCTTCACAGATGGCCGCGTGATCGGCGCTGTGCTCGATCGCAACGGACTCCGACCCTCTCGCTATTGGGTTACCAACGATGGATTGGTGGTGATGGCGAGTGAGGTCGGCGTGATCGACATCGACCAAGCGAGCATTGTCGAGAAGGGTCGGCTACAGCCGGGCAGAATGTTTCTGATCGACACTGTCGAGGGGCGTATCGTCCGCAACGACGAGATCAAAGATCGTCTGGCGTCGGCTCGCCCGTACCAAGACTGGCTCGACCAGAACCTTGTCGACATCAACAGTCTCCCTTCGCCTCAACAGCCGGCTCGCTCCGAGGCCAACCTTGTTCAGGAGCAGCAAGTCTTTGGATGCACCATCGAAGAAAAGAAGCTGATTCTGACCCCTATGGCACGAGACGCTCACGAGGCGTTGGGCTCGATGGGAACCGACACACCAATAGCTGTGTTGTCGCAGCGACCACGGCTTCTCAGCGACTACTTCCAGCAGTTGTTCGCCCAGGTGACAAACCCACCCCTCGATGCGATTCGTGAAGAGCTGGTCACATCCCTGTTCGCCAGAATCGGCCCAGAGGGGAATCTGTTTGACTCGTCCGCGGAGTCGTGCCGCACGATCCACCTTGACACTCCGGTCATAACCAACGATCAGCTCGCTCGTCTCACGGAATTGAACGGTGGCGATGGCCCAGATGGTTTTCGGTCGGCTGTAGTACCGATTCTGTTCGACGTAGAGGGCGGCGGCGATGCGTTGTCGGCTGCACTTGACCAGGTTCGCCAGACGGTGTCGAGAGAGATCGCCGATGGGGCGAACGTGATCATCTTGTCCGATCGAGGATTCGACGACACGCTCGCACCCATTCCATCGCTGTTGGCACTGTCGGCAGTTCACCATCATCTCGTCCGGGAGAAAACTCGTACGAGCGCCGGTTTGGTCGTCGAAGCCGGCGACGCCCGCGAGTGTCATCAGTTCTGCTTGTTGCTGGGCTTCGGGGCCAACGCCATCAACCCCTACCTCGCAGTCTCAACGGTGGAGGAAATGGTTCGATCCGGCGAGCACGGGCACGACCCATCATTGGGCGCTGAGGGGGCGGTCGACAGATATATGACGGCCGCCTGTAGCGGAATCTTGAAGGTCATGTCCAAGATGGGAATCTCTACGGTTGCCTCCTACACAGGCGCTCAGATATTCGAAGCAATCGGAATCTCACATGAAGTAATCGATGAGTACTTCACCGGCACCGCCAGCCGGCTCGGCGGTATCGGGCTCGACGTGATTGCCGAGGAGGTGGCGATTCGTCACCGGGCAGCCCACCCCGACAACCCGAGCGAACGGGCCCATCGCACACTTGATGTCGGCGGTCAATATCAGTGGCGAAGAGAGGGCGAGCACCACCTTTTCAACCCCGACACGGTCTTCAAACTCCAACATGCAACGAGCACGGGCCGATACGACATTTTCAAGGAATACACCGACAAGGTCAATGATCAATCGTCCCGGCTCGGCACATTGCGTGGCCTATTTCGATTCCGCACCGATGATCGGCCGCCCGTCCCTCTTGAGGAGGTTGAGTCAGTCGAGTCGATCGTCAAGCGGTTCTCGACCGGGGCGATGAGCTACGGCTCGATCTCCCAGGAGGCCCATCAGACCTTGGCAATTGCCATGAACCGGCTCTCAGCCAAATCCAACACAGGTGAAGGCGGAGAGGACTCTGAGCGCTTTACCGCAGACGACAACGGCGACCTACGTCGTAGCGCCATCAAACAAACCGCTTCGGGACGATTCGGCGTCACCAGTGAGTACCTGGTCAACGCCGACGACATCCAGATCAAAATGGCACAAGGCGCCAAGCCGGGCGAGGGCGGCCATCTTCCGGGCCACAAGGTTTACCCGTGGATCGCCGCCACCAGGCACTCCACCCCCGGTGTCGGCTTGATTTCGCCGCCACCACATCACGACATCTATTCGATCGAGGATCTCGCCCAGCTCATTCACGACCTGAAGAACGCCAATCCACTGGCAAGAATCCAAGTCAAACTAGTGGCCGAGGTCGGGGTGGGCACCGTTGCCGCCGGCGTTGCGAAGGCCCATGCCGACGTCGTGCTGATCTCTGGTCATGATGGCGGTACCGGTGCCGCTCCTCTCACGTCCATCAAGCACGCTGGTGGACCGTGGGAGCTTGGTCTGGCGGAGGCCCAACAGACCCTCCTGCTCAACGACCTGAGAGATCGCATCATCGTCCAGGTCGACGGCCAGTTGAAGACTGGTCGCGACGTGGTTATCGCGGCGCTTTTGGGTGCCGAGGAGTTTGGGTTTGCGAGTGCCCCTCTGGTTGTCATGGGCTGTGTGATGATGAGGGTCTGTCATCTCGACACTTGCCCTGTTGGCATCGCCACTCAAAATCCCGAGTTACGGAAGAAGTTCGACGGAAATCCTGAGTTTGTAATCAACTTCTTTCAGTTCATCGCTCAGGAGGTTCGTGAGTTACTTGCTCAACTCGGTTTCCGTCGACTCGACGAGGCAATCGGCCGTGTTGAGAGCCTCGACATTGCTGATGCCGTCGACGAGTGGAAGGTATCTGGTCTTGACCTCACCCCAATTCTCCACCTTCCGGAAATCGCCCGCGAAGCTCGCCGTCACCAATTCCGCGAACAGGATCATGGGTTGGAGGTAGCCCTCGACCAGACACTCATTCAATTGGCCCAAGGAGCACTTGGTGAAGGGCGCCCTGTCACTATCGATGTGCCTATTCGCAACGTGAATCGCACCGTTGGCACCCTTCTCGGGTATGAGATCACGTCCCGGTACGGAGGCGAGGGCCTTCCCAACGACACGATCGTTGTGAACCTGACCGGCTCGGCCGGCAACAGCCTTGGTGCGTTCGTGCCCAAGGGGCTCACTCTCCGACTCGAAGGCGATGCCAATGACTACGTCGGAAAGGGTCTGTCAGGGGGTCGAATCGTCGTACGACCGCCGGCCGCCGCGAGGTTCCGGGCCGAAGACAATGTGATAGCCGGCAACGTCCTTCTCTACGGAGCCACATCCGGCGAGGCCTACTTCAGAGGTGCCGTTGGAGAGCGATTCTGTGTTCGAAATTCCGGAGCTATTGCGGTAGTTGAAGCGATCGGCGACCACGGATGTGAGTACATGACGGGCGGGCGTGCTGTCATCTTGGGTCCTACTGGAAGGAATTTCGCGGCGGGCATGTCGGGCGGGATCGCCTTCGTCCACGACCCCAATGGCAATCTGCCGGCCCGGGTCAACCGCGAGATGGTCGAGCTCGTCGACCCCACCGAAGATGATGTCGCTTGGTTGCTTGATCGAATCGAGAGGCATCTCCACGAGACCTCCAGCGAGGTCGCAGCTCGCATCCTCTCGAACTGGGAAACCACGTCACGGGAGTTCGTCAAGGTCATGCCCACCGACTATCGGCGAGTCATGGAGGCAGCCGAGGCTGCCAGAGCCTCCGGGCGTGACGAAACAGACGCAATCATGGCCGCGGCTCGAGGCTGAAGGAGCACTCATGACAGATCCAAGAGGATTTATCAACCACGATCGTTTGCTCCCACAGAGACGTCCGGTGGAGCTCCGGCTACGCGACTGGCAAGAGGTGTATGAGCCTTTCGCCGACAATTCGCTGATCACACAAGCCAGCCGTTGTATGGACTGTGGGATTCCGTTTTGCACCAACGGATGTCCGTTGGGAAACATGATCCCCGACTGGAACGATCTCGTTTATCGCGGTCGGTGGCAGGAGGCGGTCGACCGGCTTCACGCAACCAACAACTTCCCCGAATTCACTGGGCGTCTTTGCCCTGCCCCGTGCGAGGGATCATGTGTGCTGGGAATCCATGAACCAGCCGTCACCATCAAGCAGGTCGAAGTTGCAATCGTCAACAAGGGATGGGACGACGGATTCATAACCCCACACGTGGCCCAACACCCTTCGGGACGAAGCGTCGCGGTTGTTGGTTCCGGTCCGTCCGGTCTTGCTGCGGCCCAGCAACTCACTCGCGCCGGCCATCGAGTTGTCGTGTATGAGCGTGCCGATCGAATCGGTGGGCTACTCCGATACGGAATTCCAGAATTCAAAATGGAGAAGCGTCACCTCGACCGACGGATCGAACAGCTGCGAGCCGAAGGCACAGAGTTCATGGTCAACACGGCCATAGGCATCGATGTGTCCGCCGCCGCATTGCGAGACGATTTCGATGCTGTGGTGCTCGCCTGTGGCTCCACCCAACCCCGGGATCTGCCAATACCCGGGCGCGAGATGCGCGGCGTACACCAGGCAATGGAATACCTGCCGCTCTCCAACCACGTTCAGCAGGGCGACACCGACAAATCGGCCATCGACGCAAGTGGCCTTGACGTCGTGATTATCGGTGGTGGCGATACGGGTGCCGACTGCCTCGGCACAGCGCTTCGCCAAGGCGCCAGATCCGTGCACCAGTTCGAGATCATGCCCCCGCCTCCGGATGTCCGACCAGCTTCCAACCCTTGGCCGACATGGCCGATGATTCTTCGCGTGAGTCCGGCCCATGAAGAGGGCGGCACGCGCGAGTTCTCCATCAACACGATTCGATTCGTTGGTGATGAAGATGGGCAACTGACAGGGCTCGACACCATGAGAGTCGAGTCAACCGTACGGGACGCCAGGATGGTATTTGAGCCTGTGGATGGCTCAGAAGAGCGCTTCGATGCCCAACTTGTGTTGTTGGCAATGGGTTTCACCGGCCCTGAGAACGGCCCTCTGCTTCAACAGTTCGGCGTGGAGATGACGGAGCGTGGTCTGGTGCAACGCAACGAAGACTGGGCAACCACGGTTGATGACGTCTTTGTATGCGGAGACATGGGTCGTGGGCAGAGCCTCATCGTCTGGGCAATCGCCGAGGGTCGATCAGCGGCCGCTGCGGTCGACCGACACCTGATGGGAGCCACCACATTGCCCAATCCAATAACGCCCACGACCGTCCCGATTCGCTGATAAACGGCGGCTCGACCGCTATTTCAATTTGCGATCAGTCTAAAGTTTTCGCTCCACAGGCCGACCTGATCTAGGGCGCACGACATTCGTTGTGGTGATCGATCAGAGGGTCTGTCTGAATGCTTAATCGGATTCGGGTACGTGGAAAATTGTTCCTGCTACTGGCTGCGCCATTGCTGGCGGTTCTCCTTTTCGCATACATCGGCATCATCAACCGTCTTGACACCTCATCTGGGCAGACCGGAGAGGAGTCGCTCGCCCTGTTTGCAGACTCCGGCTCGGATCTACGCCAAGCTGTATCGCACGAACGACTCCTAGCCATGATGATTGGCGCCGGGTCCGACCAAGACATATCCGGCGCGGCCGAATCGACGCACGACACCATCCTGCGTTGGCTCGACAGTTCGCAGAAAGCGGTGTCATACATCGAATCCGCGACGACCATCGATGACATCGACGCTCTGACGGTGAAGTTGCGGGAGCGTGTCTCGAATGCTGACACCGGCAATCGTTCCACGACATCGACGGTCGCGGAGCTCTCGATTCTGAGTAGATCGATAGAGGGCATTAACGATGGCCTGGTCGATGAAGCCACCGACCTCAACCTATTCAAGGCTCTCTCCCTGCAGGGCTTTGCCGGAGAGATGCACAACGCTGCCACCGAAATCGCGGTTGTCGGTGCCACCTCGATTCGGTCCGGTGAAATTTCAGATGTAGCCATCGGGCAGCTCAACAATGCCGATGCAAGACTCGCGGAAGCCTCATCCGAATTCCAAGCCAAGGCCGACGACACCTACGTGTCGATGCTGGCCGATCTCAGAAACGAATCTCTTCTCCCACGGGTGTCCAACGGCGGGAACTCCGCCCTGACGGATCTGGAACCTCTGCTGGCAGCGGCCGACCCCGCCAGCACAATTTCGTGGCTGCAACTCGGGCTCGATCGAATCGACGGAATCCATGGCCTGAGCGAACATCTGCTCGGTGATGCATCCCTCGCTGCGGGCAATAGCGCCTCGGCAGCTCAGCAGAGCGCCAACAGATTCATGGTCTTGGCCATGTCTGTAGCTCTTGTTGCGTTGTTGATGGCCATTTTGATCGGCAGGTCGATAAGCCGTCCGCTGGTTCGGCTCAGCCGCAGTGCCACACAGTTGTCCAAGGAGGAGCTGCCTGCACTGGTCGAGTCGATGCGAACAGGAGGACGCACCGCACCGCCGAGAATCGAGCCGTTGGAGCTGAAGGGCCGAGACGAGGTGGCCGACCTGGCCAATGCGATCTCGGAGATACAGCGCGTGACTCTCGACGTCGCCGAGGAACAGACCGACCTTTTGCACCGCGGTATCTCCGCAATGTTTGTGAACCTGGCCAGGCGCAATCAGAGCCTTCTCGATCACCAGATCGATTTCATCGACGGAATGGAAGCTCACGAGGAGGATCCCGACCAGCTCGAGAATCTGTTCCGACTTGATCATCTCGCAACTCGAATGCGTCGCAATGCCGACTCGCTGCTGGTTCTCGCAGGATCGGAGCCGTCGCGGCGCCGTGGAGAACCTGTGACCATCGAGTCCGTCACAAGAGTGGCTGTGAGCGAAATCGAGGACTATCAGCGCGTCGACCTCTGTTCGATGGAGGACTGTCTCATTGCATCCTCAGCGGCGGTCGACCTGGCACACATGGCCTCTGAGCTCATGGAAAATGCCACCCAGTTCTCGCCGCCTGACTCGCACATCGATGTGGTGGGCCGTCGAACTCCCGACGGCGCATACCAGATCACCGTCGCTGACCACGGAATCGGAATGGGCGCCGACAAGATCATCCGCTCCAACGAGCTTCTCGCGAAGCCACCGGCAATGGGCCTCGATATGGGTCGATCGCTCGGCTTCACTGTTGTTGCTCGGATCGCTTCCAGGCTCGGCGCCACCGTTCGTCTCGCCCCCACCCCAGGAGGCGGCCTCACTGCGGTCGTATCGCTGCCGGGCACACTCGTAGTCGCTCAAAGCGATGACGCGGAGCAGCCCGATGAGCCGATTCCCGCCGCGAGAGCAACCGCGGCACCAGCTCGGGAATCTGATGCCGTCGAGGCGGCCGAGCCCGAAGCTCAGAGATCGCTTACGAGCGTGGGCCTGGTGAGGCGAACCCCGGGAAGCAGCGCCGCCACCATGGCGCCGGCATCCCGCGATGACCGGGCCATCGCCAACGAACGTTCGCCAGACCAGGTACGAGAGACGCTGTCCCGCTACCGCGGGGGACTCCAACGAGGCCGCCAACACGGTGATGTCGACGACACGAGCAAGACAGATTGAGGACGCGATGAATCCAATGAGCGATGCAGCAACGAACGTGAACTGGCTTGTGACCAGCTTTGTCGACCACGTCCCCGGAGTGACACAAGCGGTGGTCCTCTCATCCGACGGATTGCCGTTGGCAACATCGATGGGGTTCGACCGCGATGCGGCTGACCGATTCGCAGCTGTGGCTTCTGGCTTGATTGGGCTGGCCTATGGCGCGGCGGGACGGTTTGGCGGTGGTCGTGTGAACGAAGTGATCGTTGAGATGGAGAACGCTTTTCTATTCGTTACTGGAGTCAGTGACGGGTCGGCGCTAGCCGTGGTCGCGGATGCCTCCTGCGACGTGGGACTTGTGGGTTATGAAATGGCGGTGCTGGTCGAAAAGGCGGGCCCGATCCTCACACCCGCATTGAGGGCGGAGCTTCAGGGGTCACTGCCACGATGACCGACGCCACATCCGAGCCTGGCAAGGGCGACCGCCTTCGAGTTAGGCCATACACGCTGACTGGCGGACGCGTTCGGTCGATGATTGAGCTCGCTATTGAGACGATCGTCGTAGCGACCAACAAGGCCGGGCGTTCCCGCTCTGAGCTTCGTGCGGAGCGCCGCGACATTTGCGGACTGTGCGAGAAGCCGACATCAATTGTCGAGATCTCGGCTCAGCTGCGCCTGCCACTCGGTGTAGTGAGAGTCCTCGTCGGCGACATGGTGACCGAGGGACTGCTCAACACCAACCGTCTCGACCTGAGTTCGGCTGCTTCAGATGGACGCCCTGATCAGCGTCTTCTCGAAAGGATTCTCAATGGCCTTCAGACGATCTAACCCCAGGCCGGTCGAGCGACCTGTTCCCATTCCAGTGAAAATTGTTGTTGCCGGCGGATTTGCTGTCGGTAAGACAACGTTTGTTGCGTCCCTAAGCGAAATCGAACCGCTCACGACTGAGGCCGCTCTCACCAGCCGGAGCAAGGGCGTAGACGTCGCTGGTGATGCCGAAAAATCCGCGACGACCGTGGCCATGGATTTCGGACGTATCACCTTGGGTGACGATCTGATTCTGTATTTGTTCGGCACTCCGGGCCAGGACCGATTCCATTTCATGTGGGACGAATTGATCCGCGGCGCGATCGGTGCCGTCGTCCTGGTGGATGCCTCGCGTCTGGAGGACTGCTTTCCCGCGGTCGACTATTTCGAGTCGGCGGGAATTCCCTTCGTCGTGGCGGTCAATGCCTTCTTCGGACGGTTGCATTACTCACTGGACGACATTCGGGAGGCGCTGGCTGTGCCTGCATCGACGCCCATGGTGGTCACCGATGCCCGTGACCGGATGTCCACGAAGTCGACGTTGCTTGAACTGGTGCAGCACGCTCTGGCGTTGACTACCGCCTAGTAGCGGTTTGTTGTCGCCGATCTGACGTACTCGGCTGCGATCAGAAGCACCGCTATGACGCCCAAGACGTGAACCCGATCAAATTGCTGGGGCCAGACAAACACTGGCGGATATCGAAATCTGCGCTGCTGAATCATGATGTAGAGCGACGCAATACCCAACGACAGCGCTGCCAGAATCGGGGCTGCCGACCCGAAGCGGCTCCATCGCTTCCCGGCGAACACCACCAGGCCCAGCAATATCGCCACCGGAGTCCACTGAGGCAGGTTGGCCCAGGCGAACAGGGAAAATCCCACGGAAACTCCCACGGCTACTGCCCGTGAGCCGAAGACTACGCTTGCCTGCTCGATCAACGGTAGGGGAGCGATCACAGG
>JBDNJK010000098.1:0-21111 GCA_041687805.1 Acidimicrobiales bacterium
ATATCGCTGTCCGATGCGCCATGATTGCCGGGCTCGGCTCTGGCCGAGCGGAGTATCAACTAGCGGCATTCGAGGGAATTCAATGAATGAGACGAGAGATGGATCACGCCGTGTTGCGCTAATAGCCAACGCGAGGTTCTTTATAGGCCCGCCGCTGGCACTCCTGCTCGCCTCACACGGTCACGATCTCGTAGTCGGGGACCCCGCTCCCGGGTTGACCGAACAGCTCAAGTCGCTTGGTTCGACTGTGACGGCGGTCGAAGGCGTGAGTGACCTCGGCGACCCTGAATCCTCACAGCGGCTGGTTTCCGCCGGAATCGAACGTTTCGGCCGAATCGATGCTGCCACAGCGTTCTCGGGGAATGTGATAACCGGACGATTCATGGATTCAGACTTTCCAGACCTCCAGGAGGTGGTCCGCGGCAACATCGAAGCCCCATACCATTTTCTTCAAGCTGTGCTACCACCCATGATTGAGCGTGGCAGCGGTCAGGTTTTGGTATTGACGAGCGCAACTGGAGCGTCGGTCACGCCTGCGGCGCCGCTCTATTCCGCGACTCGGGCCGGTGCCAACCATCTGGTGCGCAACGTGGCTGATGAGGTGGCACGACACGGTGTGCAGGTGAACGCACTCGGAACCAACTACATGGACTTCCCGGAATTCTTGCGAGCAACCGGAGCTACGGACCCTGCGGTAAGAACGATGATCGAAAACCTTGTTCCGATGAAGAGGCTGGGGACGCTTGACGAATGTGCAGCCCTGTGCTCGGCATTTCTCGATGGAACCAGCCGTTTTGTTACAGGCCAATTCATCTCGTTTGCCGGTGGCTCCAACTAGGGCGTTTCAGTTTGCTGAATCCGCCGCAGAGCGAGGCACTGCGGTGGATGACCTCACGGTGAGAGAGATGGGCAGGACGGTTCGTTTGGGAGCTGCACCATCGATCACGTCGAGCAGCATTTGCGCAGCGATTCTGCCCTTGTCGATCAACGGCTGGCTGATAGTGGTGAGTGGTGGGTCCCATGTTGTGGCCCGCGGTATGTCGTCGAATCCGACTACGGACAGGTCGTCGGGGACGGTCAACCCGAGGCGCCGCGCCGCTTGACACGCCCCAATGGCGATCCGGTCGGTGAAGCAGAGAAGTGCGGTGATCTGCGGATTAGCGACCAGCATCTCGGATGCTGCGGTTCGACCGGCATCGGGGTCGTTGCGTTCCGCCTCCCATACCGGCACCGACTCTTGGTCGATTCCTGCAGCGATCAGGGGTTGCATGCTCCCTTCAAGCCGGTTGAGCGCGACTTTCACTGTCGCAGAATCACGCCGAGCACGGCTGGCCGGCCCTGGTTGGGGATCTACGCCGAGCCGCCCGGTGATGATTCCGATCTGACGGTGGCCCAGCTCGACCAAGTGTTGAGCAGCCATCACCGCACCACTTCGATCGTCGATGCCGACGAATCCGGCAACGTCGGTGTCGTCTGGCTCGTCGACCACCACGACCGGACCGCGTGCCCGCGCCAGTAAGTCGAGCACCGGGTGATCGCTCGGGACTGAATAGACGATGTAGCCATCGACTGCAGCAAACGGGATGGGCGATTCCGAAGGGTGAAGGCCCGGGGGTACCGGCATAAGCATCAGACCCGTGCCGACTCCAGCTGTGGTCTCGGCAACACCACTCAAGAACGCGAGGGTGTCGGGGTCGTGGAATACATAGCTCAGGTCTTCGGTGAACAACAGACCGACGGCATTTCGACGTCCGGTACGAAGGGTGCGTGCCGCCAGGTTGGGCCCGGAGTATCCGAGGCGATCAGCCGCCTCGAGAACACGTTGTCGGAGCTCCGGGGTGAGCTGATCTGGACGGTTGTAGGCATTCGACACAGTGGTGCGCGACACGCCGATCTCGTCGGCTATTGACTGCAGGGTGACTGATGCCATCCCCGACAAGCTTGGCGTCGGCGACACTTGGGCCGCCACCGGGCCTCAAGCGGCCAGCGTTGCGATATCGAGTGCCCTCACGAAGCGGGTTGCGGCGAGGGTGCTGTCGGAGCGATGTGATTCATTGTCGGCGAGCCATGGCATGTGAACCACAACTTTCGTGCGATCGACGAAGGGCATAACTTCGACGACGGCGCCCGTTGGAACCGGTGCCGTGACGGAGGAAATCAGGGTCGACACTTCGTCGGTCGGTGCATCAACATATGTGGTGAAACTTAGAGTAGTCATCTCGGCCTCCTTGGCCCACTGAATCGATTCAGCAAGGTGACTGTATCGATTCAGTGGGAGTTGTCAACGTGATTGTCGACACACCTCGTTTGCTCGCCTGCTCCCCACCGATCTCATCGCAGCTAGTGTCCTCACAACTAAGGAGGGCATCAATTGACCGATGTGACAACGCTGGAAATGATCGCCCGGTTGTTGCTGGCCGCAGCACTCGGTTCGATACTCGGCTACGAGCGCGAGACCCGGAGCAAGACCGCTGGTCTGCGCACACACACGCTCGTAGGCCTGGGCGCGGCATTATTCACCCTCGCCGGAGCATTTGGATTCGACGGTGGGGCAGTCGATCCCAGTCGCCTTGCCGCAGGCGTCGTCACAGGCATTGGTTTCATCGGCGCCGGCACGATCATGCGGAGTGGGATTCGCGTTACCGGACTCACCACCGCGGCCACACTGTGGGTAGCTGCTGCTCTCGGAGTAGGTGCCGCCGTCGGGCTGTATGCCGTCACCATCGCCGGCGGGGCAGTGGCCCTCTTCTCGCTTCTGGTTCTCGGCTCAATACGTCCCTCACGATTGTTCGGCCATCAGCGCCGAATTGAGATGCTCTACGAACCGGGCCACGGGACCCTCGGCCCGCTCTACGCATCAGTCACCAAGGCGGGGGGCGACGTACGACGTGTTTGGATGTCCGAAGACGATGGCCTGCGACATGTCACGATGGTTCTCACCAAGGTCGACGACCGGGCCTTCGACGCCCTCACATCCATGTTGATTGCACGCGATGAGGTGTTTCAAATATCTCCACTAACTGCCGCTAGCGCCGAATGACTTCCGATCATCTCCCATCGTTCGATCTTCACGGTCGCGTGGCCGTTGTCACCGGCGCCAGTCGCGGCATCGGCAGAGCGCTCGCCGAGGCGCTGGCAGCCGCCGGCGCAACCGTCGCAGTCACCGCTCGGTCGGCCGACGACGCCGACGAAATCGCCACAGGTATCCGCTCGACGGGCGGTCATGCCAGCTCACATCGGCTCGACGTCACCGACCTCCAGACCATCCCGTCTGCGTTCGCCGAAATTGTTGATGCTCACGACACGATCGACATCCTTGTCGCCAACGCCGGTATCGGATCCAATCTCCCCGCCATCGACGTCACTGAACAGCACTGGGACGAGATGTTCGACGTCAATCTCAAGGGTGCCTTCTTCACCGCCCAAGCGTGCGCTCCGCACATGATCAGGCAGCATTTCGGACGAATCGTTGCCATCAGCTCTCAGGCTTCGATGGTTGGAATACGCGATCACGTCGCCTACTCCGCGTCCAAGGGTGGTCTCAATCAGATGGTTCGAGTACTCGCACTGGAATGGGGACCGCTGGGTATCAACGTGAATGCTGTGGCTCCCACATTCATCCGCACGCCTGGCACCGCTGAGCGCCTCGACGATCCACAATATTTGGCGAGCGTGGTCGAACGAATCCCTGTCGGGCACGTAGGCACATCACGAGATGTGGCCGGCGCGGTCGTCTACTTGTGTTCCCAGGCTGGAGATCTGGTCAACGGATCAATCCTGGCTGTCGACGGAGGTTGGACCGCCCAATAGCAGCCGGCAAGAGCAATAATTCAGTGGTCAAGGGCAAGTCGGAAAGGTCTGGTAGACCGGAACGAAAGGAGTTACTTTTTATGTCGTCCGTCGTTGTCGCCAACCCTCTTCGCAGCAGCCAGGTTTGGGACCCCCCGCCAGAGGCCATCGCAGCCTTTCACCGTCGGATGCCTGCCTACTCCCCCACACTTCTGCTCGACGCACCCGGTCTGGCACGCAAGCTCGGGGTCGGCCGGATTCTCATCAAGGCTGAGACACGCCGCATGGGCTTGCCGTCGTTCAAGATTTTGGGTGCGTCGTGGGCCACCTACCAAGCAATTTGTGCTCATATCGGCCACGAGCCTGAACCGTGGGGCAACATCAACGAGCTGGCAGCCAATCTTGCCCATCTCAAACCATTCAAGTTGGCCACGGCGACCGACGGTAACCATGGTCGAGCGGTGTCGTTCATGGCACGGTTGCTCGGTTTCTCGGCTGAAATATTTGTGCCGGAAGGAATGGCCGAGGCGCGGATCAAGGCAATGGAGGCAGAAGGAGCGGTGGTCCACATTGTCGACGGCGACTACGACGACGCCGTGGCCCGCGCTGGTCAAGAGGCAGGCGATCACTGCATTGTCGTGTCCGACACGTCCTGGCCGGGCTACGAGACCATCCCGGCTCAGGTAATCGAGGGATACACGACGATTTTCGCGGAAGTCGACGATGCGATCGATGCCAGCGAACTCGACCATCCAGACATGGTCGTGGTGCCAATGGGGGTCGGAGCGTTCATGGCCGCCGCTGTTACCCACTACCGCTCTGGCGGACCCACTCCAACGATCGTAGGTGTGGAACCGACTACAGCGAATTGTGTTCAGGTTTCAGCGCTCGCGGGCGACATAACTCACGTTCCCGGCCCGCATCGATCAATCATGGTCGGACTCAACTGCGGACGGCCATCGCTCATCGCGTGGCCTCGGCTCTCAACAGGCATCGACTGGTTCGTCAGCGTCGATGACGACGAAGCGCGACAAGCAATGCGTGACCTTGCAGCCGCAGCGGTCGTAGCCGGAGAGACGGGCGCCGCATCACTCGCAGGCCTTGAGGCACTCCTCGCCAGCGAGCAGTCGGCAGCCGCGCTTCCCGACAAGGCGAATGCCACCATCCTCGTCGTGGTCACAGAGGGCGCAACGGATCCGGCGGCATACGAGGCAATCGTTGGCAAGAGCCACGATCGGATCGGGCGAGTTCTTACAGCTATTCGCTAAATGTCGCTCGACTATGGTGCGCCCATGACCGCGCCACTCACACCGATGTCAATGTCCGCGCTGTTGGGACGGATCGAACACGAGTGGGATACCCGCAAGAAGATCTTCGACCTTGCGAACGCACGGATTTGGAAACCGGACCCTGATGTCGATCTCGGATTCGACTTTCTTGGCCGTCGATGCGCCACGCCGGTCGGTCCGGCTGCAGGCCCGCAAAGCCAACTAGCCGAAAATATTGTTCTCGGCTGGTTGGGTGGATCACGTCTATTTGAGCTGAAGACCGTTCAGGTCATCGACGATCTCGAGATCGCGCGTCCGTGCATCGATATGCAGACAATCGGCTACAACATCGAATGGAGCCAGGAGCTATCGGTCCCGCAAAGCCTCACCGAATACACCAAGGCCAGCATGTTGCTGGAGATCCTGCGGAACTGGGAACCCCTGGCCGAGTTCGTTGGGAGCGATCCAGGGCCCCACGTTTTCGACATGTCAGTTGGCTACGACCTGGCCGGCATAACGACTGACAAAGTCGACAGCTACCTCGAGGGTATGCGTGACGCCACTCATGAAATCGATCGACTTCGGCGCGAGATCGGTGGCGGTTTCGCCGATTTGGCCGATCTCGAGTTCGATCCTCACATTGCCACCACGCTCACCCTTTCGACCTTCCACGGTTGCCCGCCAGAAGAGATCGAATCGATAATCAAACACCTGATCGACGCCCATGATCTCGATGTCGTGGTGAAGTTCAACCCGACTCTTCTCGGCTACGAACACGTGTCATCGATAGTCAACGAAGAACTCGGATATCACGATGTCTCGATCCAGCCGTCGTCGTTCGAGCTCGACCTGAAATTCGACCGCGCTGTTGGACTGATTGAGGAACTCAACGACTACGCCAAGGAGAGAGGCCGCAAATTCGGCATCAAGCTCACCAACACGCTCATCGTCGACAACACCAAAAAATGGATTCCTGATGAGACGCTGTACCTCTCAGGGCCGCCGTTACACGTGATTGCATCCTCGCTTCTTCAAGCCTTGTCGGAAGCGCTCCCAGGACGACTCGATATCCCCGGTCATGATGGCGACGTGATGGTCAGCTTTTCGGCCGGTATCACCAAGAACAACTTGGCCGACTCGATCGCCATGGGCGTCAACCCGGCGACCATCTGCTCGGACCTCCTCAAGCCCGGGGGCTACGGCCGCCTGGCACCAATGCTCCGCGGGCTCGCCAAAGAGATCGGCGAGGCTGGCTTCTCTGATATTCCGTCTTGGAGGGCGGCACGCCAGCTGGAAGCTGAGGCGGCGGGATTCGCAAGTACGGCCGCTCAACACGTCGCCCATGTCAGAGGCGACGGCATCGGCATCTACAACTTCACCGGCAACTCCAAGCTGCCGCGAGCGGTAGATCATGATCTCGAAATGTTCGGCTGTGTGGCATGCAATTTTTGCGTCACCGTTTGTCCCAATGACGCCTTCTTCAACATCAGGAGCCTCGACGGCATGGACGGACGACAGCAATATCTGGTGCTGGTCGAACTTTGCAACAACTGCGGCAACTGCATGACCTTCTGCCCTGAGAACGGCGATCCGGCAATTATCAAACCGCGGCTCTACACCGATGCCGATGTGTTTGCAGGCCGCGATGGCCAGGGCTACCTACTCGACGGTTCCACCATCATCGACTCAAGAGGTCCCGCCGAGGCGAAGACACTGGTGCAGCAGCTTCTCGTGTCCGAGGCCGGCCTTCCGCTGGCGACCAGCTGATCCAATTCGCCGATTTGTCGACGACGGCTACATCTCCAAGATGATCTTGCTGGCGAGCCCCGAACGAAGACTGTCGAATGCGATCTCGTATTCTTCGAACGGAAAGCGATGGGTGATGACGGGCGTGACGTCGAGGCCCGAATCGAGCATTGCGGTCGCTTTGTACCAAGTCTCGAACATCTCGCGGCCGTAGATTCCCTTGATGGTGAGGCCCTTCAGGATTGCCTGATTGAGATCGACCTCCGCTGGCCGGCCAAACAGACCGAGCAAAGCCACACCCCCTCCATGATTGATCACCTCAAAGACATCAGACAACGCGCTGGGGTGACCCGACATCTCGAGCGCGACATCGAAACCTTCGGTCATACCGAGATCTGTCATGACGGCGCGCAACGACTCCGCGCCGGGCTGCACTGCACGGGTAGCACCCATTCTCCTGGCAATTTCAAGCCGGACTTCGGTCGGGTCGGTGACCACCACATGTCGTGCGCCTGCGTGTCGACAGATCGCTGTAGCCATCTGACCGATGGGCCCAGATCCGGTGATCAGTACATCCTCGCCGACGAGATCGTAGGAGAGTGCGGTGTGGACGGCATTGCCGAGTGGATCAAGGATCGCCGCGACATCATCGGGAATCGTGTCGGGCACGGGGTAGGCATTGGCGGCAGGTATCGACACGAAGTCAGCGAAGCCTCCGTCACGATGAATACCTATGCCAACCGTATTGCGGCACAGATGACCGTGCCCGGCACGGCAATTTCGGCAGTGGCCACAGATCACGTGGCCCTCACCTGCGACCCGTGCCCCAACCGAGAGGCCTCGAACTTGTGATCCGGTGGCGACAATCCGCCCAACGAACTCATGGCCAATCGTGATAGGAGGCGTGATCGCGTCTCTGGCCCAGTCGTCCCAGTTGTAAATGTGGAGGTCGGTGCCGCAGATTGCGGCGTGACTCACCTTCACCAACACATCCATTGGTCCCGGCTCGGGATCCGGGCGCTCCTGCAACTCGAGGCCTGCGCCAGAATGCGCCTTTACCAGGGCCCTCACGTCATCAACCGATCACATCGAGGGATCTACCGACCTCGACGAACGCGCTGACCGCTCTGTCGACGTCGGCTCGGCTGTGAGCAGCGTTCATTTGGGCGCGAATCCGAGCGGACCCGCGTGGCACTACCGGGAAGGAGAACGCGGTGACATAGACGCCGAGTTCGAGCAGGCGTTGAGCGAACTCGGTGGCCACGACGGCATCACCAATCATCACGGGAATGATCGGGTGTCCCTCGCCACTCAACTCAAATCCGTGCTCCGTCATCTGTTGGCGAAACGATGCAGCGTTCGATCGCAGGCTCTCACGAAGCCGGTCGCCATCGCGAGCAAGGCGCAGCGCCACGCGAGCGCCCCCAACATGTGCGGGGCTCAACGCATTGGAGAAGAGATATGGTCTCGCCCGCTGACGAAGGAGGTCGATCACGTTGCTTCGCGCCGCGACGAACCCACCCATGGCTCCGCCAAGAGCTTTCCCGAGGGTGCTAGTGAGAATATCGACCCGTTCTGACACGCCGTGGAGCGCCGGAGTGCCTCGGCCAGCGGGCCCGATCAAGCCCGTGGCATGACAGTCATCGACCATTACGAGCGCCCCGAAATCATCGGCCAGCTTGCAAATCTTACGTACATCAGCGATGTAGCCGTCCATTGAAAACACCCCATCGGTGACGACGAGAATGGCCCCGGATACTTCAGCTCTGGCCGCCGCGAGCTTCGACCGCAGATCGGCCATGTCACGTGTTGCAAATCTGTAGCGCCTCGACTTGCAAAGACGAATCCCGTCGATGATCGACGCATGGTTGAGAGAGTCGGACACGATCGCGTCGTCGGGCCCGAGAAGTGCCTCGAACACTCCCCCGTTGGCATCAAAGCAGGCAGCGAACAAAATGCTGTCGTCGGTGCCGAGATAGTCGGCCAACTCCTGCTCGAGCATCCGATGTTGGTTGGTCGTTCCGCAAATGAACCGCACCGATGCCATCCCGTATCCGAGATCATCCATGGCTCGACGGGCGCCCTCGATAATTTCGACGTTGTTGGCAAGGCCGAGGTAGTTGTTGGCACAGAGGTTGAGCACATTGCCAACTCCTTCGACGTCAACCGTGCCGCCCTGGGGTGAGACGATCACCTGTTCGGATTTCCACAATCCTTCGCCCTTGATCTCTCCGAGTGTGGAGTCGATCCGATCGTAGAAAGCTGAGCGATCCGTCATCATCCAATCGATTCTTCAGGCTATTCGCTTTGCACGGTGTGCGTCGAGCGCATCCGAGAACACCTCTACGCTCCAACAGTCCGTGAGGGCAACGTACATCAGTTCCTGGGCGGTTTGCGGCGCCATACCCTCGGAGGGCGGATCCAGATCGAGATTGGACGGGAACGAATAGCCGTCGGCAGTAGCCGCGATGAGGCTGCGTACCTCGTCGGCCCTGAGATCGCCAGACGCGACCATCTGCTGCATCGTCGGAAACACGTTCTTGGCTATTGCGTAGGTGTCGATGGTCTCCATCGGGCGGCCCATCGCCGATGTGATCTGAAGAAGATTGGCGATCCGTTCGGTGTCATCTGTCGTATTGGCGCCTGCCGCGTGATGCAGACTCGGATTGAAGAAGACCGCGTCACCCTTTTCGAGATTCAACTGAATCGAATTCTGCTCGAAGAAGTCGACGAATCGAGAGTCTCTCCAGGCCATGTATCCGGGCAGATAGCGCTGCGAAAACGGCAGAAAACGTGTGGGGCCAGACTCGATCGGCATGTCGGAGTGTGCAACTGCGCCCTGGAGCGTGAGGGCCTGAGAGAGCAACTGTGCGTGAAGCGGGAACCTGGCGACGTCGGAATCTACCTGAAACCCAAGGTGGTAATCGCGGTGGGGCCGCTGCGAAGTACCACCGGGGTGAACGACATTTACCTGGGCGCTGAGTTGATACCAGGGGCCCAACCAAGCCTCTGCGGCAGCGGCCACCACCACATTGCTGTAGTAGGCCGAAAACACCCCCGGATCGATCGCCACACACTTTTGGAGGACATTCCAAGCACGGGTGTTGGCACCCTCCTCGGCAAAGTGATCGGCGACAGACACTCCGGCCCTTCGTTCCGTCGCAATGATTTGCTCAAAGACGCTGGTCATGGCATCCACGGTTCGAAGATCCTCGAAAGCACCAGAGACCACAAACACGCCAGCCCCGTTTGCCAGACAGTTGGCCCACTCGTCCAACAAGGCGACGCGGCTCGACTCACCGCCGATCGTGGCGCGGACATCCGCGCCGAGATAGATGGGAACATTGCTTCGGATTGCGTATGAAAGGCGACATTCGGCAAGGTCCGTTTGTTGGCTACAGATCTTGGCAAAATCATCGATGTCGATCGCCCCGGTCGACAACCGTTCGACCGCAAGATGGCCTGACGGAGCTCTACCAAGTTGTGTCATGGCGGCACATTACTGCTTGGCCTGGATGGCGGCCAGAGTCACAACTGCTGTGACGCAGATATCGACGATCTCGTCGCTTACCACGACGCGCTTCGCCATGCGATGGCCAACTTCGGAGCAACCAGATCGGCCGCCCCAAAATCTGAGCAAGGTTGAGCCGCACACTCGGCAGATCTGCGCGATGGTAGAGATGACGTGTTTGTATCTCTCGAAAGGACGACTTGATGCGCGCAGCAATTCTCACCGGCGGAGGCGACGTCCCCGGGCTCAATCCGTGTATCAAAGCTGCGGTTAATCGGATGATCGATGAGGGCCACGAAGTGGTCGGGATACGCCGTGGTTGGGGAGGCCTACTCGACTGCAACCCCGACGACCCAGAGTCGGTAGCAGCCAACACCATCAATCTCGACCGACATGCCGTAAGAACCATCGACCGCACGGGTGGCACATTCCTCCACACGTCCAGGACCAAGCCGAGTCAAGTCGCAGTCGATGACGTACCCGAGTTTCTCGCGGCCGAAGCCGTAGGAGATGGCCCATTCGATTTCACCCGACATGTGCTTCGTGTTCTCGACGCGCTCCACATTGACGTTCTGATCCCAATAGGCGGCGACGACACCTTGTCCTACGGCCTGAGAATGCACGAGGAAGGCGTGCCGGTCGTCGCTATTCCCAAGACGATGGACAACGACGTGCATGGCACCGATTACTGCATCGGCTTCTCCACGGCGGTGACTCGCGGAGTGCAGTTCATTCACAGCCTGCGTACCAGCACCGGCTCACACGAGCGAATTGCGGTGGTCGAACTATTCGGACGCTATAGCGGGGAGACCTCACTGATAACCGCATATCTCTCGGGGGTGGATCGAGCGTTGATTTCCGAAGTTCCGTTCGATATCGATCACCTCACCGATCTAATCATGTCCGACAAGCACACCAACCCGAGCAATTATGCGATGCTCACCATCTCAGAGGGCGCAACCATAAAGGGTGGCGAGATGAGCCTGTCCGGCGAAGCCGACGCATACGGACATCGCAAGCTCGGTGGTATAGGAAAGCAGACCGGCGATCTCATCAAGGAACGCACGGGTGAGGGAATCATCCTCCAAGAACTCGGCTACCTCTCCAGATCAGGTAGCCCCGACTCTCTCGATCTGATGGTGGGGATGAACTACGCGATCATGGCGGTCGACCTGGCGATAGATGGCACGCTCGGCCGCATGGTTGCCCTGCGGTCAGGCACCTACACCAATGTGCCAATTTCAGTCACGGGAGAAGGCGTGCGGCGCGTCGACATCGACGAGTTGTACGACGCTGACAATTACCGGCCCAAGCTTCGCCACGTCGCCGGAAAGCCGATGTTTCTCTACTGATCCGCGGGGTCAGCCTTGGCCCGGAAGGCTGCCTTCGGCAGGCGAGAGGATAACCACCGACAAGGGCGGCAAATCGACGGTGATGGATTGCGTTTGGCCGTGCATGGGAGTCTGTGAAGCGACCAAGCTGGCTCCCACGTCGACTCCCGAGCCGCCGTACCCCTCGTCGTCGCTGTTGGCCAGCACCATCCACTCCCCCGCGATGGGCACCCCTATCACATAACCAGAACGCGGAATCGGGGTGTTGTTCAAGATAACGAGAGCGGACGAGCCCTCGCATCGGCGAAGGTAGGCCACCACGCTTTGATCACGATCGCCCTCGACAATCCAGGAAAACCCGGCGGCGTCACGATCGATGCGATGCAGCGCGGGCACCTCCCTGTGCAGCTCGTTGAGCCTTCTGACCCAGCCTTGGACGCCCGCATGCATGGGATCGTCGAGAAGCGACCAAGCCAACTCGGCTTCGTGGTTCCACTCGTCGATAGCCCCGAACTCACATCCCATGAAAAGAAGCTTCTTTCCGGGGGTGGTCCATTGGTAACCGAGCAAAAGTCGGACGTTGGCAAACTGTTGCCACCGATCGCCAGGCATCTTCGAGACGAGGCTGCCCTTGCCGTGAACTACCTCGTCGTGGGATAGGGGCAGCACGTAATTTTCTCCGGCCGCGTAGACCGAGCGAAATGTGAGGCGATCATGGTGCCAAGCGCGATGTATTGGTTCGTGGGCCAAATAGTCGAGCGTGTCGTGCATCCAACCCATATCCCATTTGAATCCGAAACCCAGGCCACCTGCATCGGTCGGATTTGTGACGCCAGGCCAAGCTGTGGACTCCTCGGCGATCATCACCACATCGGGGAACGCGGCATACACCGATCGATTCAGTTCCTGCAGAAATGAGATCGCCTCGAGGTTCTCATTTCCGCCATTCGAGTTCGGGATCCATTCCCCCTCGGCGCGGGAATAGTCGAGGTAGAGCATCGATGCGACGGCATCAACGCGGAGGCCGTCGGCGTGAAACACGTCGAGCCAGTAGTGGGCCGACGACAGCAGGAACGAGCGAACTTCGCCGCGGCCGTAGTTGAACACAAATGATTTCCAGTCGGGATGGAAACCTTGGCGCGGGTCGGCGTGCTCGTAGAGGTGGGTGCCGTCGAAATATCCGAGCGAATGTTCGTCTGTCGGGAAGTGTGACGGAACCCAGTCGAGCAACACCCCCACCCCCGCGCCATGAAGAATGTCGACCAACGTCATCAACTCGTCGGGGGTGCCGTAACGAGATGTCGGGGCGAAATAGCCGGTGGTCTGATAGCCCCATGATCCATAGAAGGGATGCTCCATCACCGGCATGAGTTCGACGTGGGTGAACCCCATGTCGGTGCAGTAAGCGGCCAGTTGATTGGCCATGGCCACGTATCCGCCCGGCTCGAAGCGCCATGAACCGAGATGGACCTCGTAGATCGACATCGCAGCGTCGTGGCGGTTGCGAGTGGCTCGGCCTGCCATCCAATCTTCGTCGCGCCATTCGTGCGCCGGGACCGAGATGATTGACGCAGTGGCTGGCGCTCGTTCGGCCTCGAAGGCCAAAGGATCAGCCTTGGCGACCACGTGTGATCCATCTGATGACGCCACCGAGTATTTGTAGCGATCGCCTACTCGATAACCCGTTAGCTCCGCTCTCCACACTCCGGATGGGTCGGGATCCATCGGATCCATATTGGGGGTCCACTCGTTGTGTTCGCTGAGCACTGATACAGCCGAGGCGCCGGGGGCCCACACCGCGAATTGTGTGGACTCGGCGGTCGGATGCGCTCCCAGCACCTCCCACAATCGGGTGTGTGTTCCGGCAGCAAGATGCCATGAGTCATCGGCATTGAAGGCATGGTGCACGGCGAGAGCATACGATGCGGATCGTGTCGTTCTCTTCCCATCGCAGTCATCCGATTCTGAGCATCGTTCTGGCGGGAGGCGAAGGAAAGCGGTTGATGCCGCTGACTGCTGACCGTGCCAAGCCAGCTGTGCCATTCGGCGGCAACTACCGGCTCATCGATTTCGCGCTGTCCAATCTGGCCAACGGAGGGTTCAGGCGGATTGTCGTTCTCACGCAATACAAGAGCCACAGTCTCGATGTTCACGTGTCACGCACATGGCAACTCTCTTCCATTCTCGGTAACTACGTCACCACCGTGCCAGCCCAGATGCGCAAAGGTCCAAGATGGTTCCAGGGGTCCGCTGACGCGCTCTTCCAAAACTTCAATCTGCTCGATGATGAGCGACCCGAGCATGTGATCGTGTTCGGGGCCGACCACATCTACCGACTCGATCCTCGTCAGATGCTCGATGCCCACATCGCCAGCGGCGCCGGGGTCACCGTTGCAGGCATTCGTGTCGATGCTTCCGAGTCCGTTCAGTTCGGGGTCATCGAGAAAGCTCCCGACAGCGACCGAATCGTCGAGTTCCACGAGAAGAATCCCGATGCACCCAGACTTGCCGACGCACCCGATCAGGTGCTGGCCTCCATGGGCAACTACATCTTCGACGCCGAAGCATTCCGTGAGGTCATCAGCGCAGATGCCGACGATCCAGATTCCCGACACGACGTCGGTGGCGACATCATCCCTCGCATGGTCGCTCAACAGGGGGCCTACGTCTACGACTACACCCGCAACAAGGTGCCAGGGGCTCCTCCCGAGCAAGAGCATTACTGGCGAGACGTAGGGACACTTGATTCGTATTACGACGCCCATATGGATCTGGTTGCGCCGCTTCCGAAATTCAGCCTCTACAACCGCAAGTGGCCGATCTTCACCCAAAGTGTCACTGCCCCGCCCACGAAGATCGTCGATGCGTCCGACGGCCCATGTTCAGTGTCGAATTCGATCCTGAGTAACGGCGTGATCCTGTCGGGCGCCACCTGCACAGATTCGGTTCTGTCGCGCTATGTCGCAATTGAGAACGCTGAGGTCCACGAGTCGGTTCTGCTGCAGAACGTCACGGTTGAGAACGGAGCCAGAGTTCGCAAGTGCATCATCGACAAGAACGTGGTCGTCCCTGCCGGCGTCACCATCGGCTACGACGCCGCTGCCGATGCCGAGCGGTTCACCGTCAGCGACCAAGGTGTGGCGGCGGTGCCGAAGGGCTATGTGTTCGACGTCTGAATTCGGAAACCAGCGGCAATCAGCCGGCTGCGATGTCGTCGTAGAGTCTTTGGAATTCCTGCGCAGGCTGATCCCAGGACCAATCGATGGTCATGCCACGCCGCTGAATTGATTTGCGGCGACCTGGGTGGCGGACTGCACGCAGGGAGCGGTGCACGGCATCGACCACGCCACTCTCATCGAGGGCAGTGGCCATGAAGCCGGTGCCATCGTCGTGTCGGTCGGCATCGACGACAGTGTCGACCAGGCCCCCCACCGCAGTGACGATCGGGATCGTCCCGTAAGCCATGGCTTGCATTTGAGCCAGGCCGCACGGTTCGTCCCGGCTCGGCATCAAGAAGAGATCACCACCCGCGAACAGGAGGTGAGATAGCGGGGCGTCGTAGCCGTTGTGAAACCAGAACCGTTCGGGTTGAGTGTCCATAAGCCACTGTGCCCACTCAGCCAGCCGGGGGTCGCCGCTACCGAGAACAATCATGCGCGCCTTCATGCCTTCCAGAAATCGCGCGGCCTCGAATGCTAAGTCGACGCCCTTTTGATCGACGAGCCGCGTGACCATCACCAGAAGCGGGTCTCGACTGGCGCTCCATCCGACCCGCTGCAAAAGGCTCGCACGAGCCTCGACCTTCCCACGCATGTCTGAGTGGGAAAAAGTCGGGACGAATGCGTCGGTAGTTGGATCCCAGACACGCGCGTCGATTCCGTTGCGTATCCCGCTCAAGTCGGAACCGCGAGAGGCAAGGATGGCATCAAGGCCCAGGCCGTGTTCAGGTGTGGAGATCTCGTCGGCATAGTTGGGGCTCACCGCCACCACACGATCGACCGACGCCAAGGCGCCCGCCAGAGCATTGGCACCATCGGCACTCTGATAGGCGTCTCGCAAGACCGGCAGGCGGTGAAGCCAATCGGCGCTCAACCAACCCTGGTGGGCCAAGTTGTGGATCATCAGCAACGTCGGAAACGAATCGGGAAGAAATGCCGGGGTAAGCGAGGTGTGCCAGTCGTTGAGGTGGACGACATCGACCTCAAGCTCGACCGCTAGAGCAGCTACTGCCGCCGAAAATGCTCCGAACCGCTGATCGTTGTCGGGCCATCCTTCACTGTCGGTGTCTACATAGGGGTTGGGACGTGCAATACCGGGCACCTCGACCAAGGCGATCCGACCGGCATCAGGGTGCAGGCCGATTCTGGCAGTAGCCGGGCCGGCCCAGTCCGGTACGTCGAGTGCGACCTTGACGGAATCGTCCAGCGACCACGACGAGTAGTCGGGTAGTGCGATGATCACCTCCGTGCCGAGCTGGCGTAGCCCTGCGACCAAGCCGGATGCGGCCTCGGCAAGGCCCCCGACACTCACCAGGGGTCGTAATTCGGCGGTGGCGAACAGAACCTTCACTCGAGCACCGGAATCAGGCTGTCGCGTTCGAGAAGTGTCATCGACCATCCCTCCATGATCCAATTATCACGACTTCCAACCAACGTGTCGGTCGTGCTCAAATCGGCGGTGTCAAAAATGACGCGCCAACATTCCCCGCCTAGTCCCTCAGGCATGGTGAAATCGACCGTGGCTTGGCCAGGGTTGCTCATCATCAAGAAGCTGCGGTCGACGACTCGACCGGCCTCCGGCCCAAGCTTTCGGAGTGCATTGCCATTGAGAAAGACCGCTATGGCACTCCCACGATCATCCTCCCAATCGCGGTTCTCCATGGCAGATCCGTCAGGGCGAAACCAGCCGATGTCGTCAAGTGACCCACCCAAGGCCGGCACTCCTGCGAAGAAGCGACCACGTCGGAAAACCGGGTGATGGTGACGCACATCAATCAGCAACTTGACGAACTCCATCTGTTCGGCGTCGACGGAGGTCCAGTCGTACCACGTGAGATCATTGTCTTGGCAGTAGGCGTTGTTGTTGCCGCGTTGGGTACGGCCGAGTTCGTCGCCACCGCAAATCATGGGAACGCCTTGGGACAACAACAGCGTGGCCAGCATGGAGTATCTGCGCCTGCGCCGATTCTCCAAAACATCTGTGTCGTCGGTATCGCCCTCTTCGCCACCATTCCATGACCTCATGTCGGGGTGACCGTCACGGTTGTTTTCCTTGTTTGCCTCGTTGTGACGATGGTCGTAGCTGACAAGGTCTTGGAGCGTGAACCCGTCGTGAGATGTCACGAAGTTGATACTGGCCCACGGTCGGCGCCCCGGACGGTCGTAGAGATCTGAGCTGCCGGCGAAACGCATGGCGAAGCGAGGTAGCGCTCCCATCGACCCGTCCCAGTAGTCACGCACGTCGTCGCGAAACGCTGCGTTCCATTCCGACCAAAGCGGCGGGAAATGACCGAGTTGGTAACCGCCGGGACCCACATCCCACGGTTCGGCAATCAACTTGGTGCTGTTGAGCACCGGGTCTTGATGAACAATGTCGAGAAACGACGAACGCCTGCCGATGTCGTATTTGGTGCGAGCCAACGCGAACGCCAGATCAAATCGAAATCCGTCGACGTGCATCTCGTCAGCCCAGTAGCGGAGACTGTCCATGACCAACTGCAGCGATGCCGGGTGATCAACGTTGAGACTATTGCCGGTGCCCGTGTAGTCGACGTATGTGGACGGATCGTCGTCACGCACCCTGTAGTAGGTCGTGTTATCGAGGCCACGAAGTGAGAGTGTTGGGCCCGCCAAAGCACCTTCGGTGGTGTGGTTGTAGACGACATCCATGATCACCTCGATGCCCGCGGTATGCAGCGTGCGCACGAGTTGTTTGAACTCGACAACCTGCTCGCCCCGAGTTCCCGAGGACGAGTACCCGCCGTGTGGTGCCAGAAAGGCAGCTGTTGCGTACCCCCAATAGTTGGTGAGACCGCGCTCGGCAAGAAATCCCTCGGGAACAAAATGTTGCACGGGCATCAGTTCCACAGCCGTGATGCCCAACGAAACGAGATGCTCGATTATTGGTGTGGAGGCCATTCCGGCATAGGTGCCCCGCAACTCTGCTGGGACCTCTGGATGGGTCATGGTGAGGCCACGAACGTGTGTCTCATAGATCACCGAGGAGGTCCATGGGGTCCTCAGCGGCGCGTCGTCCCCCCAATCGAATGTGTTATCGACCACGACGGAACGCGGCACGTTCGGCGCACTGTCTTGATCGTTTCGCTCCATTGGGGATCCGGGCACATGGGCGAACACGTTTGAGGCCCACTCAACCTCGCCATCGATAGCTCGGGAGTAAGGGTCGAGCAGCAACTTCGCGTGGTTGGAAAGCACGCCGCGTTCAGGATTCCATTCTCCGTGCACGCGAAACCCATAACGCTGTCCGGGAGAGACACCGGGGAAGTAACCGTGATGGATGTGGGCAGAGTTCTCCGGGATGACCAAACATCGCTCATTGCCATCATCATCGAAAAGACAAAATTCGATCGAGTCAGCGGCTTCGGAGTAGACGGCAACATTGACCCCGCTGCCGTCCCAGTTGACCCCGAATGGTTGACGGGTGCCGAACTGGTCGTAATCGGTCGGCGTCATCGGTGTCGGATCGGACTGTAGAAACGCTCGTCGTATTCGTTGACCATACGTCCTGCGGTTACCAGCGGACCCAAATGGTTGAGCATGGCGACGGTGCGGACCCACCAGGGATCGCCGTCTCTGAACGATGGCAGAACCTCTCGGGCGAGCAATTGGTTGAGCGAAATTGATTCGGCATCGTCACGCCGCTCCTGATCTTCGATATCAGATGTTGGGATTGCCCAACCGATCCCGTCGGTGTACCAATCGGCCCACCAGCCGTCGAGTATCGAGCAGTTGAGTGCGCCATTGAGCGCGGCTTTCTCACCGCTGGTTCCACAAGCTTCGTGTGGTCGTATCGGGTTGTTGAGCCACACATCACACCCGCCGTACATCGCGCCGGCCACGGAAATGTCGTAGTCGGCCAGAAACACGAAACGGCCCTGTGCCTCTCTCGACTTCGAGAACTTTGCGATTTCAGCCAGCACGGCCTTGCCCTCGTTGTCGGCTGGGTGTGCCTTTCCGGCGAACACAAACTGTGCTCCCCCGTCGAATGCCCGCTGCAATCCGGCCTCGTCCCGGAGCAACAAGGTCGCCCGTTTGTATGTGGCAAACCTGCGGGCAAAGCCGATGATGCAGCCATCGGGGTCGAGGTCGACACCGGCGGAACGCGCCACCAGTTCGGTGAGACGACGTCGACCGACGTCGTGTGTGGAGCGAAACTCGTCGGCATCGAGATCCGATGCTCGCGACCATGCTTCAGGTGAGCCGTTGTCCCATGCTTCACCCAGACACCGGTCGTAGAGGTCCTGCATCTCCGGGGCGACCCACGTGCGGGCGTGCACGCCGTTGGTAATGCCCTCCACAGCGGCCGCTCGCGGAATGCTCGAGAACAACTCCCGACTCACGCTCGCATGTAGTTGGCTCACGCCGTTGGCTCGGCCGCAGAGCTCGAATGCGAGCGCGGCGGTGTTGAACGGACGGCCGCGTCCCGGTGATGGCATCTCGGCCCATCTCATAATCGTGTCGACAGGCACACCGATTCGTTTGGACCACGGCTTGAGCGCAGGCATCGCTAGTTGCCGACTGAATGTGTCTATGCCAGCCGGCACAGGCGTATGGGTGGTGAACAAGGTCGCCGAACGCACCCACTCGATAGCGTCGTCGAGGCTGGATCCGCTCTCAATCTGTTCGGCCAGTAGTTCGAGAAGAAGAAAACATGCGTGTCCCTCGTTGAGGTGGAACACGCGTGGATTCAGATCGAGTGCCCTCAGCGCGCGCACTCCTCCGACGCCCAAGATCAGTTCCTGGTGCAGTCGATGCGTTCGATCGCCCGAGTAGAGGCGATCGGTGATCCGGCGGTTGATGGGCGAGTTATGGGGGTGATCGGTGTCGAGAAGAATAAGTGTGGTTGCCCCGACGATCTGCTTCCAGACACGGGCCACGACCTCAGATCCGGAGATGGGGACTGTCACCAAGTGGCCAGTATCGATAGCTCCAATCTCGCGGGGATCAATCGACTCGTAGCGTTCATGTTGCCCGTCGGTCTCGATCTCCTGATGAAAGAAACCACTGCGATACAGCAGGCCGATTCCGATCAGCGGCAACGAGACGTCGCTCGCGGCCTTGAGATGGTCGCCTGCCAGAATGCCGAGGCCACCCGAATACTGAGGCACCTCCGCAGCAATACCGAACTCGGGCGAGAAGTAGGCGATTTCCGGCGGACCAGCTGATGCTTCGAGCTCGAGGACCGCCCCGGCCACGTCTTGGAGCTCATCGGCGTTGTTCTCGGCCCACTGTTCCATGTCTTTTGCCGGCGCGGCATGGATGACCTGCAGCGGGTGCCGCCCGGCCGTCGCACCCGGAAGCGTCGAGAGCAGAGCCCGGGTTCGCTGGTCCCATGTCCAACGGAGGTTTGACGCGACGGCGGAGATTGTTTCAATCGACTTGTTCAAGGCAGTCCAGAATTGTGAGTTGACGTGACACATTTGCACGTTGCGATTCAAGACCGTAGCGCCAGAGGAGCCGATCTGATCGCTCCTGTAGGGCGCGACCGTTGCGGTTGCGATCGTCCATGTTTATAATCCTGACTATTCGCATCATAATTTAAGGGATTCCACGGAGGAACCATGACTGCCACAATCAAATCGGCTCTTAATCAAGTCGACATCGAATCCGTCGCCGGGTTGGCCAACAAGATCCAGGAGGTGCCCGAAGTCGCCGCTTCCGTTTGGAACGCGTCGGTCACGTGGGATCAGGGCTTCCGGTCCAACGCCTCGATCAGAGAGTTCGGGCCAATCGGATCCGATGAACCCTCGTCGCTCGGTGGCACCGACACGGCTCCCAACCCCGTTGAGCAGGTGCTCGCCGCCTTGGGAAACTGCCTAGCGGTCGGCTATGCCGCCAACGCCACCGCAGCCGGAATCGAAATCAACGACCTGCGAATCGACCTGACCGGCAACATCGATCTCCACACCTTTCTCGGTCTCGCCCCCGACGGCAATGCCGGCTACGAATCGATCAAAGTCGATGTGCATCTCGATTCCGATGCCTCCGACGCGGCCCTCGCCGAACTCCACCAGAAGGTGGTGGGCACCTCACCAGTGGGCCACACTCTCACCCGTGCGGTCCCGGTAGATATTTCGCTGGCCTGAATCTCGATGTTCGGCGGTTGTCAGGGATCAGGAGCGAGTAGCGCGAATAAAGGCTGATACGACCTTGCCATCGGCTGCTTCAACCTTGGCTTCGTCAATCAGATCGCCGTCGAGGAACTGTTTGGCATCGTCGGCGGTGAA
>JBDNJK010000099.1:0-22337 GCA_041687805.1 Acidimicrobiales bacterium
CAGCAATATCGCCACCGGAGTCCACTGAGGCAGGTTGGCCCAGGCGAACAGGGAAAATCCCACGGAAACTCCCACGGCTACTGCCCGTGAGCCGAAGACTACGCTTGCCTGCTCGATCAACGGTAGGGGAGCGATCACAGGAAGGGGAGCGTCCTCAATCGAAGCCGTGAACGTTGTTTCGTGTGGGGGTTTCCATGGCTTGCCTCGCCACGCAAGCACCAGACACGCCAACACCGTCAGGATCGAGATCAGGATCATCCACCGGACCAATCGTTGGGGAGTCCAGTCGAGAGACACCGTGATGTCGTCTCCGGCCGGCAAGAACCAGCCATTGGCAAATCCGTCGATCGTGATCGGCGGTCCGAGATCGGATCCGTTGACGGTTGCATGCCAACCGAGATTGTGACTCTGACCGAGGATCAGCCATCGATCATCTGTGGAGCCCTCTACCGCGACAGAGAACGACGTGTCGGAGTGTCGTGTCGTCGCCACTACGGCCGGCAGATTACGAGGTGCCAGAGGGCGAGGGCTCAGGAGCACCACCTGATCGAGGTCGTATCCAGTCGAGGCACCAGGAGCAGTCGCGACGACAAGGTCGCCAGATGTAGCCACCACATCGCATCCGACGAGGGGCAAGTCGAGTCTGTCAATGGCAGCTTCCGCCGTGCCGGAGATTCTCACTGCTACGGGCAGGCCGTCGATAGAGATCAGATCGCTGCGACAGTCCGCTGAGATTGGTAACGCCATGCCGAACTGCAGGAGGTCAGACGCTCGCACTTCAGCAATCGCTATGGGCATGGCGTGGTCGACATGGCTGTACCAATCGATGGTCAAGCGCTCATCGACGGCCACAGCCTCGATGGTGAGTTGCGATGTGACGACACTTACGGGCAATTCGATGGTGGCGATTGCCCCCCGAGGTTCGTCGCGTAGGCCAATGTGCGTTTCGTATTCACCGACTGGTTGTCCGTCGGCAATTATCCGCAGCACTGATGGCACCGAGTGAAACGAATCGGCCACCAGGTCGATACTCAGATTGTCGACATGCACCGGCTGATCGCGCGAGATGGTGAGGAATTGCCCGGATTGAGGACCGAATACCCCTGTCCATGCTGTAGCCGGGTCGGAGTCGAAGGCCGACGATGCTGCACCCGCCAGGAATCCGGGAAGGCGTCCGGAAGAGGCTGCCGCTAGCGGTACGCCGACTATGTCAGTCGTGCGCCCGAGTAGTGAATCTATGAGGGTCTCAGGTGCGTAAGACGACAGCCGAGCAGTGCCCTCCACTCTGAATTCCCGATCTCCCGGCAGCGGCACGAGTCTCAACATCGACCGTTCGGGGTCGCGTCGTACCGGCTCCTGCGGGTTGGATCGTTCGCGTGTCAGAACGACCGACAAGTCGTGTCGGTCAAGTTGATCGCCGGCAGTGTCGACGAATGCCACTGGCGTACGAATCTGCTCGACTACCGGCTCCGGGTCTATTCCCATTGTCACCTCGGCGAAACCGACCGGTGAGACCCCGGGGTATGTGGCGCGGCGGGACAGGTCGACGTCTGTGATCACAATGTCCCAGATTGACGCGGTGGTGGGACCTTCAAGCAGTATTCGTTGACCAGTTGAGGCAAGTGAGCTGGCATCAATCGCGAAACGACCAATTTCCACGCCATCACCGACCACCGCCACTTCGGTGATATGACGATTGGTCTCGGCAAGGGTCTGCACCAACGTGATTTCCGAGATCGTGTTTGGCGACGGATACTCCATTCGCAGGAAATCGCCTCGAGGCTCTGCAAAGGCTCCCACCACCCAAGCTGTCGAGGTGTCGCCGTCGAGTGCAAACCATGCTCGATCATCGTTGGTGTAGGTGACCGGATTGCCGTAGTCGGAAGCCGACACAATCATCGGTCCCAGGTCGATGCTTACGGTGCGGGTGTCGTCGACATCAAGGCCGGGCACAGACTCGAGATCAGGGAAGACATCGAGACGATTGTCGGTGGGGTCGTAGATCAACGGCGTCTCACCGGCGCGCTCCGTGTAGCCGACATTCTCCCGGAGTGTGCCCCATCGCCGCGCCCTCTTGCGGTTGGAGTCGGTGATGATGACCGAAGCGGGCGACGCTAGAGCTGACACCATCGCATCTTGGTTCGACAACAGATCGGCCGCGAAGAAGATGGTGCGAGTCGGGTCGATCAGACCCGCTCCGGCGGCATCGACAAGACCCTCCGCACCGCCTACCACGATCGCAGGCGAGTCGGCGGCGCTCACGCGCACCACTGGCAGGGGGTCCGGCACACCGAAGCGGGTTACCGGTGATGGAACCGCCAAGTCTGGATCGGTTGCAAGGAAGACCTCATCGAGCAGCGGCAATTCGTCGATCGGCCGGTTGGGGACCGGGTCACCGAACGACTCGGGATCCAACAGTCCGGGGACAGACTCAAGCACTCGTTCAGTTGGCGCTGGGCGAGGCGTACGAAAACGTTCGAAGGTGAGATCAGCACGATGGACTATGTCTCCGACCGACATCAGCTGGCTGATCGGAACGACAGACTTCGCTTCCACGGAATCCTCTTGGAATCGTCGATCGAAGGCAGTCAGCAAGGCTGCCGACTGAGCAGACCCGAATGGAACAAGTTCACGTGCGACATAACCGCGGTCCATCAAACCGGGGGTGATCGGATCGACCGTGTTGCCCCAGCGGTAGGACGCAAAATCTGAGCCTGGTAGCTCCAATACCCGGCTGCCATCGTCGAGTTGGTCGAAGCGGTCGGCGGCGTCAACCCAGTACTCAGGAATGTCCTCCGGACGATTCAGATTTTGCTCGATCATCCTGATCTTCCACATGGCCGGATTGTTGAGCACCACCGCCAAGAGGATGAGTGCCCCAAGTGGTCGGGCCCATCCTGGCCAGCGTTTCTGCACCGCGTTGACAAGGGCGCCGAGCAGGACCGCGGTGGATAGCACAACCATCGGCACCGCTCGGGGGGTGGATCTCATTGCTAGGCCAGCGTCGGTTCGGGTGAAATCGCTGAACAGACGACCGAGGAACGATGGTGCGTTAAACGGGTGAGCTCCGATACCGGCGAGGGCGCCGACAACCAGAAGAAGAAGGAAATAGGAGCGGTGCCGCCACCGCACGACACCGGCTGTGGCCAGTGCCAACACGACCAGTCCGAAACTCACGAAGAGCAGCCACACGCCTTGCGTGTAGTCGACGCTGGGCTTGATCCAAGGGCCGTACTGGTCGTTGCCGTAGAAGAACCAGTAGCCGAGTCCTCGCAGAATCTCCGGAGCAGTGGATGCCTCCGCAACGACTCTGTAGGTCTCGGTGTATCTCGTGACTGGGAGGCTGTAGCCGCCTTGAAGAACCAATCCGGCAATCCACCAAAGTGATACACCAATGCTGGCCGCACCGATCTTCGCCGCAGCGCGAACCGACTGGCCCAGGCTCACCGACCTCTCGACGAAAGTTGCGTGCAAGATCCAAAGAACTGGCGCCATCCCCACCAGCAGGAGCGAAGTTGCGTTAACGCTTCCGATGGTGACCGCTACCAGTGCGAATAGTGCCGGGTGGCGCCAGCCACCCGTGCGAACGGAACGAATGGTCAATCCAATGAGCCATGGTAATCCGGCGAAGGGGAGCAGAATCACCGAAATTCGCGCCGAGTAGTCAAGCAGGTACGGGCTCAACTCGTAGGCGAACATCGCCACGAGAAGTCCTGAGCCCTCCCACCCCATCGTGCGCAGCAGGTACCTGACCCCCATACCTGCCATGAACAGGATGGTGCCGAGCCAAATGCGTTGTGCAAACCAATCCGGACTGCCGAGCTGTTCGAAGACCCAGTAGAACGGTCCCATCGGCCACAGATAACCGATGGTCTGGTGGGTGACGGTGCCCAGGGCCACATCGCTGTCCCACAGCGAAATCGACCGACTCATCCATCGGGTGGGATCCAGATACAGGTAGGTCTTTGTGTCGGCACCCACGCGCCCAGGGCTCGACAGCACAATCGGCACGTAGGCAATGAGCGCGGCTGCGAGCACCATGAATCGCGATTTACAACCGCGGCGGCGCTCAGCCACCCAGATCTCCTTTATGGCCATCAACCCGGGATCACCGCTTGCTCATGGCCTCTTGAGCGAGCACCGAGAGAGTGTCATGCGCGGTTCGTTGCCAGGTGAATGAACGCGCCCAGTTGATCGACGCATTGGCCATGCGTTCTCGCGAATCGACGTCGATCAGCAGGCGGGTTATGGCGTCGCTGAGCTGGCCTATGTCGTCGACCAGAATGCCGGTTACTCCATCAGCCACGGCATCGAGGTGACCCGAGATGCGAGTTGCCACGGCTGGAGTGCCACAAGCCGCTGCCTCCGTGATGGTCATTCCCCAACCTTCGCTGGTGGAGGCACTGGCCAAGAGCCAGGCCGATTGATAGTGCCCGATCAGTTCGGACTCGCTGACGCGGCCAGGAAGCTCGCACCATGATTCAGCGTCGAGATCACGAATCCGCCGCTCGAGAAAATCTCTTTCGTAGCCGTCGCCCACGATCACGAGCTTTGCTGGCACCTGATCTCGAACCCGCTTGACGGCGTCAATCAGAACGTCGAATGACTTAGACGGCATCAGTCTGCCCACCGCAACGATCTTGGGCTCTGTCGACCTTGTGCCGCCGGGATGGAACGCCGGGTCGATTCCCGGAGACACCACACTCACATTCGACGGAGCCATCTTCATGCGGTCGATGATCGTGCGGCGCGACGACTCAGAGAGCGTCACAACCTTCGTCGTTCGGTAGAACGGTGGTGCGATCCGCCGCTCGAAAATCTGGCCGGCTCGAGCGAGTCGGGGTGGAAGAACCATCGGCCACATTGCTTCGTGAACGTGGTGAAGCCATGTGACTTTGGGGCCACGCGCCCACAGCGGCGTCATGAACGGGACACCGTTCCATATTTCGACCAGACCATCGCGAGGCCCATGTTTGCCTGCCAATTCGGAAACCACCGCTCTGGGAAAAACCAGGTAGCGGCCGGCTCTGCGTATCACCCGATATCCGTCTCTAACAGCCTCGGGCGGTGAGCCCTGCGCATACGACGTTCGCATCGTGACATCGATCCCCGCCTTCGCCCACAGCCCGGCAATTGTTGCCGCGTGGACCTCCGACCCCCCCGCCTCCACATCCGCCAGATCCCGCCAGGCAAGTATGTGGATGCGACGCAGACCAGCTTCCGCCGCCAGGTCGCCGATCTTGTCGATCGAATCGTGGACGCGCGAAGAATCGTCGGGGGCACCGTCTGGCTGATGGTCAGTCGTCACCGTCACTCCATGGTTTCTGGCCGTCGCAGGGTACCTCTCCACGCCGGGCGGCCTCCACATTCAGGTTGCATCGTTCGGATCCCCCGGCGAGGATGCCGCTGATATGTCTTTCGACGACCAAGATCCAGGCACCGGCGCGGGATCCCCACCAGCCGAAGTCGAGGCGGTCACGGTGGTGATCGTCCACCGCAACCGCGCCGACAGCATCGAACACACCGTCAACGCCTATCACGCCCAGGCCGGTGTCGGACACATAATTGTCGTCGACAACGGCTCAGAGCCGGCCGGTCGCGAGGCTCTGAGGCGACTCGACTCATCTGTAGAGGTCATAGAGACCGATGCCAATCTCGGTTTCGGTCCGGGTGCAAACGTTGGGCTACGAAGGTGGCTGAGGTCTGGTCGCGGTGAGTGGGTGGCCGTCACCCCACATGATTCCGGACCGAGCGGCGATGCCATCGCGACCATTCTTGAGGCCGTTGGTGCGCTCCCGGACGTTGGCCTCGTCAGCGCCGACGTCGGTGATGGGTTTCGGCCGATCATCGACCCGTTCCTTGGTGCCATTGACGCCACACCCGACACGGAGTCTGGCTTCGATCCATCCGACTATCCACACGGAACGCTCATGTTGGCGCGTCGCGAGTGTCTCGAAGACATTGGGCTGTTCGACGAAAGATACTTTGCCTACTGCGAGGAGGCCGATCTCGGTCTGAGGGCGGCCGATGCGGGCTGGCGGTGCGGTGTGGTGAGAGGCGCGCTCGTGTCAAACCCCGGCATGAGCTCGTCAGTGGAGCTCGTCGCCTACCTCCAGCTAAGAAACACTCTTCTGCTTCTACGAGAACATTACGGACGCTGGAATGTCACATTTCGTGCAGGGCTGGCACTGGTATTGCTGCCAATCGGCACTCTGCGACCGTCAATGCGTGGCCTTCATTGGTCGCCGAAGGGGCGGGTCAAGGCAGTGCGAGATCACCTTCGCCATCGGTACGGGCCGCCACCCGAGAGCATCCGTCGATGACTATGACTCCGTCGTTGACATCTCTTCGTGGTATTCGGCATCGACGTTGACACTCCACACGTCGTGCCCGGCATCGTCGACGATGTTGTCGACGGTGAGCATCGCCGTGTACATCGAATGATCCTGGTTGTTGTAGCGATGCATACCGTTGCGGCCCACAGGATGAACGTTGGTGACGTTGGTGTCGAGCCAATGTCGGAGCACCTCGACATTGTGCTTGTAGTCGGCGTCGTACATCGGGTAGGCCTTCGGCATCCTCACGACAAACCCCTGCTTGACATGGTCTGGGTCGATCAAACCCAGCGTGGCCAGCTCCGAGATTCCGAGCTTGATCAGATCGTCGTCGTCGGATGCCCACATCTGGTCTCCCTCGGTCACGAAATATTCGAGGCCCAGACATGTCATGCCTTCGACCGCGATCATCTCCGGGGACCACGAGCCAAAGTTCTGGATTCGTCCGAGCTCTACATCGGGGGAGTGGACGTAGATCCAATTGTCGGGGAAGGCATCTTCAGCCGGCAACACCAACGCCACGGTGAGAAAATCCCGAAATGACAGACCGTTGGCCGCCGCGATGACATCATCGTCTGGTGCTGGGTTCATGGCCTGTACCAACCGTGGTAGCGGCATCGACGAAATGATTTCGCTGCAGTCGAACTCCGTCTCAGATCCCGACGAGTCGGTGACAAGCTTGGTGGCACGGCCATTGGCATGATCGATTCTCACCACCCGCTGCCCGAATTCGACAATGCCTCCTTGTTGGACAACCAGTTGGTGACAGCGCTCCCACATCATTCCCGGCCCATGTCGGGGGTATTCGAATTCCTCGATGAGGCTGGCGATTTCCTTTTGGTTGCGTCTCGGCTTCAGAGCGTTCCAGACTGCGCTGAACAGGTTGAGATTCTTGATTCTCTGGGCCGCCCAATCGGCTTGGATTTCATTGGCCGGCACACCCCACACCTTCTCCGTGTAGGTCTTGAAGAAGATCCCGTAGAGCCGCCACCCGAACCGGGCGGCCGTATACCCCTCGAATGTTTCTTGGTTCTTCGGCGGCCGGACCCGCACCAACATGTATGACAACACACATCGAATCGACTCGATCAGTCCAAGATTTCGCAGAGCGTTGAGCGGTTTCAGGGGATAGTCGTAGAACTTGCCCCGGTAGAAAATGCGACTCATGCGCGGGCGCAGCAGAAAGTCCTCATCGGGAAGAATCTCGTGCCAAAGTTTCGATACCGGCGGCACCTTCGTAAAGAACCGGTGTCCGCCTATGTCGAACCGCCAACCGTCGCGCTCGACGGTTCTCGAAATTCCGCCGACCACGTCATCGGCTTCCACGACAACGCACCCCAGGCCTTGTTTGCCAAGTTGATACGCCGCGGTGAGTCCTGCCGGGCCCGCCCCGATGATCATCGTCCGGGCATCCACCGGTTTCGACTTCGATGCGTCAGACATGCCTTCGGGTCCCATGAACTGGTCGGATGATACCCCGATGATGGTGTCCCCATCACTTTGTTGACTTCGTGGCACAATGCGCTCGTGCATGAGCTTGGCCCGAGAATTGATTTCGAGTGCCCACGGTGCGGCACTACCACCACCGACGATTTCTACGGGCCGTGCCAGAGTTGCCGTCTGGAGTTGCGATCAACCCTCGGCAACGAACAACGGCATGTGGAGGCTCCCGAGTACACCCCAAAGATCAATGTCACAGCCAATGCAGTTGCGCTCAAGGACGACTAACCCACATCTTGCCTCGACCACATCTGGGCTCGACGACTTCACTCGAAACGCGACGAAGCCCCGATTAGCCTCCCGGCTCGCACCGGTCAACTCCTCGGGGCTTCGAATCGACTCAGATCACCTGGTCTGAAGATCTCGACGGACCTCCCGACACTTGCGGTCGCCCCCCGTACGGGAGATTGACCTTGACTCGAACCGGATTGCGTCCTCTCCAATTCTTGCCCGAACCGATCATTGATGTCCGTCGACATCGAATCGAAACCGAACCGAGTTGCCACCCGACGGTGGTTTCTCAGTCCGAGTTGACCCGATACGTGCCATCTGGGGGAGTGATCCACCTGGACCGACATTGCCCCCGTATGGGGTTCTGTCGGCGTCCATGTGGTCCCTCGGATGGTGAGAAATCTCCGCACCTCCCGGACGGCCCCTCGTAAGGGCCGGCTCCGGTCGGATTGGCGATGACTCGCCGTAACTCCGATCGACTCACTGACGCTCCGAAGATTGTCAGCCTGACTTAGCCGTGTCTCCGTTCGAGCGGTTTCCCATCGGACTTGAGTGGACCAGTCGGCTTGCGCCTTCCGAACCGACCCGAGACCTCCGAGTCGCTGCTTTCGCTTCGACAACGACATATTCGCGACCGTTGGGATCGTCGTCAAGAGGGTTTTGGGAAATCCCCAGGGTTACGTGGGAAAACCACCGCGAATCCCCAAGCACCAGAGGGTTCTCCACAGAGTCGTCCACAGCTCACTCGTTGGCGGGGTGCCAATCGCCGCGTTCTATGTATGTCTCTTTGAGCAGGTCGGGCTGGTCGGTCATGATGCCATCGACTCCGAGATCGAGCAGTCGGTTCATTTCGATCGGGTCATTGATGGTCCAAACGTGGACGTCGATGCCGAGATTGTGAGCCGCCGCCACGAACGACCGAGTAACGATCGGAACTCCGCCTGCCTTCACCGGCATCTGTGCAACATCGACATGGGTGGGCGTCAGCGGAAGATGCCATGATCGCAGCACCAGCAAGATGGCTTTACCTGGCCCCATCCCAGCGCACAGCCCGTCGCCAACCAGAGCCCGCACTCGGCTGATGCGACGATCCGAAAACGAGCCTACGCACACCCGATCGAGCGACGCTGTGCGCACAAGCACGTCGGCCAGGGGTTGCACAGCCGCGTCGTGCTTCGGATCGAGATTGAAACACGTGTCCGGGAACCCTCCGATGAGATCATCGAGTCTGCAGATCGAGTCGGTGCCGTCTACCCGCGCCCTTTGAACTTCGGCCCAAGGCAACTCTGCAATCACACCCTCGCGATCTGTGACTCGGTCGAGTGCGTCGTCGTGGAACGCCACGGCCACGCCGTCTGAGGTGACGTGAACGTCTGTCTCGAGATGGGTGAACCCAAGATTCACGGCGTGTCGAAACGCCCTCTCCGTGTTTTCGGGGTAAACACCGGCGCCGCCTCGATGGGCGATCGCCAGCGGATTCCCGTGACTTAGATATGGGTGCTTACCGTCCCGGAGTCTCGCCATTCGCCGAGAGTACCTGCTTGAATCAGCCAGTTTCGTGGCGTTTGTGCTCTCATCACCGTTGATCCCACTAGCTTGCGAGCATGAATCGCCGTACAAAGATCGTCGCAACCATCGGACCGGCCTCTCAAGACGAGGCAACTCTTCGTGAGATGATCCGAGCAGGAATGGACGTGGCCCGTATCGGCCTCGCTCACGGCACGATCGACGACGGACTGGAGCGGTATCACCGCATCCGTAAGGTCGCCGCTGACGAAGGTAAACGTGTCGGAATCCTCGTTGATCTCCCAGGCCCCAAAGTTCGCGCCGGAAGTTTCGGTCCCGACGGTGTCGATGTCCCTTCGGGATCTACCGTCAAGTTGACAGTAGGGAGTGAGAAATCATCGGCCGAGGTGATCGAAGTCGACTACGAAGGTCTTCTTGACGACATTCGTCCTGGCGACAAGCTAACGGTTGGCGACGGCGGGGCAATCTTGATGGTGACGGGCCGATCTGACGACCATCTCGTCGCCAACGTCAGCTTTGGCGGCTTCCTACGTGGACGACCCGGAATCCATGTGCCATCGGATCGGCTACGTTTTTCGACCCCGACCGACAGCGACCTGCTGGGAGTCGATGCGTTCGTGGAGGCCGGCGTCGACATGATCGCTGTGTCGTTCGTGCGGTCGGCTCACGACATGCGCCGAGTTGGCACCGAGCCGCATCCCCATGGCCCGCTGCTGATCGCAAAGGTCGAGACTCGCGCCGCCGTCGACAACCTCACAGGAATCATCGAGGCATCCGGTGCTGTCATGGTTGCTCGAGGAGATCTCGGCAACGAATGTTCGCTCGAAGACCTGCCTCATCTGCAAAAATCGATCATCAGACAGTGCATCGCCGGTGGCCGCCCTGTCATCACTGCTACTCAGATGCTCGAATCGATGGTCACCAACCCAGCGCCGACACGGGCCGAAGCATCAGATGTCGCGAACGCAGTGTTCGACGGATCGTCTGCGGTCATGTTGTCGGGCGAAACTGCCATAGGTGCCGACCCGGTGAACGTCATCCACACCATGAGTCGGATCGCCGCGAGAGCCGACGAGGAGATGGACCACGAGGTGTGGGCATCGAAGCTGGCAGAGATGCGCATGACAAATGCTGACGGGGGAGCGGCTTCGGTCACCGATGCCATGACGATGTCGGCATGGCGCGCCACCGAGGCGCTCGGCATCAGAAACATCCTTTGCATATCGGGGAGTGGATTCACGGTGAGATCCATGGCGAGGTTCCGTCCGCGAGCTCGCATCTTGGGTTTCTCCGCCACGCCCGCCACGGTCCAGCAACTCACGTTGAGCTGGGGAACCACGCCATTTCCTATGGCCCTCAACGGATCCAACGAAGACATGGTTTATGAAGCAATACGAGTGGCTACCGCCGAGGGCGAAATCCGTTCGGGAGAGCTCGTTGCCGTACTTGCAGGTTCCGACAGCCGCTCACGCTCAGCCAACGTGTTGAGGCTTGAGCGAGTTCCCTAAACCCGACGATCCGTCGTATCAGTCGGGGCGAACTATTCCGGGGCAGATATCGGTGCTTCCGGCGTCGATTTTGGTCCTCACGGCTGCGGGAAGTTGCTCGTAGGTCACCACCACATCTCGTCCGTAGAGGCTGCACTCGCATGTCTGCACACAGTCGCCCAGGTCTGCCCGCTGTACCCATAAAGACAGCCCGAGACCGGCAAAAACTGCCAGCAGTGTGACCTTCATGACGACCTTCTGTACAAACCTGATGATCATGAACATCGACACCGCCACCAGGCCGAGAACCCCGACGATCATCCACTGAAGGTTGTCGGCATCAAAGAAATCCGGAATCACGGCCGCACGCTAGCAGTGGCAAAGTCATGGTCGGGGGCTACTAGTGTCCGATATGTGAACGACCCAGCGAAAGCAATTGCCAAGGGCGGCGCAGTGCTGGCGGGTGGGTCAAGCAAGCGGATGGGTATCAACAAGGCGACCATTGTCATTGATGGACAGACGATGCTCGACAGATGTCTGGATGCAATGGGTGAAGCGGGGCTCTCGCCACTGGTCGTCGTGGGAGGAAACTTTCCCATGAGCCAAACGCGTTCCTCGAAACACGTTGCCGACATTTGGCCTGATGAGGGTCCACTCGGTGCACTTGTCACCGCCCTAGACAATCTCCAGACGGCACTGGTGGTGGTCATGGCTTGCGACATCCTCGCTCCTTCGTCCGCGGAGATCAACCGACTTTGTTCATCAATGGCCGATCACGACGCGGTCGTTCCGGTTGCCGATGGGAGAGATCAATGGCTGCACTCGGTGTGGAACCGCGATTGCCTTGGGTCGCTTCGGGATGCGTTTGAAAGCGGCACTCGATCGATCCACGCCGCCACCGGCGGACTCGACATTCATCGCGTCAACGCCCCGGATCCCACGCCCTATCACGATGCCGACACACCCTCGGATCTGCCCCAGGGGTGGCAACGGTCGTGAGCCTGATCGGGCGGTATCCTTCGGCAACCAACCAGGAGATTGAATGCCCGTACCTCAAATCAGTGTTGTAGAACTCGAGGCGGCCCTCTCCGCCGGAGCGCCTCTCTACGACGTACGGGAGCCATCGGAATACCACACCTCTCATGTCGAGGGGGCCGAACTGATTCCGCTGGGTGAGGTTGTCGACTCAATCGAACGATTCTCCAGCGACTGTGCGGTATATCTCATCTGCGCCAGCGGAGCCCGGAGCGATCGTGCCGCCGAGTATCTGAGATCCAAGGGCATAGACGCCCACAACGTTTCCGGCGGCACCAGCGCATGGATCCAATCAGGTCGTGAAGTCCAGAGCAGATCGGCGACGTGAACCGGAGATGACCAGCACCCGTTACATCGACGACCAGCAGGATTTCCTTGACGTGATCGACGTGCTCTGCGATCAGCCTCGCTACGCCCTCGACACAGAATTCCACCGCGAACGCACCTTCTGGCCCAAGCTCGCCCTCATCCAGATCGCTTGGGAGGGGGGTCTGGTGATAATCGATCCGCTGGTTCTCGACATGCAACCGCTCGCGAAACTCATGCAAAGCGACTCTCTCGCCGTATTGCATGCATGCACCCAGGACCTCGAGATTCTCGACCAAGCCTGTGGTCATGTCCCCGCGCGGTTGTTCGACACGCAGGTCGCGGCGGGTTTTCTGGGTATGTCGACGCCTTCTCTGGCCTCGCTTCACGAGAGCGAGCTGGGAGTACACCTGGCGAAGTCGAACCGACTGACCGATTGGTTGAGCCGGCCATTGAAGCCGGGTCAACTCGAGTATGCAGCAGCCGACGTCGCCCGCCTTCTCGAAATCCAGGACCTGATCGTTGCGCAGCTCAACGAGAAGTCCAGACTCCAGTGGGCCCTCGACGAGTGCGAGATAGTTCGAACAAAGCCCCATGGCCCGAGACCCGCCGATGAAGCCTGGATGCGAATAAAGGAAGCCCGTCACCTCAAAGGCCGGTCCCTCAGCATCGCAAGATCTGTGGCGGCTTGGCGACAAACTCGTGCCGCGGAGATCGACCAGCCGGCCAGGTTTGTGGTGGCAGACATGGCAGTAGTTGCCATCGCCCAGGCCGCACCCGACTCGATCGAGTCATTGGCACGCATCCGAGGAGTCGACAAGGGTCTGGCTCGTAACTCGCTCGGCAAGCAAATCCTGGATGTAGTTGCCGAAGGAATAGAGCTTGACTGGCGACCTCCCATGTCGACCAATCGTCGCGATCACTCGCGCGAGCTTCGTCCTGCGGTTGCCCTGGTGGCGGCATGGGTCAACCAGATCGCTCGCGACACTCATCTCGATTCGACATTGCTGGCCACTCGCACCGATGTGGAAGCGCTCGTACGCGGCGATCCCGAGGCCCGCCTTGCCTACGGATGGCGCGCCGACATAGCCGGTGGGCCGATCAAGCAACTGGTGTCCGGCAATGCGGCACTGGCCTTCGAAAAGGGTGAAGTCGTCATCGAAGACCGTTCCAGACGGCCCATAAATCCAGCCTGATCTGGTCTCATGCGTTCAAATGGGCGTGGCGGAGGCCACCCCGCTGGATACACTCCGACACCTTGACGAATTGACCAAGGAGCTGGAGCCGTGAAAAAAGGGCGACACCGGCGTTACGAGGAAGCGAGAGAGCTGAAACGTTCTCACGACGGCGACTTCGAAGCGCTCCTCCACAATTTCGATGACGACGACTCGGAGCCTGAGAAGCCCGAGCATGCGGCTTGGGCTGCCGATTTTGATGATGCCGAGGCCGACGACTAACTCAGTCGACCAAAACTGGTGGGCGCGATTGGTCAATCGCCAACAGAGAATTCATCCACCCGTTTCGTCAAGAATCTCATCTAGTTTCAAGATGTCGAGTTCGTTGACCGTGCCTATGAAGGTGCCGTCGTCGTCGATAACGGCGAGGACATCGACATCGGCCTTCTCCATCGCAGCCACAGCATCACGAAGTGTCCATGTGGGTCTTGCTGTTGGGTGATCCACGGACATACATTCGCCGATGGTCAACTCGTCCCACCCGTCGCGTTCGATCTCTGAGATATCGGCCAGTAGGGCCATCCCCAAGTATTCGTTGTCGCTGACCACGGGAACGACCCGCTCGCGTCGTCCGAGAACATGGATATAGACGAACTCGGAAATGGTGGCATCAGGGGGAACCGTGAGCTTGTCGGTTGTCAGGATCGAACTCAAAGGCAGCGTAAAGCGCCTCTCCAGATGTCCGAGCCGTCTCGACATCTGGTATCCCGCCACCGATGATGGTCCAGCTACGACTTGGCTAACAGCTGCTGCTACGAGAGCCGGCACCACGAGAGAACCAACGCCGCCAGTGGTCTCGGCGACAAACATCACGGCCGTGATTGGAGCTCGGTAACCCGCACCAAGGAATGCGGCCAGGCCAAGCACGGGGTAGAGCGGCGTGTGGTCCTGCCCCAGGCCGGTGCCGACGAACTGCCCGAGTATCACGCCCAGAGCGGACAGTGGGATGAACAGGCCACCGACCCCACCGGCGTAGATAGAAGCGATTGTTGCCGCCATGCGAAGCCCGAGTAGCAGCGCAATCAAGCCCATTCCCCGACCTTCGACCACCCAGGACATCGCTTCGGTGCCGGGGCCAAGTGTGAGCGGCGAGTCGAAGGCGATCTGTGCAGTGAGCGTCAGCACGGCAAGCACCGCTCCGCCCCCGAGCAGTCTTGTGAGGGCTGGAACCTCATGGGTTGCCTTCTTGGCGCGTCTGACCATCCATGCGAAGCCGCGACCGCCGAGTCCTGCAGCGACTCCCAGCAGGAGCGCACCGAGAAGATCCACAACTCTTACACCCGCTGCCGAGGTGCCTGCCTCGTTCGCAACAAACGCGCTGCCATCGGCAAAGAACGGAATCACCGGTTTCGTTCCTACGAGCGATACGAACGTCGCATAACTCGCCGCCGATGCCAAAAGCGACGGGAGTAGTGCGTGCGGGGTCACGTCATCTCGATATGGAGCTTCCATAGCGAACATCACGCCAGTGGCTGGCGCCTTGAAGACTGCAGCGACACCCGCGGCCGCGCCTGCAGAGAGAAGAAGCTGAGCCTCGTCACGCTTGAGCCACCTGCCGAAGCGCTTGTGGATCCACAATCCGAGAGACGACCCGGCATAAATCGATGGACCCTCGAGACCCAGCGCGCCTCCCAGGCCCATCGAGGTGACACCGGCCAAGAGCTTTCCGGGAAGCTCACCAATCGGCAGTCGTGGCTGACGGTCGTGAAATGATCTGACGAACTCGTCCGATGTCGAGGACGACGTGCCACGTCCCGCATACCGAAGCGTGACGTATGCCAATGCAATACCGATGATCGGAGCGATCATCACGACAGGTAGGGCTTGCTCAAATAACCAACTGAGCGCGACTTCTTCGGTGAGCGCCTGGAATATGGAGACCACGATTGCCACCAGCACACCAGTAACTACTGATGCTGCCAGCAATCGGATGTCGTGACCGTGCACGACAGAGGAGAGGCGCGTTTTCACTGCCGACTTGTCTACAGCCTGATTGCTACTCTCCAACGCATACGGAGCATCGAAGCATCAGAAGTCGACATACGGGACTCACACTGCGAGTTCGACTCCGAGAACCAAACCGATGGTTCTCTGCAGTTCGCGGTCTTCCGGCCCGTCGAGTTCGTTTGCAACCGTACGGTAGAGAGCCGTCGCCTGCCGCTCTTCCATACCCTCGAACTGAGGTAGGAAGTACGCGTAGAAGACCTCGTACAACAAGCGGGAATCGGTGATTCCGTCGCTTCCGCGGCGTGCTGCGTATTTCGCGGCATCCAGAAACACTGCAGGACCCAGATCAGTGAAATCACGAAGCGGCAGCAGCCTCTGCACAATCGAACCCCGGCCATTCAGCAACTTCACGAACGCGTCGTCGCTCGGGCAGCCGACTTCGATGAAGGCGAACCGCCTCATGAGCGCGTTCGACATCTCGAACACGAGGTTCTTGTCGTAAATGTTCATCGTCGCGATGATTCTCCAGCCGGCTGGAACCCGGATCGGATCGGAATCCTCCGGAGCCGTCGCCCCTGCAGGCACCAAAGAGACCGGCCGGGTCTGGCCCTTTCGACGGAACGGAAGCACCACTGGGGAGCCTGACAACACAGTGAACAACTGGCCGAAAGCGCTGTCGAAATTGGACCTGTTCAACTCGTCGATCACCAGCCATCTTCCGCTTTCGATCGCGTCAATAAACAGCCCGGGCCTAAAGAACAATCCTTCCGTAGTCGGCTGCAATCCGCCGATGGTCTCAGAGGTGGTCCAGTCGGTTGTGGCCGTGGTCGGAAGATAGCCAGTGCACATCATCGACCGCCGAGCGGATTCGGCGGCGAGATAGGCGAGGGTGGTCTTCCCGGTGCCAGGTGGTCCAGTTAGCACAACATGCTTACCCGAATCGATGGCAGCAACCAGTTGGTCCACCACATAGGTAGGGAGAACAAGGCCCGCGTCGTCGACGGCTCTCTGGAGGTCTAGCGTGGTGAAGCTCGGCACCCAGTTGTCGTCGACCAACTTCTTGCTCAACTGATGCGATTCTTCTCCAATTTTGCCTTCACACTTCCGAATTGTGCTTTCGGACACGAGGGTGTGGGAGGAATTCACCAGCCGGACCATCTGATAGATAATCGACGAGCATCCCGTACGGTTCCTCTCCCACAAGTTCCAGAAGTTCGTCTCGAAGCGATCGCCACACTGGCCTATCGCCGACAAACGCCAGCTGGTTGTCGGTGCACCACCAAGCAAACTCGACGCCGCCCTCGCCCCAGTCTCTCCGCTTCCATTCGCGCACGATGTAGGTGGTGTGGCCGCTGTCGTCGGTCGAGTCGTCGAATCGGATCGGGACCTGCCAACAGACGTCGGGTTTCCAATCGATCGGGCGTTCCCCCCGCGACAACGCTGCTTGGTGCAACGCACATCCCGCCCCAGCGCTATGGCCTGGACGGTTGAGAAAGATGCACGCATCGTCGATGGTTTCAGTGATCCACTCACCTTCGTCGTTCTGATAAATCGGTCCGCCCATCTCGGCGGCTCGATCCTTCAGTTGCCACTCTTCGGCACTCATCTGCTCGGCTCTTTGGATAACCAACCCCCGATCTTCGTCATCGACGAAGTGGGCTCCATATGTGCAACACCCGTGCTCATACTCCGGCGCCAACTCGGTGAACACTCCGGGACACCCACGACCGTAAATGCACATGTAGTTGCTGACCATGAAGGTGACATCGAACAACCAAGTGTCGCCGTCGGAATCAGAGAAGCTGACCCACTCATGAAGATCGGGGAGAGAAGACACCGCAGCGACGGTACCTTCGCCGTCCCGATATATCGTGTTGACGTGCCAGGAGAATTTGACCAGATCAGAACCCGACTCGAGGCAATCGCCGAGGAACTTGCCGACCTTGCGATCACCCGACTCCGAGAGTCGATAGATGCCGGCGGATCGGAGCTTCCAGTGGATGAGCGACGGTTGACCCGTGCTAGACGAGCGGTCGAAAAGGCCGTTCACCTGCTCGATGAACCCGACCGAAGCTTTGACTGACAACCCCCGAACGAAGGTTGCGTCTGGTCTCACTTATCGTTGAGGGCGTCGATCAGCCGTCGCAGACGAGCCAAAGCATGACGATCGAAGCAAAACGCGATTCGGTGCAGTTCGACAGCATCGTTGTCGCGGCGTTCCGCGGAAGTGGCCTCGATCCGTTCGATCCCGCCGGTCTCCACAATGTCGGCGAAATCACGATTGAGAAGAGCAAGCTCCTCGTCATCGATCTCGCGTTTGAGCCTCAGAACCAACTTCGTGCCCACGAAGCGCATCGAATGGTAGGTGTTGTAGAAGTGACAGATCTCGGCGACTGCTTCGTCGACTGATTCGGTGACCTTGACCAAACAAAGGTCATCACTGGAAATCAGACCTCCATCTCGGAGTTCTTGCTCGATGAATCGTCGCCAGTTGTGCCAGTAGGTGCCACCCGGTTGATCGAGGAGGACAACGGGTGCGGGCGGGGTCTTCCCGGTCTGCATGAGGGTGAGCAGCTCGAACGTCTCATCCATTGTTCCGAAGCCACCAGGGAGCATGACGTAGCCGTGGGACTCCTTCATGAACATCACCTTGCGGGTGAAGAAGTAACGGAAATTGATCAGCTTGTGGTCACCGGCGATCACCGGATTGGCATCGGCCTCGAACGGCAACATGATGTTGACACCGAAGCTGTTCTCGCGGCCGGCGCCTTCGTGACCAGCCTGCATGATTCCTGGGCCGGCGCCAGTGATCACCATCCATCCGGCAGCAGAAATAGCTCTGGCAAAATCGTAAGCGCAGCGGTAGGCCGGGTCGCCCTTCTTGATTCTCGCACTGCCAAAAATGGTGCACTTCAGCACATCGGAGTACGGCGCGAATACTTGGAATGAGTAGCGCAACTCTTTGACCGCGGCGGATACAAGCTTGAGATCGCCTCTATCGACGTTTTCGAGGCCGAGTCTTAGAGACGTGACGACCATCTCGTACACGAGTTCTCGGTTGGCTGGGTCGATCACTTCGACGAGTTTGTTGATCTCACTGTCGAGTTGGTCGTCACCGGTGCGATATAGAAAGTTCGATTTGTTCACCTTCGCAGCCTCTCACGCCTTATCACCGCACTGGATGCGGTGCTCCAATTCTGTTGCTCAACTACCCGCGACAGGAATCGAAACTCGCGGCCGGCGCGCTATCTCAAGGGGAAGCTTGGCCAGATCGGGTCGACCGTAGAGAGTCGTGCGCTGCACAAGTCGGCGGCCTAGCGGTTCGACCAGTCCACGGAAATCGTCGGGAGTGACATCAGCACCATGAACGGCACCCGCGGCACGCGAGATGTTCTCGTCCATCAATGTGCCGCCAAGATCGTTGACGCCCGACTTCAACAACTGGCGAACCGCTCCGAATCCGAGCTTCACCCACGACGACTGGATGTTGTCGATACGCCCTCGATAGGCAATTCGTGCCACCGCGTGCATCAACAACACTTCACGCCATGTGGGCCCACGCCGCGCTTTACCTTGGAGATAGATCGGCGATGCCATATGGACGAAGGGGAGTCCGACGAACTCTGTGAACCCTCCCGTTTCTTCCTGCAACTCGCGGGTACGGATCATGTGCTCAGCCCAGTGTTCTGGCCTCTCAATTGATCCAAACATGATCGTGACGTTGGATTTGAGCCCGACGGAGTGTGCAATTCGGTGGGCCTCGAGCCATTCCTCGGTGTTGATCTTGTCGGGGCACAGAGTTTCTCGCACGCTGTCGACCAGAATTTCGGCGGCAGTGCCCGGCAGCGACTTCTGACCGGCCGCCATCAGCCGTTTCAGGTATTCGGACAACGGCTCGCCATTGCGCTTGGCCCCTTCGGTCACCTCGAGCGCCGTGAAGCCGTGGATGTGCATGTCGGGAACGGCGTCGTTGACGGTGCGTGCGACGTCGATGTAGTAATCGCCATCGAAATCAGGGTGAATTCCGCCTTGGAGGCAAACTTCGGTGGCTCCGGCTTCGGCGGCCTCGACGACACGCTCAGCGATCTCGTCGAGAGTCAGGAGATAGGGAGTGCCTCGCAGATTGAGCGACAACGGCCCCTTGGAGAATCCACAGAATCGACACTTGAAAGTACAGACGTTGGTGTAGTTGATATTGCGATTCGCTACGTAGGTCACATCCGGGCCGATGATTTCAGCCCGCAACTCATCGGCGAGTCGAGCTATCGCAGCAACTTCTGGTCCTCTGGCCCGAAAGAGCGTGACGATCTCGTCGACTCCAACATCGGAGCCGCTTCTCACGCCGTCGAGAACCTCCGCCACCGGGCCGTCAATGTCGACATCGCTCGAAAGCAGATCCGCTGGCTCGACGCCGGTGCCGGTGTACCACTGCGAAGAAATATGCCCGACCAGATCGAACTCGGCGCCGTCGCCGACTTTGGCCCGTTCCATGGTGCGCTCGGGCCAAACCGAACCGGGATCGTCTCTTGCCAGCCCGTCTGAGTCGGACCGGTCCATCACCGGGAAATGAAGCTCAGGGTCGATCCAAACGTCTGGGTTTCGGACGTATCGGGGATGAGCAGTGAGTCGAGGCGCCAATGCGAAGCCATGGCTCTCGGTGACTTCACGAAGACGATCGATCGCCGGCCATGGCCGTTCCGGATTGACATGATCGGCGGTGACCGGCGAAACACCTCCCCAGTCGCTTACGCCGGCATCGAGAAGGCCGCCGAAATCATTGGACAAGTTGGGTGGGGCCTGCACATGAATATCTGGTGGAAGGACCACACGAGCCATGGAAATCGCATCCAGATAAACATCTCTCGGGCATGGCTCAGCAGAGTGCATCGCGGTGCCCTCCTTCGGCAGGAAGTTCTGGACGATCACTTCCTGGACGTGGCCGTGACGCTGGTGTGAGGCCGCGATTGCCTGGAGCGCGGCCAATCGATCTTCCCGGTTTTCGCCGATGCCAACGAGAATTCCGGTGGTAAACGGGACCTTTGCCTCGCCCGCCCACTCGAGCGTGTCGAGACGCCGCTGCGGTTCCTTGTCGGGAGCACCGCGATGACAGTCGAGGTCGTTTCGCAGGGTCTCGATCATCATTCCCTGGCTGGGGGCGACTCGCCGAAGTTTCATGATTTCATCGAAGAACATCGCTCCGGTGTTGGCATGCGGGAGTAGGCCGGTCTCGGCGAGCACCAACTCAGCCATCGCCACGACGTAGTCGACAGTCGACTCGTATCCGTGATCAGCCAGCCACCGAGCCGCTGCGGGGTACCGCAGTTCGGGCCGTTCACCGAGCGTGAACAAGGCTTCGTGGCAACCCGACTCGGCACCTTGCCCGGCTATGGCCGCTACCTCTTCGGCCGAGAGATACGGCGTCTCGAGACGGGCGGGCGGCTGGGCAAACGTGCAATACCCGCATTTGTCGCGGCACAGCATTGTGAGGGGTATGAAGACCTTGGGGGAGTAGGTGATGACAGAGCCGAAAGCACGGTCGCGTATGGCGCGAGCCTCAGCGGCCAAATCCTGGGGGCTGAGTGACATGACCTCAGATTGCTTGTTCATGGTTCTCCATCGGTTCGACATCGTGCACGAGCACGTGCGCTGATCGAATGTGGGTTGGGTCGACGGGTGCGTTGCACGTTGTGCACCAAGGTTGGAGTTCGAGCCGTGTCCGACATGCGTCGTGGACCAACTCGACCGGTGGGCCGGTGACCGAGTAGTACTCATCGCCCCAACGCATCAGGGCAACCAACGCGGTCGAGAGAGCACGGCCCTTGCTGGTGAGGTGGTATTCGTGACGCACCGGCCGCGACTGGTACTGCACCTTTTTCACCACACCCTCATCGATGAGGGATCCGAGGCGGGCGGTGAGCAGGTTTCGGGCGATGCCCAGGTCGCTTTGTATTAGTGAGAATCGGCGTACACCCCTGAACAGGTCTCGCATGATCAGGAGCGTCCATCGGTCGCCAATGGCATCGAGAGTGCGCTGGATCGAGCAATCCTTGGCTGGTTCGTCGATCGTCACGGCGGCACCATACGGCGAGTCGGTTTAGATTTGCAACTGACCCAGCCGAATACCCTCCATGCGGCGTTGTCGACTAGAGATTCACACGACGAATCGGAGCCCGGATGTACAAATGGTCAGATGAGCACGAAATGCTCAGAACCGCGATGCGAGACTTTGTAGAGCGAGAGATCGTCCCGCTCAAAGATGAACTCGAACACGGCGACTTGCCGCCTTATGACATCCTGCGCAAGCTCTACAGCAGCTTCGGAATGGACGATCTGGCCAGAACAAGTTTCCGGAAGCGAATGCTGTCCGAACGAGCAGCCGAAGCGGGAGATGCAGCCGAGCAGCCGGAGGCCGATCGATCCACCTCCGCCGATACCGCCTACACGCTCATTCCGGTCATCGAACTCTGCCGGCACTGCCCGGGGATGGTCACTGCAATGGGGGTATCAGTCGGACTCACTGCCGCTGCCATCTCCTCGCGCGGCACGATCTCTCAAAAAGAGAGGTGGGTGGAAGATCTGCTCACCCTCGAGAAGATCGGTGCTTGGGCGATAACCGAACCCGGATCCGGATCCGACGCATTCGGCTCGATGTTGTCGACGGCACGGCGCGATGGCGACGAATACCTTCTCAACGGTTCCAAGACGTTCATCACCAACGGGCCATTCGCCGACAC
>JBDNJK010000100.1:0-3092 GCA_041687805.1 Acidimicrobiales bacterium
CATCGCGACATCGCACACATCGACGGCGGTGTAGGCGCTGGTGGCGCTCCGCGGCGAGCTGGATACGAGCGGGCGATGAAGGCTGCGGGCCTCGCTGAGATGATCAGGGTCGTCAAGGGCGATTTCAACGAATCGAGCGGCGCCTACGGGGCCGAGCAGCTCCTTGGATCGGGTCGTCGACCAACTGCGATATTCGCCGCGAACGATCAATCGGCCATAGGAGCTCTAGGCGTGATTGAATCGAGGGGTCTCTCCGTCCCAGCGGACGTGTCGATAGTCGGCTACGACAACATCTGGGCCTCGGCCACACGACGACTATCCCTGACCACTATCGACCAACCCCGTGCGGAAATGGGTCGTGTCGCAAATCAATTGGCGATGGATCGGATCGAAGGCAGGACAGCACAAGGAGTCCACTACATCGTGCAACCCACTCTTGTTGAGCGATCAACAACCGCCCCTCCGCATCCACGATCCAAGGAGATCTGACCATGACCGTGAAGGTCGGAGTCTTCGGCACCAGCTGGTGGGTCGATTCGATGTACCTGCCGGCATTGCAGGCTCACGATCAGGCGGAAGTAGTCGCAGTGTGCGGACGAGATCCAGATCGCGCGGCGGCATTCGCTGATCGGTGGGGCATCCCGAAATGGTTCACGGACGAAGACGAAATGTTTTCCCAGCAATTCGACGCGGTCGTGATCGCCACACCCAACAACACCCACGCGCTCCTCGCCACCGAGGCAATCTCGAGGGGAATCCACGTGTTGTGTGAGAAACCGCTGGCCACGTCCTATGCCGACGCTCGCCACGTTGCTGAGGCGGCTGTCGAGGCCAACCTCACCACCATGGTGCCGTTCACCTACCGATACATGCCATCCAACCAGTGGGTGAAACGGTTGATCGACGATGGCTTCATCGGTCGTCCCCATCATCTCGGGTTGCGCTACTTCACAAGCTTCGGTCGTAATTCGGAGTATTCGTGGCGTTTCGACGAGGAAGTAGCAGGTTCGGGGGTGCTGGGAGATTTGGGCAGTCACTGGCTCGACATGGCCAGCTGGCTCGTCGGTGAGATCGTCGAAATAGGAGCCACCACGGAACACATGGTCGACCGCGACCTCCGTCCCGATGGGTCGCCATATGTGCAAGGCGAGGACAGCGCCCTGATCACCGTTCGCTACGCGAATGGAGCCAACGGGATATTGCAAGTGAGTTCCATGTGTTGGGAAGGCGACGGATTCGGCCAGGTCCATCATCTTGACGCCCATGGCAGCGATGGCACTCTTCATGCCATCAACGACTGGAAGACAGTTCAAGAGGTTCGTGGGTTGCGTTTCGATGAGCCGGGTCCGGCAGCGGTGGTGCCGATCCCCGATGAACTGTGGCGCGGTGCCCGCCGTGACACCGCCCACAACACCTACCGCGACACTTTTCGGATTGCGGGCCGGATGGCAGGCGACTTCATCGATGCTGTGGCCGCGGGCCTCACTTGTGAGCCTGATCTGGCGGCGGGCGCAAGGATCCAGAAACTGTTGGATCTCGCTGTATCCAGCGCGGCCCAGGGCGGGGTGATGTTGCAGGTCGACGATTGATACCGGCACGACTGTTGTCGGCGGTGCTCGTTCTGATTCTGTTGACGCAGTCGTGCGCCCGAGATGATCTCGACTCGAGATCAGCACGAGCTGCCACATTCACAATCCAAGCCGAGGGTTGCAGTCTCGTAGCGTCTCGAGGCGTTGGTATCGCCATCGGCGACATCGGAACCATCGTCACGGTCGCCCACACGATTGCGGGAGCAACACGAATCGTTGCCATCGACCACAACGCGGTCGAACACGTTGCGGTGGTGCGATCATTTGACCCAGAGGCAGATCTGGCAGTGCTCGAGATCATCGGGCCTTCGTCGCCCGGGCTGAGGCTGGGCCGAGCCGAGCCCGGCGGCCGTGCGGAAGTGGTCACGGTTCGCTCGGCGAGTGGCACGACAGGCGTGCCGGCGACCATCGAGAAGTTCATATCGGTGACCATCGACGACATCTATCGCGAGGCAACAGCTCACCGATCGGCACTCGAGTTGAAAGCCGACATCGTGAACGGCGACTCGGGAGCGGGTGTGCTCGACGACAACGGGGACGTGGTGGGTGTGATCTATGCCATGTCGCGCGGTCGCCAGGGCGTGGCATTCGCTCTTGACGATCACCAGATTCGCTTGGCGCTCGACGCCGCGAAAGGCGGCACAGTATCGAATGGTCACTGCACCTGAAATCAGCGCAGCGATGTGTTGGCTGGCCTACCCCAAGAGTCCCTTGGCGATGGCAATCGTCTGGATTTCGTCGGTGCCGGCGTAAATCTGAAGCACCTTCGCGTCGCGGGCCAGTTGCTCCACCTGGAACTCCGCCATGTAGCCGTTTCCGCCATGCACCTGAACTGCGTCGAGAGCGACCTCAGTGGCGGCACGAGCCGAGTAGAGCTTCATCGCAGACGCTTCGGAGAGGGTGAGCATCTCGCCGGCATCGGCCATCTCGATCGTTCGAAAAACCATGTTCTCGACGTTGAGACGCGCCAATTCCATATAGGCCAACTTCTGCTGAATCAGCTGAAAATCTCCGATGCGCTGGCCGAACTGGACACGTTCTCGGGCGTAGGCGACCGACAGCTCAAGGCATCGTTCGATGATCCCGAGGGCCATCGCTGCTACACCGGTTCGTTCCTGCTGGAACGTCGACTTGGCTCCGCTTCGTCCTCCGCCCGCGGGAGTCTCCGTTTCACCGATCAGGCGGTCTATTCCAACCCGAACGTCGGAGAGAAACAGTTCGCCTGTGGGCGATGAGTGCATGCCCATCTTTCGAAGGGGCTTCGACTGCTCAAATCCATCCATACCCGAGTCGAGAACGAAACTGAGCACCTTTCGCTCTTCTCGGGGGTTTCCCTCGTCGAGTTTGCAGATGAACACGATTGTGTCGGCGAATGGCCCGTTGGTGATGAACGTCTTGGAACCGTTGAGAAGGTATTCGTCGCCATCGCGCCGTGCCGTCGACAACATCGAGCCGAATGCGTCGGATCCGGATCCGGGTTCGGTTATCGCCCAAGCACCGATC
>JBDNJK010000101.1:0-36283 GCA_041687805.1 Acidimicrobiales bacterium
ACTCCCTCAACACCGACCGTCTCCACCCCGGCGGCCTCAACGACGGGCTGCGGCTCTACGGCGACGTATGGGAATGGACCGCCAGCCCCTACATCGGCTACCCCGGCTTCAAAGCCGCCGAAGGCGCGGTGGGCGAATACAACGGCAAGTTCATGGTCAACCAGCAGGTTCTGCGCGGCGGGTGTTCGCTCACCCCGCTCAGCCACATGCGGCTGTCATACCGAAACTTCTTCCCGGCTCACACACGCTGGCAGTCCTCCGGGCTTCGACTGGCCCGATAGGGGCCGACGCTGCGATGGAGCCGACTCCGGGGCCGACCCTCGTTGCCCACCGGGCGGGAAATAACCCGTCCGGATCTGGCGCAGCGGCCTCGACGGCCCACATGGTTGAGATCGACCTCCACCTGTGGCACGGACGACTGGAAGTTCGCCACGCCAAACGGCTCTGGATATTTCAAAGGCTTTGGGAGCAATGGGAACTGCTACCTGCCCACACTGCGGTTCCCGTGTTCGACGAGGCGCTGGCCGCACTGCCAGGCACAACGCCGCTGTTGGTCGACCTAAAGGGGTGGTCGCCCCGGCTGGTCGACAAGGTGTGCGAGGGCATTCGCAAAACAGACCCCGGCGGCTCACGGCGGATTGTCGCCTCGGCCCGCAGCTGGTGGCTTCTGCCTCGGCTTCGCCATCATCCCGACACGACAACGCTTCGTTCGGTGGGCACCAAATGGCAGCGCTGGCTCGCCCTGCGGCTGCCGGCACACGGCCACGGCGTTGTCATCCACCAACTCTTACTCGACCCCGTCTCCGTCCGTCGACTCGTTGATCGATACGGCACCGTCTTCACCTGGAACGTGGAGACCGTCGAAAGAGCCGAGGCTCTCGTCGACATGGGTGTGAGCGGCTTGATCATCGACGATCTGGAATTGATAAGAGTGTTGCGGACCCGACTCGAAGCATGAGTTCTCCTATACAACTGCCGATGGTTTCCTACACTGGAAGATACGTCTGAGCGGTCTCCACGAACAAAGGTGACGACGTTGCCACAAGCAATCGTGATGCCAGATCTCAAGTCGGTGGCGCGCCGTTCGATCCCCAATCTGATCGTGGGCAAAGTCATCCCGGTGTTGTTGTTTGTCGGCCTGCTCCAGGTTCGCAACTCAAACTGGGCGCTGGCCGCGGCGCTCGGATGGTCGGTGAGTGCCATTGTCGTCCAACGAGTTCGACATCGCCGTATTCCTGGTCTCGTGCTGCTTAGCGCAGTGATGCTCACCGCCAAGACGATCGCGGCGATCGTGAGCGGCAACCTGATGATCTACTTCATCCCGCCGACCATCACTACAGCGCTCGTCGGTCTGGCGTTCCTGATCTCGGTGCCTCTTGGGACACCACTAGCAGGGCGTCTGGCGGAGGATTTCTGCCCGTTCGACGATGAGACCCGCCGCCACCCCGTGCTCTACCACTTCTTCAACAGACTCTCGCTGGTGTGGGCCGTCACCAGCCTGATCGACGCGGGCATCACTCTCTGGCTGCTGATGACCCAGTCGACCACCACGTTCGTCATCGCCAAGTCGGTGCTCGGCCCGGCCACCACCGTGATCACGCTGGCAATCGGTGCTGTTGTATTCAAGGGCATGCTCGCCAGCAGCGGAACCGAGCTTCAGTTCTCCAAGCCGGAAACGAAGCAGGTGCCGGGGTCCGAACCGAAGCTGGTCACCACTCGCCGGTAGTGAGAAACTCGCCGATCGAGGCAGCGGCACGACGGCCCGCACCCATGGCCAGAATCACAGTCGCACCGCCGGTGACGATGTCGCCCCCGCCAAACACGCCCTTCTTCGAGGTGCGGCCCGTGGCATCGTCAGCCACAAGAGTGCCCCACTTGGTGCGGTCGAGATCGGGGGTGGTGCGCAGCAAAAGCGGGTTGGGCACGTTGCCGATAGCGATCACCACAATGTCGGCGGGCTGCTCGAAAATATCGCCCTCGATCGGCTGGGGCCGACGCCGACCGTCTTCGCCTGGCTCGCCGAGCTCCATACGCTGAAGCCGCACCCCGACAAGATTGCTGTCGTCGTCGCCCAGAAGCTCAAGCGGAGAAATCAGCGTGTCGAACTCCACACCCTCGGCCTGAGCATGATGGACCTCTTCGACACGAGCCGGCATCTCGTCCATCGTGCGGCGATAGGCAATCGAAGCCCGCCCGGCGCCGAGACGAAGCGCGGTGCGCACAGCATCCATGGCTGTGTTGCCGCCACCGAACACGACCACGTTTTTCCCGTGCATGTCGAGGATCGGCGTTTGGGACGTGGCCATATAGGCCTTCATCAAATTGATGCGAGTGAGAAACTCGTTGGCCGAATACACGCCGATCAAGTTCTCGCCGGGCACATTGAGGAACTTCGGCAATCCGGCGCCGACACCAATGAACACGGCGTCGAAACCCTCTTCGTCGAGAAGATCGTCAAGCGTGTCGAGCGAACCGATCACTGTGTTGGTGCGAAACTCGACGCCACGATTGGCGAGCCCGTCGATCTCGGACTTGACGATGTCTTTAGGCAAACGAAACTCGGGGATGCCGTAAACCAGCACGCCGCCAAGCTCGTGCAAAGCCTCGAACACGACAACTTCGTGGCCCATGGTGATGAGGTCGCTGGCACAGGCCAAACCGGCCGGGCCGCTACCGACAACGGCAACACGCTTACCGGTGGCCGGCGCGTTGGGAGTGGGCTCAAGGGGTGAGTTCTCGCGCACGAAATCGGCCACGAAACGCTCAAGATGACCAATATGGATCGGCTTGCCCTTCTTGTCGAGCACGCATGAACCTTCGCACTGCACTTCCTGGGCACACACACGCCCACAAACCGCTGGCAGTGAGTTGTCGATCCCGATCACCTCGGCCGCTTCGGTGAACTCCTTGAGAGCGACGTGATGGATGAACTCGGAAATGTTGATGCCTACGGGGCAACCGTCGATGCAGACGGGGTGGGCGCACAGCAAGCAACGCTGCGCTTCGAGGGTGGCAAGCTCCGGGGTGTAGCCGAAGTTGACCTCCATGAAACTGGTCGCCCTGACCTTGGCATCGCGCTCGGGCATTTCGGTTGGCGTCATTTTCATGCGCTCGCGCTTGGTGAGCTCAGTCATGATTGTGTGCGCCTCACTCCCGACACCTCGATGGGTTCGGCGCAGGCACCAAGATCGTCGGAATCAGACGTGCGATTGTGCTCGGCCTCCCACGTGCGGTAGGCCTTGTTTCGACGGTTGAGAAGCTCGAAATCGACCTCGTGAGCATCGAACTCGGGCCCGTCGACACAAGCGAATTTCGACTCGCCACCCACCGACACCCGACAGCCGCCGCACATGCCGGTGCCGTCGACCATGATCGGGTTGAGGCTCGCAATGGTGGGGATGCCTTGGGAGCGAGTGGTCTCCGCGACCGCACGCATCATCGGAATGGGGCCGGCGCACACAACCCGGTCGACCTTGCGGCGGGCCATCACCTCTTCGAGTTTGGTGGTGACCAGGCCGTGGAAGCCGTAGCTGCCATCGTCGGTGCATGGATGAACCTCATCGGAACACGCCGTCAACTCTTCTTCGAACAACACGTAAGGGGTGCTGCGACCGCCGATGATCGAGATCACATCGTTGCTGGCATCGGCGAGAGCTTTGGCCACTGGATAGGCGATTGCGGTGCCGAGGCCGCCACCAACCACAGCCACCGTGCCGAAGACTTCAATCTCGGACGGCTCGCCGAGTGGGCCCACCAAATCGATGAGATGATCGCCGGCCTCGAGCTTGTTCATGACGGTGGTGGTGTGGCCGACCGCTTGCACCGCGAGCGCTATCCAGCCCTCTTCAGGGTTGGAATCGGCGATCGTGAGCGGAATTCGCTCGCCGTCGTCTTCCACCCGCACGATCACGAATTGCCCGGCCTGCCGCCGTTTGGCGATTTTCGGGGAATCGATCCGAAAATACTTGACGTCGGGAGTTAGGGCGCGTGCTTCCAAGACCGTGTTCACCCGGCCATGCTCCACCTTTGTGCCAAGTGCGGATAGGGGCCGTGGACTCTATTCGTCGATCGCCGGGCCGAACGTGGCATCGGCCGCTTTGGGCACCAACCGGTAGCGCAAAGTGAGGCAGCGGGTGCTGTCGTCCTCGCAGTAGTACGAATCGAAATGGATCAGAGCATCACGATCGCCGCCCGTGCGCACCAAGAAAGTGTCGTCGTTGGCGTTGACAATGTGGCGAAAGAAATCGTAGCTGTACCAGTGTTTGAGCTCTGAGTTGACCGGCTTGTCGCCGTCTTCGCCGCCCATGCCGTCGGTGATGAACGACACCGGGTCGGGCACCGCAGCATCGATCAACGGCACCTCGCCGAGATCGATTGCACCGCCCGGACCGTCAGGGTTGGTGGTGCCGGAGTTGGTGAGGATCGTGGTCTTGCGAAACGCGAGGTCCCAACCAGGAGTAGTGAAGTCACCCTCTACCAGTCGCCCCTCGTTGAGGTTGAACAGGGCGTAATCGCTGCCCGTATTGACATCGACAGTGAACTGGGCCCATTGATCGGTGATGATCGCGCCGGCCTCAGGATCGGTGGGAGCAAACCCTGGCGGGCGCGGCTGCAGCTCACCCCAGACGAACAAGCCGCCAAGCGCCAGCACAATGACAAGGGGCAGCCCCAAAAACCAGGTGCGCTTGTAGGCCCACCAACGACGTTTGTGCTTCGGGGCGTCTTGTGGCGACTCTTCAGCGTTGGTCATTGTGGCGGACTCGTTTGTCTCGGCGATGGAGGGGGAAATCGTCGGTGACATCTTGGCACTATCTGATTCTGGAACTGCCCCACACCGGATGACTCCGGTGGGTCACATGGAAATGTAGACCGATAGTACGAACACCAGTAGGGGAGAAGGTCATGGTGGTTTGACAAGCACTCGCGATGTGGCGAGCCTGCACCGATGCCGGATCCGACACCTCAGCGAATCCTCTCCACAAACACTGGATCCGACACGGGTGAATTCACGGCACGCCACTGGCTCTGGATGCTCACCAACGCAGCCATCTTCGGGTCGGCATTTCTGTGGATCTCGATGTCTCTACGAGGATTTCCGGCGCCGGTGGTGGCGGTCGGACGAGTCGCTCTCGGCTGCGGTGCGCTCGCCATGTTGCCGGCCTCACGTCGCCGCATCGAACGCAGCGACTGGCCCCGCGTAGCCATCGTCGGAATCGCCGGACAGGGCGGGCCCGCTCTCCTGTTCGCCATGGCCGAGGAACGGATCTCCTCGGCGCTCACCGGGATGCTCGTCAGCTCTGTGCCGATCGCCGCGGTGGCGATCGCAGCCGCTCTCACCCGCACGCGGCCCGGCAAGCGCCGCATCCTCGGACTTCTCGTTGGCATGGCCGGTGTTGCCCTGCTTGTGTCGCCCGCGTTGGGCGACAGCTCAGCTCGGCCAAGCGGAATCCTTTTCGTGTTGCTGGCGGTGGTCGGCTACGGGCTATCGGCCAACCTCTACGTGCCGTTGCAGCAGAAATACGGGGCAATCTCTGTCGCCATGTGGGCGCTGGCAGTAGGGACCGTGGTGCTGATACCGGTCGCCCTGCCGTCCGTGCCCGACATCGACTGGCGGGCCGATTCTGTGGTGGCGCTCGCAATTCTCGGAGTTGTCGGCACGGGCTTGGGTCGGGCCATGCTCATCACATTCATGGGTCGAGTTGGAGCGTCGCGCGGATCGATCCTGGGCTACATCGTTCCCATCATGGCGCTCGTGCTCGGGGTTGTGGCGCTCGACGAGTCGGTCGAATTCATCCAAATCCTCGGAGTGGGCGTAGCCCTAGCCGGCGGTTGGCTCGTTAGTCGAAACGAATAGCTGCCGACGTCAGTCGAGCCCGGAGTCGGGTCCGAACCGGCGGACAATTTTCGCGGGCACACCGGCCGCAATCGAATAGTCGGGAACGTCGCCGCGCACCACAGCGCCAGCGGCAACGATCGCATTACGACCGATATGAGAACCGGCGAGGATGATCGCCCCATGCCCGATCCACGAATTGTCGCCGATCGACACAGGCTCGACCGTTCCCTTCTGCGAACCGATCGGTGCATCAAGATCGTCGTAGCCATGGTTGCCGTCGGTGATGAAAACGTGCTGCCCAAGCCACACGTCGTTGCCGAGCTCGACGCTCTGATGGGCCACGATCCCTGAACGCAGGCCGATGACGCAGCGTTCGCCGATCACCAGGGCCCGCGGGGGAGTGGCCGGATCGTCGGGCACGTAGCCAGCCGCGAGAGTGGCCCAAGACGTCACCAAAGTGCCTGCACCGATATGGATCGAGCGTTCTCCATCGATGGCTGTGGGCGGAAACGCAATGATGCTGCCTTCACCCATGAAGCCGAACTTGTCGGCGCGGTGAGACCCCGGATGGATCGCACCGTAGGTCCGGATAAGCCCCCACATCCGATGGACGAGCCGACCTTTCAGCCGATGCAGAGCACCGTGAGAGCGACTCATGTGGATCACCCCGCGATCCTACGCCCCCAAATGTTTTTGTGAACCGTGGGGCGCGCTATAGCAGCATCGAGCGTTCACAAAAACCGGGTGGGGTGGTGGGGTGGGGTGGGGTGGGGACTTGGTTAGCGGACGCATTTGCAGGCGACGGTGTCGTCTAGAGCTTGCCATTTGAAGGGGCGGGGATCTGAGGTGGCGCCGCAACCGGTGCAACACAGGACCCACGTCTTGCCGCTCATCTGCAAAGACACGGGGTGTTCGCCAGTGGACAACCTGGGCTTCTTTTTCACGACCTTCGGCTTGGCGATCTCGGGAAGCTCCGGCGCCTCGATGGTCAGGTATTCGGTGTCGTCCCACTGCTTGGCCAGCTCCTTAGGCGAGATTACGGGAGCGGTGAATCTGCCGACGGTTTCTGGTGTGGTGACCACATCGGGGCCGTGATACTCGAGGAACTTCGAGAGCGCCGCTGTCTCGCTCGGACGGAAAATCTGGGTCGATTCGGCGATGTCCTCGATTTCCTCGAGAAAACCATCACGCCCGTCGCTCAGCCGAGGATCCTCAAGGGTGTCGGCGGAGAACAAAATCACGAACCGGGCACCGCTGCCTTTGGGCTTGCGGCGCAATATTCGACCCATCCGCTGGATCATCTGTCGACGGGTACGAGACGCACTGACCACCACGCCAAGATTGGCGTTGGGCACGTCGACACCCTCATCGAGAACCCTTGGAGCAGCCACCGCGTCGAGGGTGCCGTCGCGAAGATTGTCGAGGATCTCGCCGCGATCGCGGCGCCCGGTGCCACCGGTGATGATCTCGATCTCGATGTGTGGGTCGAGCCTGACAATGGCGTGGTTGGCAGCTCGCACCGTCTCGGTAAACAACAGCGCGCCGTTGGCCGATTTGATGGCAGGCGCAAACTTGCCCAACGTCTCGTATTTCGCCGAGCTGGAAGCGACGATTTCGCGTCGAGCACCCAGCGCCGACAGATAGTCGTTGGCGGCGGATCCACCAGCGCCGGCATCTTTCTCGGCGAGATGGGAGACCGCTGCCAGAAACGCCCCGAAGGGAGTGTGGGGCACACCGGGAATCGATCTGAGCACCCGCCGGGAGTCGATGATCTTCGCCTCCGTGGCGTTGTATTCGTCGCGCTCCTCGCGGGTGAGAGGGACGGCGACGAATGCGATACGCGGACGGGCGCACACACCATCGTCGATGGCCTCGACAAACCCGTAGCGGTAGCAGATACCCCCGAAATACGGCATCAAAATAGTCTCAACCGCATCGTCGGAACGCTGCAGCGTGGCGGTGAGGCCAAGCCGTTCCGAATACTCGGGAAGAAGCGACTTATGCAGAATTGCTCCCCCGAACCCGTGGCACTCGTCGGCGATCAATAGCCCGCTACGTTGTCCAGGCGGCAGCGGAACACGGGCGGCCGCCGAATGGCGGGTCGTGATCAACACGTCACAGTCGATCGGGCGGCTACGAAAACCGTCGCCGAGTCGACCGATGTCGTTGTCGGGCATGGACGATGTCAACCGCTCCATCCACTGTTCCATCAGCACCCGTGACGGGACGATCACCAGAACGAACAACCCACGATTGACAGCGTCGATAATCGCAGAAATGGCTACGTCGGTTTTGCCTGATCCGGTTACCGCCTCGATGACACCTCGCCTGCCGCAGGCATGCCACGCGGTGAGCGCATCACGTTGCCAGCGATAGAGAGAACGGGCAGGAACCTGCGAATTTTCTGCAGCTGGAACCTGCTCAATTTCTGCTGTGGGGGCTGCCGCCGAACGTCCGGTCACCGCTCAAGGCTACGAGCTGAGGGCGATCTTTACGATGGCCGAATTCACGAGGCGATCACTCCTGCCGATCTGAGGTCGGCGATTTGGTCATCGCCGCGCCCCAACTCTGTCAGCACGTCGACGGTGTGGGCCCCCAACTCGTCGATCTCGCGACTAAGTGCGGTGGGCGTGGAGCTGAATCGAACTGGCGGAGCGGGCTGGCGGAGCCGACCAACCACCGGGTGATCCCACTCGACCAGGCAGCCGTTGTGGATGACCTGCGGGTCGGCGGCCACCTCGCCACGCTGAAGTATCGGGCCACATGGAACGCCTTCGCGGGCCAGACGGTCGATAGCGGCATCGGTGGTGAGCACGGCAAGACCGGCCTTGATCGCGTCGGCCACGAGCCTGCGGTGTTCGGGGCGGCGTGCCAACGACCGCAAGTTGTTGAAGCGGCCGTCGGTAGCAAGATCCTGCCTGTCGAGCGCCGTCAATAGCCCGATCAGCTGAGTGTTGGAGGCGGTGTAATAGACGAGCTGGCCATCGCAAGTGTCGACAAGTCGGTAGTCGTCGACGACGCGACCCCTCGCTTTGTGGTTGTCGATCTCTGTGTGGTCGGTCATTGCGTCCACCCAAAACCACGCGAGAGTGGCATCGAGCATCGGAATTTCAAGATGCTGACCACCGGCGCCATGGTCGCGAGCGTAGAGAGCGGCGGTGATCGCTTGGGCAGCGGTGTAGGCCGCGGCTTTGTCGGCCACCATTGTTCTCACGAAATCGGGAGACGGGGAAGCCACACTTATCTGGCCCGACACAATTCCGGTGTAGGCCTGGATAACCGGGTCGAGCGCAGGCCGGTCGGTATACGGGCCGGTTGAGCCGAAACCGTTGATCGACACGGAAATGATTTCGGGAGTGACAGCTCGAATGGCATCCTCACCGATGCCGAGTCGCTCGCACACCCCAGGGCGAAAGTTCTCCACGAACACATCGGCTCTTCGAACGAGGTCGAGCACGATCTGGCGGCCCGCATCCATTCGCAAATCGAGAGCAATCGACCGTTTGCCCCGGTTGTTGTTCGCGTAGTTGGGTCCGAAGCCGGCGGTGCGACCCGCCCGCAGAAGATCTCCCGTGAGTGGTTCGACCTTCACCACATCGGCGCCCTGCTCGGCCAGCAACTGAGTCGCAAGCGGTCCGGCAATGATCTGGGTGACATCGACAATACGAATGCCGCTGAGCGGGCCACTTGCTGGTTGAGTCGACGTCACCGTGCCCACGAGAATCTCATCTTGTATGTCGGCTCCCCGGCTCCGAGTGTCGGGCACCGTAGATCAACCCGAGAGAGAAAGTAAACCGATATGTTGCCGAGCGTGGCTGATACAGATGAGTTCGAACGCACTCCCGGTGGGGCAGTGCTCATGGATGGCAAACGACTTCGCGACGAAATCGTCGCGGGATTGAGAGCGGAGATCGACGGGCTCGGTAATCCCGTCATCACCCTGGCAACAGTGCTGGTGGGGGTCGACAAGCCCAGCCAGATCTACGTCCGCAACAAGCGCCGCAAAGCCGAGGAATCCGGCATGGTTTCCCGACACGTCGAAATGGGAGCAGACTCGACCCAGGACGAGGTCGAATCGGTAGTGCGGGACCTGGCGGGCGACCCTGACGTCCACGGAATTCTGGTTCAGTTGCCTCTGCCCGATGGGCTCGACGCTGAACGAGTGCTCGATCTCATCCCACCGGAAAAGGATGTAGACGGACTCACCGAGAGGTCGATGGGCCGGCTGGTGAGAGGTCGCCCAGGTCTGGTGCCATGCACGCCGCTGGGAGTGATGCGGCTGCTCGAGCGTTACGGAGTTGCCACCAGCGGGAAACGTGCGGTGGTGATCGGCCGCTCGACTCTTGTGGGTCTGCCCCAGGTGCTGCTGCTCGGCCGCAAGGGTGTTGATGTCACCCCGACGCTCGCCCACAGCCGCACCGCTGATCTCGCCTCCCTATGCCGCGAGGCCGACATCATCGTGGCCGCGGCAGGCATGGCCGGGCTGGTCACCGCCGACTTCGTGAGTCCAGGCGCCGCGGTGTTCGACGTCGGAATTTCGCGTACGGCCGCTGGCATCGCCGGTGATGTCGACTTCGACAACGTCGAAAAGGTCGCCGGAGCGATCACACCGATGCCAGGCGGCACCGGCCCCATGACGATTGGCTGCCTCATGGAAAACACTCTGTCGGCTGCCCGCCTACAGGGTGTGATCTAGGACCGCGGTTCAGGAGGGCGGCAGGTGACTCGTTGCCCCACATCCGAGCACGCGCAGGAAGATTCCTGATCGTGGTTTCGGTGCGAAATATGACGACTTTGGTGGCATCAGGTCGCCGGCCTCGGCTACGGCCATGAGGTCGGCAATGTCGGTCGGATAGACCAGAAAGCCAACCGCGCCGTCGTCGTCACACCGGCTGACCAGCTCGCCGACGCCCGATGGGGCCGGCACGTAGTCGACTCCGCTGCGTTCGCCAAGCTCGTCGACTCCCATCACGTCGCTGATCACCTCGCGGCGCAGACGCTCCACGTCGAGAGAGTCGAGCGCAGACGGATGATTGGCGTGATTGAGGACAAGTTTCCACCATCTCGCGCCGGAGTAGACGCCGATCTCGCCCTGCTGGGCCGGTTTGGCTTGGTTGGCGTCGTCGACTTCGGTGACAGAACCGACCGTCTTCAAAGCCTCGACCAACCCATCGGTGGTGTCGAGATTGGAACTGAACGATCGCCGGTGAAATGCCTCGACTCGAAGCTCGACATCGGGGAACAGCACTGCCAAGGTGCGCTCAAAGACTGGATCGTCGGGGTGGGCATCGCGGCCGGCCACGGCAGCCGCGGAACGATGGTGGCCGTCGGTGACGTACATGACCTCATCGGTGAGCGCCGCTGAAGCGGCGAGCGTGTCGGCTTCGGTCATTGCCCACACTTGATGTCGTACGCCTTCGACGACATGGTCGAGGTCGGGAACAGCCTCCGATGCCGATCGCATGAGGTTCTGAAGGCTCGGATTGACCCGATGAGTCAGAGCTATCGGTGATGACGTCGCACCGACAACTGACAGATGGCGACCGAGCAAATTGGCCCGAACCTGCCGCACGTTCTCGTGGGTGAGAACCCGACCGTCGAACAAACCATTGATGTCGAGTGCACCCACCAATCCGGTCTGTGAATGCTCGTGGTAGCTGAGCCGGTAGGCGTAGAACACCGACCGGCCCGTGGGTGCAAACGCGTCGGCATCAAGAATGCGTGTGAGCGTGACGGCACCCATGGCAAGCAGTTCGTCGTCAGATGGAGTTTCGCCGGCTGGGGCGTCTTCCAGCGAACGGGTCACTCCGAAGTAGCTGTAAGGATTCGACTCGACTGCCGCACGTCTCTGAGCGGGCGTCTTGGCGTCGTAGGCGCCCGCGACAACGCGATCAGCCCAATCGGGTCTGATCAGCCATCCCGAAAACGGGGCGAGGAGTGGCCGGTCGTTCATGATTTGGTGACCGAAATCTGAATCACATCGGCGATGGCTTGAATGGCGTCGATCGTTTCGCCGGACACGACGCGGTCTACGTCGATGGTGGCTACCGCGGCGGTTGACCCGGCGAACACCCGGTTTTGCATGTTGGAAATGTTGAGGTGGGCTTGGCGGAGGACGTCGAGAACTGCGGCGAGCACACCGACCTTGTCGAGATGCCTGACTGTGAGAGTGGCGGCTCGTGGTGGAATGTCTTCGAGGTTGACACAGTTGGCAACCTCGCCACGGCGGTAGGCGTCGATGGCATCGATGGTGCCGTCGGCCACCGCCTCTTGGGCCTGCTCGGTGGAGGCGCCCACATGGTGGGTGGCAACGACTCCGCGGTGGGCGGCCAGGGCTGATTTGAACTCAGTTGACCCTCCCGTCGGCTCGTCGGCGAACACATCGAGCCCGGCGGCCATGCCTCGACTCTCGATGGCTTCGATGAGAGCGTCATCGTTGATCACGTTGCCTCGTGAGGTGTTGATGAGGATCGCTCCATCACGCATTTTGCCGAGGAACGCGCTGTCGACCATGCCCTTGGTGGACTCCGCCCCGGGCACATGAAGGGTGACGATGTCGGCTGCCGACAACAGCTCGTCGAGCGTGTCGACAAACATGACGCCAGCTGCTTCGGCTCGATCAATTGCCGACTGCGATCGGCTTGGCTTGGCCAGTGCGGTGACCAACATTCCGAAACCAGTAGCCCGTTGGGCAACGGCGATGCCGATGTCGCCCAGACCAATGATGGCGAGCGTCCGCCCGTAGAGGCCCATGGCCTTCGAGTAGGCCTTCTTGTTCCAGACGCCGCTGCGGGCATCCGCGGTGGCGTCGGCGATGTGGCGATCGACGCTGATCATCAGACCCAGGGCGAGTTCGGCCACGGCGAGAGCATTTCGGCCGGGCACGTTGCAAACGAAGATTCCAGATTTTGCGGCACGTTCGCAGTCGATGGTGTTGGTACCCGCACCGGCTCGAACGATCAAACCGAGATGGTCGGCGGCGTCGAGAGCCGCGGCGGTGACCTTGGTGGAACGAACCACGAGAACTTCAGCGTCGGCGATGTGAGCGGGAAGCGTGTCGCCGGTCAGCTCGGCCATGACCACTACTTCGTCGCCGGCAGCCCGGAGGCGTTCGACGGCCTCATCGGGCAGGCGATCGGCGAGAAGTACTTTCATCGTGGCCTCCACGGCGGCGGAAGCCGTCTCGGTTTTGCATGACGGAACGGTCCCACATGCCGGAATAACACTATCGTCGAGAAGGCCGACGGCCAGAGGGCGAAATGATGAAACTCGCCCTAATCTCGGCGGGATCGTTCTACATGGATCCCGAGACTGCCCACATGGACCAACCCCCAACCGATGAGGATTCCTTCAAAGCCTGGCTCGACCATCTCGCCGGAACCCGTCCGGTTCGAGGCGAAGCCAGTCTGAGCCACGCCCGAGCATTCTTCGACGCTCTCGGCAGTCCGCAGAACGTTGCACCGGCAGTGCACATCGTCGGCACCGCAGGCAAGGGAACAATCGCTCACCTCGTCACGAAGCGGCTCGTCGATCGCTCACTGAGCGTCGGAACCCATATGTCGCCCCACGTGTACGACGTGCGAGAACGATTCCTGCTCGACGGTCAACTCCCGAAATGGCACATGGTCCTGGGCGCGGCGCGCGACGTCTACCAAGCTGCCCAACACGTTGAAACGACAACCGGCCGACCACCAAGCTTCTTCGCGGCCACCGCAGCCATGTCGTGGATGCTGGCGCGACGAGCCAACGCCGACGTGCTCGTGGTGGAGGCAGGAATTGGCGGACGACACGACGCCACAAACGTGATCGACCGCCCCGACCGCGTCGTAGTGGTCTCTCGTATAGGGCTTGATCACACTGACGTTCTCGGCACCACGCCAATCGAGATCGCCGCGGGGAAGGTCGCGGTCATAGCCGGAAGTGCAGGAGTGGTGTTGGCTCCGCAGTCCGAAACCGGCATCGAACGGGTGGTGTTCACTGCAGCCGAGGCCGCCGGTGTCGATGTTGTGGTGATTGAACCCTTGCCCGATGGCGACTGGCGAAGCGAGTCTGATGCCGCTGCAGCTGCGGTTGAAAAAATGATCACCGGCGACTCCGCCCCACCACTGGCGGCATCGGACTTACCGCCCGGACGCGTGGAAACCTTCGACGCCGGCGGCCGAACCTACGTGCTCGACGGTGCACACAACGCTGTCAAACTCACAGGACTGATGACATCAATACGACAGGAACACCCGGCCGGAATTCAGTGCGTCGTGGCCGCTTTGGGCAAACACAAGGGCCTCGACTCGTGTGCCGCGGCGCTGGCCAAGATGGCCCCGCTCGTGATTGTCACCTCATTCGGGGCCGACCCCGACGACACATCGCCAACACCTCGGTCATGGCCTGCGGAGCGGTTGGCGCGTGCAGTGGCAGATCAGAGCGACCCCCCCAAAGTGATGGCAGCGCCCGATGTGAGCGAGGCGATGGAACAAGCCCGGGCCAACACCAGCGAAGGCGGCGCGGTGCTGGTGACCGGATCATTTCTCTATCTGGCTGAAGCCCGCAGAGCGATCCGGTAACCCACAGAGTGATCCGGTAACGAGCCGATCAGATCAAGCGAGGATCGACCGTTGCCATTCGGCGGTGGCGCCGATCTGGTTGAACGTGAACACATGGAGGCCTTCGATTCGAAGTTCCTCGATCTGGTCGGCCAACGGATCGAGCAGACGACTGGGGTTGTAACTGCTCGACGTGAGCAACTTGATTACGCCCATTCGGTTCTTCTTGAGATAGCTCAAAGACGCGCCCACTCCCAAGCGCATGCCCATCGTCATGAGCTTGGTCCGATCGACCACTCCGGGCACACCAAGGTGGACAGGAAGGTCGAATCCGGCGGCGCGTTCCCTGCGCAGCCACCCGGCGATCAGATCGGGTGAAAAACACATCTGGGTAGACACGTGGGAGGTGACACCCGCCTCAGCGAACAACGCCTGCTTGTCGTGGAGGGCGGTGTGGAGGTCGCTGTCGGAAATGAACGCGTGGCCGTCGGGGTAGCAACCCACACCAACGTGTTGAATCTGGCCCGACCCGATATCGAGGAGGTCGCGCAGCACCGACAGCGCATCGGGGTAATCGCCGGGATCCGCAGCGTCGCCGGCGATGACGAAGACCTCATGGAGATCCAGCGCCGCGAGGCGTTGGGCGATTCGCGTCAGGTGAGCCCTGTCGGCGACCATTCGGGCGCAGATGTGGAGAATCGGACGATGACCGTCGGCGCCAAGACCTTCGGCAATGTCGAGCGAACCCTCGATGGTCTTGTTGGGGCTGCAGGTGACCGACACACGCGAGTTGGCCGGGAGATTTTGGATCTCCCCAGCCAGATTCTTGAGCGGCACAACTTCATAGGTCATGCCGGCCACAAGGTCGCGCGCCGCGGCGTTGCGTGCGCCACGGCCGTGACGAGCCATGCGGCGTCGAGGTGGCATTGATGAGTTCATGACTCGAACCTCAGCTGAGCCCGACGATGTTGCCATCGGCGTCGATGTCGATTTTCTTGGCCGCGGGGTTCTTCCCCAAGCCGGGCATGGTGCGCATGTCGCCACAAATCGGATAGATGAATCCGGCGCCAACCGACGCCCGCACCTCGCGCACCGGCAAGGTCCAACCCGTGGGAGCGCCTTTCAGCTTCGGATCGTGAGACAACGAAAGGTGGGTCTTGGCAATACACACCGGCAGATTGGCGAATCCGGCATCGGTGTAGGTGTCCAGCTGCTTGTTGGCCTGCGGCGTGTAAGACACCCCGTCGGCTCCATAGACCTTGGTGGCTACCGCGTGGATCTTGTCCTTGAGCGGCATCTCGTCGGGATAGAGGACCTTGAACTCGCTCGGCTCGGCGGCCGCCTCGGCTACCGCTTCGGCCAACTCGATCGCGCCCTTGCCGCCTTCCAAGAAGTGGTTGGTGACCGCAGCGCGTGCACCGTATTCGTCGGCGATCTCGCGGATGGCCGCGACGTCGGCGTCGTGATCACCGGGGAACACGTTGATCGCCACCACGGGGGTGGTGCCATGCAATTGCATGTTGGCCAACTGCTTGCGGAGGTTGTCGCCGCCCATGTGGACCTCATCGGGATTTTCGGCGAGGAGTGCCTCGGGGAGAGGCTTGCCGGCGATGATCTTGTGGTTGCCGGAGTGAGCCTTGAGGCCTCGCACGGTGGCAACAAGCACGGCGGCATCAGGGGAGATTCCAGAGTTGCGGCACTTGATATTGAAGAAACGCTCGGCGCCCATGTCGGCGCCGAAACCGGCTTCGGTCAGAAGGAAATCGCCGGTGTGAATGCCGATCTGATCGGCCACGATCGATGAGTTTCCGGTGGCGATGTTTCCGAATGGGCCGGTGTGGACCAGAGCAGCGGTGCCTTCGAGCGTCTGCATCAGGTTGGGTTTGATCGCCTCGCGCAGCAGCACGGTCATCGCTCCGGCTGCACCGATTTCTTCGGCAGTAATGGGGGTGCCCGATTTGGTGTAGCTGACCACGATCCGGCCAAGCCTCGTACGCAGGTCCTGCAGTGATGTGCACAGCGCGAGAGCGGCCATCACTTCGGAGGCAGCAGTGATGTCGAAGCCGGTCTCACGGGGAATGCCATCGAGGCGTCCACCGAGCCCGACATTGATGTTGCGAAGGGCGCGGTCGTTGACGTCGAGCACCCGCCGCCACGTGATGTTGTGAATGTCGAGCCCGAGATCATTGCCGTGGTAAAGGTGGGCGTCGACCATGGCCGAGCAGAGATTGTGAGCCGCGGTGACGGCATGCATGTCGCCGGTGAGGTGAAGGTTGAACAGGTCCATCGGCACGACCTGGCTGTAGCCACCGCCGGCCGCTCCGCCTTTGATACCAAACGTGGGGCCCATGGAGGGTTGACGAATGGCGATCGTGGCGGACTTGTTGATGTATTGGAATGCCTGGCCGAGACCAACGGTGGTGGTGGTCTTGCCTTCGCCGAGCGGTGTCGGGGTGATGGCAGAAACGACGACGTAGGCGGCTCGCTTGCCGCCGCTCATCTGGTCGATGGCATCGAGGGAGATCTTGGCCGCTCCCTTCCCATACATCTCGAGTGAGTCGGCCGGTATGCCGACTTCGGCAGCAATCTCGCCCAATGGGCGAAGATTGGCTCCGTTGGCGATCTCGAGGTCGCTTGGGAAGGACATGATAACTCCCTGGATTTGGTGGATATCCGTCTGTGTGGGCGATCGATCGTCGCCAACGAGTCACGGTAACAGATGTTCCGCATCATGGGGATGTTCCGCATGGTGGAATTTGCCCGCAGATTCGGTTACCCGGCGAGTGGCGGGTCGAGCGTCTCGGTGACGGCGTTACGGATCTGCTCGTCAAAGGACCTCACGTGGTGTTCCATGAGCGCTGCGACGGCATCGCTGTCGCCTTCTCGCAGCGCATCAAGAATCGTGTGGTGGTCCTGGATCGCCTCGCTCATGTAGGCAACATCGGCCAAGTAGAGGTGCCACAAACGGTCGCTTTGTGCATAGAGCATGTCGAGGGTGTCGACCAGAAAACGATTGCCGGCGGCCTCCCACATGATCTCGTGACACGCTCGATCGACAGACATGAGTTCGGCGGAGGGAAGCGGCATGGCCGTCAAATCTGTCGATCCCGAACCGGCGCTGAGCTGATCGAGCGCGTCGGCCATGGCATCCCAATGATCGGATGTGCCTCGGGTAGCGGCCAGGCGTGCGGCGTAGGGCTCAAGCACAGTGCGGGTCTCGAAGAGGATCGACAACTCCGAGACGTCGATGCCGGACACAAACATGCCGCGGCGGGGGATCACCGTGATGAAGTGTTCCCGGGCGAGTCGTTGTAGGGCCTCGCGGACCGGAGTACGTCCGATCCCGATGCTCAACTGGATCGCGTCCTCGCGTAGTACGTCTCCTGGCGCGTAGTCGAGGTTTACGATCAGGCGCCTGATCTGTTGGTAGGCCTGCTCGCTGAGCGTGGGTTTCATTGGGCTCGCTGTCTGGGTTGCCTGCGCCGTCTGTCACGCATAGCATACCATGATACATGAGTGATATATCACTCATGTATCATGAGTGTGAGCAGTTGAACATTCATATCGTCCGGGTCATCAGCCCGAAGCAATTCCCAGAGGGGGCCAACAGTGAGTGATCTACCCAAGTCCGCTAAGTGTGTGGTGATAGGCGCCGGCATCGTCGGCAACTGCCTGGTCGGCCATTTGGCCAGGCTCGGCTGGACCGACATGGTCCAGATCGACAAGGGACCGCTGCCCAATCCCGGTGGATCCACTGGCCACGCCTCCAACTTCATATTCCCGGTCGACCACAGCAAAGAGATGACGGAACTGACGCTCGAAAGCCAGCGGCAGTACTCAGAAATGGGATTCAACACCACCTGCGGCGGCATCGAAGTCGCCCGCACCGAAGCTCGCCTCGAGGAGCTGCGCCGCCGCATGACATCGGCGAAATCATGGGGCATCGAATCCTCACTGCTCACTCCAGCCCAGATCAAGGAAATGGTTCCTTTCATCAACGAGAAGGTGCTCACCGGCGGATTCTTCACACCTTCGGTGTCGGTAGTCGACTCGCTCGCCACCGGCACCACCATGCGTGAAGAGGCAATCGCCACCGCCGGTCTGCAGGTCTTCGCCAACACCGAGGTGCTCGACATCGAGACCGTCGACGGACCCAACGGATCCAAGATCGTGAAAGCCGTCGTCACCGACAAGGGTCGCATCGAAGCCGACCACATCGCCATCGCGTGCGGGCTCTGGAGCAACAGGCTCGCCAACATGGCCGGCGCCACGATTCCGCTGTCGCCGGCGGTTCACCAAATGGCCGACGTCGGTCCGATCGACGTGCTCGCCGAAACCAACAACGAGATCGGCTACCCGATCGTCCGCGACATGGACACGTTCTGCTACGAGCGCCAGTCATCGGGATCGATGGAAGTTGGGTCCTACGCCCACAAAGCAATCCTGCACCACCCCGACACCATCCCGTCAAACGCCGAAGCGGCACTGTCGCCCACCGAACTCCCTCTCACCCAAGACGACTTCGACCCGCAAATGGAAGAAGCCATCGACCTGATGGACATGCTCGGCGACGCCGAAATCAAGTACGCCATCAACGGCCTGCTGTCGCTCACCCCCGACACGATGCCGGTGCTCGGCGAGACCGTCGAAGTCACCAACCTCTGGTCGGCAGCAGCTGTGTGGGTCAAGGAAGGCCCAGCAATCGCACAGGTCGTCGCCGAATGGATGACATACGGCTACCCGCATCTCACCGACCCCCACGGTGCCGACATCGCCCGCCTCTTCCCTTACGAGCGTGGCTACGACCACATCAACTCGCGCTGCGAAGAACACTTCAACAAGACATACGGCATCGTCCATCCCCGCGAACAGTGGATCGGTCGACGCGGCTTGGTGAAGAGCCCGTTCTACTCACGTGAAGAAGCGCTCGGTGCCGAGTTCTTCGACGCCCGAGGCTGGGAACGTCCCCAGTGGTACGAATGCAACGCCCCTCTCGTCGAAAAGTACGGCGTCGCCGATCGCGACCACGAATGGGACGGCCGTTGGTGGTCACCCATCACCGACGCCGAACATCTCGCCATGCGCGAAAACGTCGGCATGGTCGACCTCAGCGCCTTCCAGATCTTCGACCTCGAAGGCCCCGGAGCCGTGGCCCTCGCCGAATACCTCGCATGCAACAAGGTCGACGGACCGGTCGGCAAGGCCGTATACACGCCATGGCTCACTCCCAACGGCGGCTTCCACTCCGACCTCACAATGATGCGCCTCGGCGACGAGCACGTACGGGTCATCACCGGCGCCTTCGACGGTGGCCGAGACGAATTCTGGGTCCGCAAGCACATGCCCGCCGACGAATCGGTCACCTTCACCAACGCCACGATGGACGTCTGCACCATCGGCGTGTGGGGACCCAACGCACCGGCGCTGGTCGGATCGCTCACCGACGCCGACCTCAGCCAAGACGGCTCGCCCTACGGCAGGGTCATCGACGCCGAGATCGCCGGGATTGCCTGCAAGCTCTTCCGGATCTCCTACGTCGGCGAATCCGGTTGGGAAATCTACTGCTCCTGGAGCGACGGTCCCGCACTATGGGACGCACTCTGGGACGCCGGCCAAGCCCACGACGTCGTGCCGGTAGGCATGGGCGTATACGGAGGCACCGGCCGCATGGAAAAGGGCTACCGACTCTTCGGCGCCGAACTCGAAAGCGAATACAGCCCAGTCGAAGCCGGGCTGGCCCGTCCGAGAGTGAAGGCTGCCGACTTCATCGGCAAGGAGGCCTACCTCGCAGCACGCGAAGAAGTCCCAGCCGCGATCATGTGCACGCTCACCGTCGAAGATCACACCGACAGCCAGGGTCGCCGGCGTATGCCACAGGGCGGCAACGAGCCGATCCTCACCCTCGACGGCGAGCGCATCGTCGACTCCAAGGGCCGCGTCTCACGAGTCACCTCGGCGAGTGGCGGACCCTCGGTCGGCAAATTCCTGCTGATGGGCTACCTGACCCCGGAATACGCGGTGGTGGGCACCGACCTTCAGATCATGTACATGAACGAGCTGTTCCCAGTGAAGGTCGCGGCCACCACCGGCCCGGTCTTCGATCCCGACGACAGCCGACTCAAGAGCTGAGAGGCCAAGAGACCCAATGCGAATCCTCGTCTGCGTGAAACGGGTGCCCTCACCGGGCGCCAAGATCAACGTCACCCCCGATGGCATGGCGGTCGACGCCACCCATCTCGGGTTCACCACAAGCCCACACGAAGAGTGCGCGCTCGAAGGAGCCGTGCAACTCATCGAGCAACACGGCGGCGACGTCGTGGTGCTCACCGTGGGGCCCGACGAAGCCGAGGAGCAATTGCGCTACGCGGCATCCGTGGGTGCGGCGAGTGGCGTGCTCATACCAGCCGGCGACGCCTGGGACCCGCAGCGAACGGCCGCTGTCATCACTGAGGCGGTGGGTCGCCTCGAGGCCGACGGCGGGCCATTCGACTTAGTGATGTTCGGTAACGAATCAGCCGACTCGGGTGGATTCCAGGTCGGTGTGCGAGTGGCCCACGCTCTCGGAAGACCAATGGTCAACGGCATCAAAGGCATCGACGTTGGCGAGGAAGCCGTGACCCTCCGCCGGGAAATCGACGGAGGATTCGAGGTCTACGAAGTTCCCACGCCGGCGGTGATCGGCGTGAAAGAGGGGCTCAACTTGCCTCGCTATCCCACGATGAAAGGCCGCTTGGCATCGAAGAGGCTCGAGATCGACAGGCTCGAACTCGACGCCCCCGCCGGCGGGCAGACGATGGTTCGCCTGCATCGGCCAGCCGAGACCGAATCCAACACGGTCATCCTCGGCGAGGGGCCCGAAGCGGCTTCGGCCGTGGTTGACGTGCTCGAAGAATTGGGGCTGGCCTGATGTTGCTCGTAGTTCTAGAACATGATCGCGGCGAGCTGGCCGAGGCAGCGCTAGAAGCGCTCACCTTCGGCCGAACGCTGGCCGCCAAGATGGGCGCGGATCTCCACGCCGCGTTGATCGGATCCGACTCATCCGATCTGGTCGACGAGGCCGGTCGCTTTGGTGCCGAGACCGTTCATGTCGTCACGCATCCCATCCTGTCCGACTACGGATCTGAGGCCTACGGCGCGGCACTGGCCCAGCTGATTGAAGAAGTCGACCCCTCTGCGGTGCTTGCTTGCGCCTCCGATCGAGGAAGCGAGTCGATGGCGTTCGCCGCCGCGCACCTCGATCTGCCATTGGTCGCCAATTGTCTCGAAGCCACTCCGGGCGAGCCGTGGGCCATCACCCGTCTCCAGTGGGGCGGCTCTCTGCTCGAGGACATCACCCTCGACTCGACCATCGCCATGCTCACGTGTGGCGTGCATTCAGTTGCGGCCGAGCCGGCTGGCGACGAAACCCCCGACGTCGAGGAATTCGAGCCAGAGCTCGACGATTCTCTGGCCCGCACCGTCGTGCGCGACCGTGTCGTGCTCACCCAAGGTGTCACGCTTCCCACGGCGCAAGTCGTGTGCGGCGGAGGCCGCGGGGTTGGCTCGGCCGAGGGCTTCGACAAGCTGGAAGAACTGGCCGCGGCGCTCGGCGGCGTTGTTGGTTGCTCAAGGGCCGTAACCAACCTTGGATGGCGTCCCCACAAGGACCAGATCGGCCAGACCGGCACCCGCATCGCCCCTGAGATCTACATTGCGTCGGGCATTTCCGGCGCGATTCAGCATTGGGTCGGGGCGATGGCCAGCAAACACATCCTCGCCATCAACATCGATCGCGAAGCCAACATCGTCACCAAGGCCGACTGGGCCGTGATCGCGGATCTCCACGAAGTCATCCCCGCCATCACCGCCGAAATCCTCTCCCGCCGCTAACCCCCTGCCTTCCCCCCCCTGTTTTTGTGAACCCTGAGTGCTGCGTGGGCAGCACTCAGGGTTCACAAAAACAGGGGAAGGGGAGAATGTCACAGGGGCGTGGTGGTCTAGCGGGATGCAAGATCTTCGTCATCTCACTCCAACAACACGGTCGCAGTTCGGATTGGTCACCGGCGATCAGTTGAAATCGGCCGGGATCACGCGCTATGGACTGGTCGACTTGGTCAGGTCTGGAGTTCTCGAATCACCGCGGCGGGGGCTCTATCGGATGTGGGGTGCTCCCCAGACTTGGGAGGCCGATGTGATGGCGGCATGTTTGAGCGGTAGCGCCAGCCCGATTGCCAGCCACCGCACGGCACTCAGATTGTGGGGAATGCGGCGAGACGACAACATCGAGGTCACAATCTGCTATCGGCAACGTCTGCAAATCGATGGAGTGATAGTCCATCGGAGTCGTGACCTTGAGCCGTTCGACGTGATGCATGTCGACGGCATTCCGGTCACATCACCGATCAGGACGTTGTGTGATTCCGGCCTCACGTTCCCAGAGAGTGAGGTCGGTCGAATGGTTGATCACGCCATTGCGACGGAGGTTGTCTCAAGGGCGGAGCTGTGGACATTCCGTCATCGTGTCGGACGCCAAGGACGAAACGGCGCCGGGGTTCTCGACCGGGTTCTCGATTCGATGCCATCGGGACTGGACGCCGCCGAATCGGGGCCCGAAGTGATGCTGATGCGATTGTGTTATGGCAAGGGCCTGCCGCCCGTGGTGCCCCAGTACGAGGTGGCCGTCGACGGGCACCGATTCCGATTCGACCTGGCAATCCCTTCGGCGCGAGTCGGCCTTGAGTTTGACGGATACGACGTCCACACGGAACAGACACAATTCGTGACGGACCGGCGAAGGCAAAACACCCTTCTTCTGGAGGGCTGGACAATCCTCCGGTTTACCTGGGGTGATCTAAAGGACCGCCCAGAGGCAGTAGTGGCCGAAATCCGCCGTGCCGTCCGCCGCCAGCCGACCCCATAACCGGTTTTTGTGAACCCTGTGTGCTGCCCACGCAGCACACAGGGTTCACAAAAACATTCGGGTTAGTCGGTGTTGAGGTTTTCGGAGAGGATGGTGGCGGCCTCTACCAGCTGCAGGCCGATGTCGTGGGTGTGGTCGGGGTTGGGGAAGCGATAGGCGGGGCCGTGGACATGGATGGCGGCCTCCACCACTCCCTCGGGGTCGATGATGGGGGCGGCCACAGAGTTGATGCCCTCGGCGAATTCCTCGAGGACCCAGGCGTAGCCGAGGTTGCGGATCGTGGTGAGGCGCTCGCGAATGGCGTCGGGGTCGACGATTGTCCAGGGCGTGGTTTTTTCCAGATCGCCGGCCAAATAGGCATCGACTTTGTCGACCGACCAGTTGGCCATCACCACCAGGCCCGGCGGCACTGTGTGAAGCGCGGCGGACTCGCCTGTCCAGTCGCGTACCTGAACATCGCTCTCGGCTTGAACATGTTCGAGGTAGTACATGTTGCGGCCGTCGATAATGGACACGCCGGCTGTCTCTCCGGTCGTTGCCACCAACTCGATCAGGTTGGGCCGTGCCGTTGAGACGAGATTTCGGCCTGGTTGGGTCGCACCCGCTATCTCCAGCAGCCCTTCCCCGAGCCGATATTCGCCACCAGAATTGTCTTGGGTGACGGCTCCCTGCCGGTCGAGCGCCGACAAGAGCCGGGCGACTGTGGACTTCGGCAGATCAACTCTGTCGGCCAGGTCGGTGACGCCAAGTGGTCCCACCGACAACCCTCGCAGAATCGAGAACGCGCGTTCGATCGACTGAACCGTCATGGCGCGACACTACCGGATTATGGATTTGTTCCACGATCTGGAACAGGTTGGGGCAGTGCAGGGAGATCAGATGGCAGAGAACTCAGCGCGCCACGAACACGGTCTGAGAAATCTGGTCGACCACATCGGCGACTGCTACGCGACTCGTGGTGCCCTCAGCCCTGGTGGTGAACTCGACCTCATTGTCGGCCAACGCCTTCGGCCCGATGGTGAGCCGGTAGGGAATCCCGATCAGTTCGGCATCGGCAAACTTGACACCGGCACGCGCCTTGCGGTCGTCGAGCAGAACGTCGATCCCACGCTCACGAAGGCCTGAGTAGAGCGACTCGGCAGCGGCGACCGACTCCTCATCCTTGATGTTGATGATCGTGATCACGACCTCGTAAGGGGCAACTGACACCGGCCAGATCAGCCCACGGTCGTCGTTGTGGGTCTCGGCGATGGCGGCCACACCACGCCCGATACCGATGCCGTAACTACCCATCATGAAAGCCACATTGCGGCCGTTGGGGTCGAGCACGGTGGCGCCGAGCGCCTCGGAGTATTTGGTGCCCAGCTTGAAAATATGGCCGGATTCGATGCATCGCACGATCTCCAGCGGAGCGCCGCATTCGGGGCACGCCTCCCCAGCAGAAACGTCGCGAAGGTCGGTCCAGATGTCGACCGCGATATCGCGCTCCACCGACACGCCCGTGTAGTGGAAATCGTCGGTGTTGGCACCCGTGGTGAGACCCATCCGGCCCTTAAGGGACTCATCGGCAACGATCCGCAAACCCTCGACACCCACCGCGCCGAGACTGCCCGGATTCGCGCCGAGGTGCTTCAACGTCTCCTCCGGCGTGGCGGGACGAATCTCTATTGCGCCTGTGGAGTCGAGAAGCTTCTGGATGTTGAGCTGATGGTCGCCTCGCACCAACGCGAGCGTGATCTCGCCGTCGAGAACCATCACCATCGTCTTGATCTGGTGGACCGCTGGAGCGCCACCCTCGACCTGCTCGAGCGCAGCGATGGTGCGCACGCCGGGCGTGGGAAAGCGGGTGAGCTCAGCGAGTTCGGCTCGGTCGGCAATCGCAGGGAGCGTCGAGGTGGCCCGTTCGAGATTGGCTGCGTAGTCGCCGGAGGGGCAACGAACGACGTCGTCCTCGCCGGCATCGGACGGCACCATGAACTCGGTGCTGCCGGACCCGCCCATGGCCCCGGATGAGGCCTCGACCGGAATCGCCGGCAGACCGAGCTTCTTGAAGATACGCACATAGGCGTCGTGGTGGAGTTGGAAATTCTTGTCGAGGCCTTCGGCGTCTAGGTCGAAGCTGTAGGAGTCCTTCATCGCGAACTCACGCACTCGCAAAAGCCCACTCTTGGGCCTCGGCTCATCGCGGAACTTCCACTGAATCTGATACCAGATCTGCGGCAGCGTCTTGTAGGACGAAATCTCCAAGGCGAGAGTGGTGAAGATCTCCTCGTGGGTCATGCCGAGGGCTACGTCGGCGCCCTTGCGGTCCTGAAGGCGGAACATTTCGTCGCCCATGACCTCCCAGCGGCCGGACGCCTTCCAGATCGATGCCGGATGCATGGCGGGCAACAGAAATTCTTGGGCCCCGATGGCGTTCATCTCATCCCGGACGATTTGTTCGACCTTGTCGTGGACTTTCAATCCCAAAGGAAGAAGCGAGTAGTGGCCGGCGTGGAGCTGACGAATGAACCCGCCCCGAACTAGCAGCTTGTGGCTGGCGGCCTCGGCATCTGCCGGGGCGTCGCGCAATGTGGGAATGAACAATTTCGACCAACGCATGGGCATGAACGGTACCGGTGGACCATCCCGGCGCGAAGCATCACCAAACGGAGGCGATACACCACTGCGCGAGGTGTCCTGATGGCAGGCAGTTGCGGTACTGTCCGGGCATGGCTCGCAGAACGTCAAGGCTTCCCCGTTTGACCACCCCTTATGTGCGCGAGGACGGACAGCTTCGCCCCGCAACGTGGGATGAAGCGCTCGACCGGGTGACCGAAGGTTTCCGGCGAGTACGCGACGAGCACGGGCCCGACGGGTTCGGCCTGTTCAGCTGCTCAAAAGCCACAAACGAGATGAATTACGCGGCGCAAAAGTTCATCCGCACGGCGATGGGGTCGAACAACATCGACTCCTGCAACCGAACTTGACACGCTCCTTCCGTCGTCGGTCTGGCGACAGTGTTCGGTGCGGGTGGCGGCACTTGCTCATACACCGAGATCGAAGAAACCGATCTCGTGATTCTGTGGGGTTCCAACGCCCGTGAGGCCCATCCGATCTTCTTTCATCATCTGATGAAGGGACTCGACAACGGGACCCGAATGTATTCGGTCGACCCTCGGCGCACGAGCTCGGCCAAGTTCGCCGACGTGTGGCTCGGAATCGAAGTCGGGTCCGACATCGCTCTCGCCAATGCCGTAGGTCGCGAGATCATTCACGCTGGGCTTCACAACCGAGACTTCATAGCTCACAGCACCCAGGGCTTCGAGGCCTACGCCGAGTCGGTTGAGTCCTACACACTCGAATTCGCCGCAACCGCCACCGGCGTGCCCGCCGACGCGATCCGTGAGATGGCCCACGCCTACGCCAACGCTGAGACGGCGCAGATCTTGTGGACGCTGGGAATAACCGAGCATCACAACGGTGTCGACAACGTGTTCGCTCTTTGCAACCTGTCGCTGCTCACCGGACATGTCGGCAAGTGGGGCTCCGGGCTCGTGCCGTTGCGGGGTCAGAACAATGTGCAGGGCGGCGGCGACATGGGCGCGTTGCCCAACAAGCTGCCCGGTTTCGCAAACGTGGCCGACGCTGCCGATCGGGCGCGGTTCGAAGCGGTCTACGGCGTCGAGCTCAACCCCGTGCCCGGCCGTCACCTCACGCTCATGTTCGAGGCGATGGAAGAGGGGTCGATGCACTGCGCCTACGTCATCGGTGAGAATCCGGCTGATTCCGAAGCCGACGTAGGCCGGATCCGTCGACTGCTCGGCGGTCTCGATCTTCTGGTGGTGCAGGACATCTTCATGACGCGCACAGCCGAAATGGCCGACGTGGTGTTGCCGGCCTCGGTCGCGTGGGCCGAGAGCGAGGGCACCGTCACTTCCAGCGAGCGCCGCGTGCAACGGGTGCGCGCCGCGGTGAGCCCGCCCGGCGAGGCCCGTGACGACATCGAGATCATCGGCGAGCTGGCTCGTCGTCTGGGCTTCGATTGGGGGCATCCCACCCCTCAACAGCTATGGGACGAATTCCGCACACTTTCGCCGGCCCACGCCGGCATGAGCTGGCAGCGGCTCGAAGACGAGGGCGGGCTGCAATGGCCGTGCCCATCCGAAGATCATCCGGGTAGCGAATTCTTGCACGAGTGGTTATGGGAAGATGATCTTGGTGGTCGCGACCCTGCGCCGTTCACCGTCGTAGCCGCCGAGGGCCCCAAGGAACAACTCACCGAGGAGTTCCCGCTGCGTCTAACCACCGGCCGAGCACTCGACTCCTTCAACACAGGCGTGCAGTCTGGTCCGATCGAATCTCCGATCCGATACGGCGATGCAATCGACGTGAGTCCGCCAGATGCTGATCGTCTCGGCCTGGCCGACGGCGACCTCGTGAGGGTCAGCTCGCCGCGGGGATCCGTGGAGATGCATGTGAGGATTCAGCCAGACATTCCGGTCGGGCTCACTTTCACCACGTTCCACTTCCCCGAGCTGGTCGATGCCAATGTGCTCACCAGCGACGCATGGGATCCAAAGTCGGGTACCGCCGAATACAAGGCTGCCTCGATCCGCATCGACAAGCTGGCCATGGCAGGAGGCAGCGATGACTGACATCCACATTGGTCCCGACCTCGCAGATGAAATCGAACGTCAAGCCGTGTCAGCAGTCTTGGGAGACGATTCCGTGGTCATCCACGAGACAGAGCGTTTGGTGCGGGGTGGCACCGCAAGCCGACGCGACCACCGTCACCTCTTGTTGCCGGCACTGCATGCTCTCAACAATGCCAAGGGCTGGATCTCGCCTGGCGGGCTCAACCATGTTTGCGAACTGCTGCAAGTGCCGCCGGCCGAGGCCTACGGCGTCGCTTCGTTCTACGAAATGTTTCGCACCGAGCCGACCGGACACGACGGCGACATCACCCACGTGTGCGTCGATCCGGCTTGTCGACTCGCCGGCAACGAACTTCTCATTGCCGAAATAGAAGCCACCGGTGGGCACGTTCATCGCTCACCGTGCCTTGGTCAATGCGACCACGCTCCGGCCGTGTTCGTGCAAGGCGTCGGCCGACCCGATCATGTGCCGTCCCACGACGGTGCGACCGACGGACCGAGCCCGAAGGTCGTCCCCCAACAAGGCGATCCGTCGTTGCGGCTGCTGCGCCGTGTCGGAGTAGCCGACCCGACATCGCTCGACTCCTACAAGGCACATGGCGGCTACGAATCGTTGGCGAAGGCCATCGAAATGGGCGCCAACGCGGTGATCGACGCCGTCACCGAATCCGGCTTGTCGGGGCGCGGCGGTGCGGCATTCCCCACCGGCATCAAGTGGCGTGCCGTAGCCGACGAGCACGGTCGCCCCAAGCATGTGGTGGCCAACTGCGACGAGTCGGAGCCGGGCACATTCAAGGATCGTGTGCTGATGGAGTCGGATCCGTTCTCTGTGATCGAGGCGCTCACGATCGCTGGATTCGCCACCGGCGCCGAAAATGGGTGGATCTACATTCGTGGCGAGTACCCGCTCGCTACCGCCCGGCTCGAAAACGCCATTGCCGAGGCCTGCAGCGCCGGGCTGCTCGGCGCCGACGTCGCAGGCAGCCAACACAGGTTCGACATTGAGATTCGCCGCGGAGCTGGCGCCTACATCTGTGGCGAGGAGACCTCTCTGTTCGCATCGATCGAGGGTTTCCGTGGCGAGCCGCGCAGCAAGCCTCCGTTTCCGACCACCCACGGCCTCTTCGGCGAACCCACCGCGATCAACAATCCGGAAACACTGCTCAACGTGCTCGACATCATCGACATCGGGCCGGCCGAATACCGAACCCGTGGCACCGAGCGCTCGCCCGGAACGAAGCTGTTGTGTCTGTCGGGACGCGTCGCCAACCCTGGCGTCTACGAGATCGAATTCGGTGCCAAGCTCGCAGACGTGCTTGATCTTGCCGGAGGCCTCACCGGCAACGGCGAACTCCGAGCGATTCTGATGGGGGGCGCGGCCGGCAGCTTCGTCGGGCCCGAATCGCTCGAACTGCCGCTCACGCTGGAAGACACACGAGAAGCGGGAACCACCCTCGGATCAGGAGTTGTGATGGCCTTCACCACCGATGTCGACATGACCGACATCGTGCTTCGGATCTCGGAATTTTTCCGCAACGAATCATGCGGCCAATGCGTGCCTTGCCGAGTCGGCACCGTTCGCCTTCACGAGACGATGGTGCAACTGGAGCGCACTGGTTCGCTCAGTGACGATCGCAGGAGTCTGGTCGACGACATGGCGCAGGTGATGGTCGACGCATCGATCTGCGGTCTGGGCCACACAGCATCATCAGCCATCACATCGGCGTTACGACTCGGCCTCGTGGGAGGAGCATCATGACCGTGACCCTCACCATCGACGATGTCGTCGTCACCGTTGCAGCTGGGACCACGATCCACAAGGCTTGCGAGGCCGTCGGTACGCAAACACCGACATTGTGCTGGGCCGAGAATTTGACACCGGTCAACGTCTGCCGAATTTGCGTCGTGGAGGTGGAAGGCACGCGGACACTTGTCCCGTCGTGTGCTCGTGCCGCCGAGGACGACATGGTGGTGCACACCGACTCCGAACGAGTCCGACACAGCCGCAAGATGGTTCTCGAGTTTCTCGGTTCAGGAGTACAACTCGATCAGGCCAAGGAGATGGCGCGTTGGATCGACGAATACGGCGCCGATCCCGGCCGCTACGACCAGCCCGGCCTTCCCGCCGCCACCATTGACCAGCCGGTCAAGGTCGAAGATGAGCTTTTCATACGCGATTACGACCGGTGCGTGCTCTGCTACAAGTGCGTCGAGGCATGTGGAGACGATGCACAACACACGTTCGCGATCGCGGTAGCCGGCCGGGGATTCGATGCAAGGATCTCCACCGAATACGACACCCCGCTTCCTGACTCGGCATGTGTCTACTGCGGCAACTGCATCAGTGTGTGTCCAACCGGTGCCATCCAGTTCAAAACCGAATTCGACCTACGACAGTCCGACAGTTGGCACCCAGAGCAACAGAACGTCACGCGCACCGTGTGTTCTTACTGCGGCGTGGGGTGCAATCTCGAGCTCCACACCCAAGACGATCGAATCGTGAAGGTCACGTCGCCTGCCGACCACTCGATCACCCATGGCCATCTGTGCATCAAGGGTCGATTCGGATGGACCTACGTGCAGTCCTGACTACTTGCCGAGGCCTGAATCAGTCGGCGGCGATCAAGGCGACACCACCAACGGCACCCACCAGTCCGATCACCTGCCACCAGCGAAGCTTCTCGCCCTTCAACAACCATGTGAGAGCGATCCCCACCACCGGGTAAAGCGAGCCGGTGACAGTTACCGGCCCGATCGGGCCGCGTTGCGCACCGAGAACAATTGACCCGACTCCTGCCGCCCCGGCCATGCCGCTGATCGAGCTCCATTTCACATCGTCACGTCCGGCGAAGACTGGTTTGCGAAGCAGCACTGCGGTGATGGTGATGATGACTCCGGCTGTGCCGCGCTGGGCCACGATCGGCCAAACACCGCTCTCGATCGAGGTGTCGCCGCTGGCCACGAACATCACGGCGAACATCGATCCGGCCACCAGGCCATGGATTATTCCCTGCGCCGGCGAGCGCTCGCTTGGACTCCATGAGGTGAGCAGCAGCGAGGTGACTCCCAGCGCCATGCCGATGGTGCCGATGGTGCCGGGGCCATCACCACGTGACACGTCGACCAATACCGGCAGCACCGCGCCGGTGACCGCGGCGATCGGAGCAGTGATTCCCATGGTGGACACGACGTAGCCGCGCCAAAGTGTCCACAGCGCGCCGGTGACCGCAACGCCCGAGAGAGCGCCCTTCGCCATGTCGACGGCGGTGATGTCGCCGGTGAATGGAGCGGCGACGAGTGCGATTGCGGCCCCTGCCCAGAATGCCGCGTTGACCGTCTGCATGGCGGTGGAGTTGCCGCTGGCATGTGCGCCCAGATAGTCGCTGATCCCGATCAGGACCATCGCGGCAAGGCCGAATGCGATTCCTTCCATCGGTCTCCTCGTCCGGTTGGGATCGCGGGACCATACCGGGTTTATTCAGGAGCCGTTTCGATGGTGAGACCCCTGGAGGCGGCGGTATGCGGCCGTCACCCCCAGGTGACTCGGGATCCGCCTGAAACCTGGAGGATTCATGTGGCGGAGGGTATGCTCCGGGTCTCCCAACATGGCGCAGAGGCCCTATTATATCTATATTGAGACACGGTATATCGATATGGAGAGTCTCATTCAATCGGATCCGGCTCCAAATTTCAAATCCTCCAAGCCCGGTCGTAAGCCCGCCCACGACGAGGTCCTTGAAAAGCTGGTCGAGGCCGGCGTTGAAATCATGTTTGAGCAGGGACTTCGCACCTCTTTGAACGAAGTTTCGTTCTCCAACGTCGTGGAACGATCCGGGGTAGCCAGGGCCACCGCGTATCGAGCCCTCGGCGAGGTTGCCGACGCCAGCCCAGCCGAATGGCTAGAGCGAGAGCTGCTCAAGTCTGCTCTCAAGGGATCACCCGGCAGATCCGACGACGACGGCACCGCGGCGGTGGCGATGCGTGTGTTCGAGGACAACAGTAAGCGACTTGAGGCCGGCACCACCGCCGATTTCACCGCTGTCTTGAGGATGATCATCCGTCTCGGCTGCGAAGCCAACTACGACGCAATAGTCAATTCTGCGAACTGGACCGCCTACATCGCGGCCGCAGGAGCGATCGCAACGCAAGGTAGCGATGCCGATAGCGAAATGCTCGACGATCTGACAGCAAGCGAAACCACCACAATTCACGACTACGCCGCGCTCTACGAGATGATAGCCACCTCGTTCGGCCTTCGGATCAAGTCGGCTTACACGTTTGAGCAGTTCGCCACGATGCTGGCGTCGCTGGCCGATGGTCTAGCAGTACGTCAGCTCTACAGCGATGGAGTCGCACCCGTGGAACGTCCGACCGGCCCTGACGGCGAGTCTGAATTATGGAACCTTCTCGGCTTGGGTATGGAGGCACTCGTGGTATCGATGACAGAGCCGATTCCCGGCGTGGTCGCAGCCGATCTCACGCGCCCGGATCACGAGTAGTCCACGCTCACCGATGGCCCGGTGGTCAGCGTCGACCTCCCGGAACGGATGTCGAACGGGACCCACGCGTTCTGGTCTGGTTCGGCTTCTCGGTGACAATTACCACTCCCGCCGCGAAAATCAGCAAGAGGGCGGACATCGATGCCCAGTGGCTCAACGCGTGGTAGCTGGTGAACTGAACCACCACGCCCGATGTGAGCCCGGCGGCGGCGCCCGATCCAGTCATGATCAGATCGGCCGCGCCCTGGGCTTGTACTCGATGCTCTATCGGAATCGACTTGGTGAGTAGCGCGCTTCCGGCGATCAGGCCGAAGCTCCAGCCGAGACCTATGAGAAACAGTCCCCAGAACACGCCGGCCCGGTCGGTGGAGTCGGTACGTGCAGCAAGTCCGCCGCCAACGAACAACACCAGCCCGGCTGCGCAGATCAGCGGTGGAGGGCCGATTCGGTCGACTAGCCAGCCGACAATCGGAGCAAAGAAGTACATACCAATGATGTGGAACGAGATCATCAATCCGATGATCTGCAGCGACTGGCTGCCGTCCTTCATATGAATAGGTGTCATGGTCATCACTCCCACCATCACCACCTGGCCGATGAGCATGGCCAGCACCGCCAGCCTCGCATCGGAGCTTGCCCAAATCCGCCAAAAGAGCGGCCGACAGGTGGTCTTGACACGCCGCGATCTGGGTCGATTCCACCTGCGACTACAAGTGGGTCAGGTCGCAGAAGACGGCTGACGAGCACCGCCGAAGCCCCGATGATCAGCATCCACAGGAGGTACGGCCGGATAGCTCTGGCAGGCCCAGCCATGTCGCTACTCGCCCAGCCGGACCGAGTCCCACGGTGGGTCCGAATACCGAGCCGAACGCCGACGCCCAAACGATGAGACCAATGGCGCTGGCGCGGGCATCCTCGGTGGCGAGGTCGGAACCGGCGTAGCGGGCGGTGAGGGTCGTGGCGTTGCCGGCGCCGATCAGGATGGTGCCGACGACGAGCAGTGGGTAGAACCTGAAAATAGCGGAGCTGGCCGCAATGGCTGCTCCGATACTGGCGACGGTCCATCCGCCCGCGAGGCCGGTACGGCGGCCGCGGTGGGCCATGTGTCGAGCCAACGGCAAAGTTGCGAGGGCCGATCCGACTCCGTAGCCGGCCGCAGCGATACCGGCAAGCGCTCCGCTATTGGTCAGATCTTCTGCGAGGACTGCAGCGGCCGCATAGGCGCCGGACGTGCCCATGCCCGCGGGGATGACGCATGCCATGAGCACTCGCACCGTGCGACGCTGGATACCGGCGGTGTCGTCGACCGATTCGGCCCGAAATTCCTGCTCTGACATTCGATTCCTCAGACGTATTCAACGGTCGACGGACGGGCTCCCCCGTACACTGCCAGCGGTGGGTGCTCTCGCAGTAATCGGACAAAGGCCTGGTTCGGCTACCCCTCGGATTTCTCTACACCTGGAGGTTGCCAAGTGAGCGAGTTGCCGGCTGATTCAAAGTCTGGGTTGGCGCTCGCTGCCGCGATCGCAACGATGTTTCTATGGACATTTGGCAACATCCTTGTCAAGTGGGTTCACATGCCAGGAGTTCAGATCGCGTTTTGGCGCGTTGTCATGGCGGCCCTCAGCTATCTGGTGGTGCTGCGGGCTGCAGGCAAGAAACTCACACTGAGGCACCTCAAACTCGCCGCACCATCGGGGATCGTGATCAGTCTCGAGATAGCGGTGTTCTTCGTGGCGTTGAAATCGACGACGGTGGCCAACGCCACCGTCATCGGTGCTCTGCAACCGCTCGTGTTGCTGGTTGTGGCATCGAAACGTTTCGGCGAACGGGTGACCGCATCTCTGGTGGCCATGGCAATGGTGGCTCTCGCCGGCGTGGGGCTCGTCGTGTTTGGTTCGTCGTTCAACGCCACATGGAGCCCTAGAGGCGACATCCTCGCGTTCGTGGCGATGCTTTTGTTCGCGGCATATTTCGCCCTCGCCAAAGAGGCACGGATTCAGATGCCGATCATCGAATTCCAAACTGGCGTGTGGGTTGTCGGGGCGTTTGCCTTGCTGCCTTTGTCTCTTATCGACGCCCATGGCCTTTACGTGCCATCGGGTTGGAACTGGGCATGGCTGGCCGCGCTCGTCATCGTTCCCGGCACCGGTCACCTTTTCGTCAACTGGGCCCACAGCAGGGTTCGGCTCGTCGTCTCCTCGATGTTGGTTCTTTCGATTCCCGCCCTGTCCACTGCGGCCGCCGCGCTTGTTCTCGACGAGACTGTCTCAGCCACGCAGGTGGTTGGCATGGTGATAGTGCTGTCTGCGCTGGCTCTTGTGATAAAGCGAGAGACTGAGAAGCCGAGCCAGGAGAAGGCGGCGGCCCGATGAGGAGCAACACCGATGAGCACCGACGTCGATAGAACCCAGCAGGTACCGAGATTTGTGAGAGCCGACGGGCCCGACAAGGTGAGCGGCAGCGGTCGCTACACCGCCGACCTGCAACTCGCCGGCATGTTGACGGCCAAGCTTCTGCTCGCCGGACGGGCCCACGCACGGATCACCCGGCTCGATGTGAGCGCGGCAAGGCAGGTCCCCGGCGTGTTCGCGGTGATCACCGCCGACGATGTTCCCGACGTTCACTACAGCGCAGGTGTGGCTGATCGGATGCTGTTCGTCCGCGACGTCGTGCGTTTCGAAGGTGAGGTCGTGGCCGCGGTGGCGGCTCTCAGCCAAGAGGCCGCACAACGTGCCATCGACGCAATAGTCGTCGACTATGAACCGTTGCCGGTGGTGAATGATCTCGAAGCGGCGCTAAGCGAAGGGTCACCGCTCGTGCATCCAGAGTGGGAGACATACGAGGCAGATGAGGGCCTCCCGCGCCACGGCAATCTCGCGGCTTTCTCATCGATTTCCAGAGGCGACATCGACGCCGGCATGGCCGAGGCTGACAAGGTCGTCACAGGTCGCTATGTTGCCGACGGCACCCAAGCCGCACCCATCGAGCCCCGTGCGGTGGTGGCCCAGTGGGAAGGTGAGAAAGTCACCATCTGGTCATCGACTCAGGTGCCGTTCGCGGCACGTGACGGCGTGTGCGAGACCCTCCAAATGCCGACCAATCGCGTCCGGGTGATCGTGCCTCACCTCGGTGGTGGCTTCGGTGGCAAATGCGGATTCCACTATGAGGCCCACGTTGCCACGCTGGCTCGGATCGCAAAGCGGCCCGTCAAGTTGGTGTTCAACCGCCGCGAAGAATTCATCGCCCCCGACCGCCGACGCGAATCGATGATCATCGAGATCACCACTGGTGTGAAGCCAGACGGCACGATCGTGGCTCGTCGGGGTCACGCAATTCTCGACAACGGCGCATACATCGCAGATGCCGCGTTCTTCCCGCAACTCGCCGCCATGCACGTGGTCGGGCCCTACGTGATCCCCAACATCAAGATCGAAGCAGAGCTCGTCTACACCAACCATCAGCCGTCGGGTTCGGTCAGGGCCCCCACAGCCCCTCAGGCGACTTGGGCCAGAGAATCCCACACAGACGAGGTAGCGGCCGCGATCGGGATGGATCCGGTTGAGTTTCGACTGCTCAACGCGATCGACACCGGCAAGGTCGGGCCCACCGGCCAGACGTACGATAAAATCGGCCTCACCGAGTGCATCCGACGTGCTGCCGAGTCGGCGGGATACGGCCAGGATCTCGGCGACGATGAGGCGATCGGCGTGGCGGTTGGATGGTGGCCGAGTTTCCCAGTGGCCTCAGGGGCATACGTCAAACTCGACAGTGATGGTGCCGGCCAGATCATCACCGGCGCTCAAGAGTGCGGCACGGGGTCGGTTATGACGCTCGGGCAGTTGGCCGCCGAGGAACTGGGCATGGAGCCC
>JBDNJK010000102.1:0-14247 GCA_041687805.1 Acidimicrobiales bacterium
GACCGGTTCGTTGCCGACGACACAGCGCCGATGCTGAGCACGCAGCCCAATGCGACTCCTCCCGGAGAATCGTTTTTGAACTCGATCATGACCGATCGCGACAGGCCATCTGCGACCGCGCCGACTCGGCACTCCAACTCACCGCTCGGTATGCGCATCGAAGTTTCGAACACCGGAGTGTCCTCTACTCTCGACTGCCGCACCGCGGTCTCTTCGTGGGCAATGTGCCACCTGTCTTCGGAGCCGGCGCCCCATTCAAGTCGCCATCTGCCGTCAAGCGCACCGAGTGTGCCCTTGGGGCCAACAATTGCCGTGGGACCGTCGATATCTCCAATGATGGTGCCATCGATCGGCTTGTGGACACTTTGGCGCCCGCGCCGGCTGAGCCGTGCCCTCAGCGACATCACTCTGAAGCGTGTTCGCTTGTGGGCGGACGGCGAACCAACCCGCGGTACGCGTCAGATGCCGAACGACCTTCCTCTATCACAGCTCGCATCTCCTCGGCGATGGGCATCACCACTCCGTAGACATTGCCCAACTCGCAAACGATCGGAGCGGACTTCACACCTTCGGCCACTTGATCCATCTCTTCGATGATTTCGTCGATGGACCGGCCACGACCCAACTGCTCCCCGACGTATCGGTTACGACTTTGATGGCTGATGCACGTGGCGATCAGGTCTCCCATACCGGCCAAACCCGCGAACGTCGACGCCTTTCCGCCCATAGCCACCCCGAGTCGGGTCAGCTCGGCGAGGCCTCGGGTGATCACTGCGGCTCGGGTATTGTCGCCGGTTTCGAGGCCATCGGCCATGCCGGCGGCGAGCGCTATGACGTTCTTGAGAGCGCCCCCCAACTCGCTGCCGATCACATCGTCGTTGGTATAGACCCGGAACAACTGCGACGAGAAAACATCTTGGAGACGTTCGGCAATTGTGTGATCAGTCATGGCCACGACTGCCGCTGCAGCGTCGCCGGCAAGAATCTCCTTGGCGAGATTGGGGCCGGTGAGTACGCCGACCGGGTGGCCGGGCAACTCTTCCTCTACCAATTCGGTCATGCGTTTGCCGCTACCCAGTTCGAGACCCTTGGCGAGAGACACCACCGGCACCCACGGACGGAGATGGGGTTCGACCTCTCTTAGCGTGGCCCGAAACCCCTTCGATGGAACACCCATCACAAGCAGATCGGCGGCGCCGACGACGCCGGCGAGATCGGTTGAGGCTCTCAACGCTGGATGAAGGCCATAACCCTTCAGATATCGGGGATTTTCATGGTCGGCATTGATCGCATCGGCCACATCCTGACGACGGCTGTAGAGCGTCGTCTCGATGTTGTGCGCACACAGGTGAGCGACGGTGGTGCCCCACGAACCCGCTCCGATCACAGCGACCCGAATCTTCATTCCGTCACCCTAGACGTCTGCACGTCTGGCGATCACTCTGCGCCGCTCATGCTCCTCGGAATCCGGCCCGCGCCTCTCACCCAGCCATGCGAGGATCACCGCGGCCATAGACTCCCGAGGTGTCCAGCGACTTGCCCAGCCACCTGCGACCATTGGTGCTGATACCGATCAGGTCATTCGACGACTCAAAATCTCGCCTTTCGTCCTTGTTATCGGCAGGCGAACGGCGTGATCTGTCTGTCTCGATGGCCTCGGTGGTAGTTGCTGCTGCCGATGACCTTCCAGTGTGGATCATCACCGAAGACGCCGAGGTAGCCGAATGGGCCGACTCGGTGGGAGCCCAACCGGTCGCCGTCAATCAGGTGGGGCTCACCAACTCGATTGCCGCAGCAGTCGTCACCGCGTCGCAGCGAGGCTTTTCACGAGTCATTATCGCCCATGCCGACCTTCCGTTCGCCCAGAGTCTTGCCGTCGTGACCGGCGCGGGATTGGCCATCGCCCCTGATCGACGCCGCGACGGTTCCAACGTGATGTCGGTGCCGACCGGCGCAGAATTCAGATTCGCATACGGCCCGGGTTCATTCTCCTTACACATTGCCGAGGCTGAGCGACTCGGTCTCGAAGTCGAGGTGATCGATGCCCCCGACCTGGCTTGGGATGTGGACGAACCCGATGATCTGCCTGCCGACTGGCGAAGTCTGATCGATCAGATACCCGCATCACGAAACGGTGTCTGAAATGCGTGTCGATCTGCCCGTCCCCGGCGTCGCTCTGGCCATCGCTGCTCACCCCGACGATGTCGAGTTCGACTGCGGCGCCACATTCGCGAAGTGGTCGGAAGCGGGCACCATCGTCCACCACCTGATCTGCACCGATGGTTCGAAGGGCTCCTGGGACGCCGCCGCCGACACCGTTGCATTGGTAGCCCGACGCCAGGATGAACAGCGCGAGGCCGCGGGTCGTCTGGGCTCAACTGGTGAGGTGCGATTCCTGGGCCAGACCGACGGTGAACTGACCCATGGCGTCGACCTGCGCGGCGAGGTGGCACGAATCATCCGGGAGCTCCAGCCCGATGTCGTTCTCGGCCACGATCCGTGGAGACGCTGGCGAATCCACCCCGATCATCGAGCTGCCGGTTGGCTGGCGGTCGAGGGTGTCGTGGCAGCCCGTGACCCTCATTTCTTCCCCGAGCACGGCCTTGCTCACCATCGGCCCTCGACTCTTCTTCTTTTCGACACCGAAGTTGCCGACCACGCCGAATCGGTCGAGGATTACCATGTCGCAGCCAAAATCGACGCCTTGTTGGCACACGAAAGCCAATTTGAAACCACGATGGACATCGATCTCGAATCCCCCGATGCCGATGCCAGTACCGACGGCACCAACAGCCAGGTCTCTGATTTCCGCGACCGCATCATCGGCGAGTGCCGCGAGGCCGGCCGTCTGGCTGGCGTTCCACTGGCCGAGTCGTTTCACCTGATCGGCGATATCTGACCCGATCAGCCCCCCACTCGATCAGCCCCCCACTCGATCCGCCCCCGACCCGATCAGCGGGCCAGCAAGTCCTCGATCAGGGCCGCCAATTCGATTGGACGGTCGCCCTGAATGGAATGCCCGGCTCCGTCGACCACTACGTGAACCGTGCCCGGCTGCCGCTGCATCCAATCCTCGACGTCTTCATCACCTACCACGCTCCATTTGCCGCCCTGCCACAACGCAATCGGTACGTCGATCGTGTCGACCTTGGCCCACAGTTCGGTGAATGACGGAACGTCGATCCCGTCTGTCCCGTCGGCCCGGCCGGCCCGTTCGGCCCCGCCGGCCCCGCGTTCACGTATGCGATCCCATCGCCACGTCCATCGGCCATCTGGAAGTTCGTGGGCATTGTGCAACACCCCGCGCCGAAGTGACTGCTCGCTGCGTCCCTTGTTGAACTCAATGGTCCGGCCAAGAATCTCATCGAAATCGGTGAAATATTCGGGCCCGTCGACGAACGCAATTATCGGCTCGGCCTTGGCGTGATCGGTGCCGGGCGTGACATCGACAATGCCAAGCCGCCGCACTAGCTGGCGGTGATCGGCAGCCAAACAAATTGCGGTGACCCCACCCAGAGACATCCCGACCACGGCCTCGGCATCCGGAGCCAACTTCTCGACCGCCACCGCAACATCGTCGGCCATGTCGGCTGGCGTGTATTGATGATTGGGGCGATGATCGGAGTGACCGTGGCCCGGCAGATCGATCGCCATCAGCGGCCGACCAAGCGCCAACGCCACCGTGTCCCAAGTGTGGGCGTTTTGGGCTCCACCGTGGATCAGCACCAACTCTGGCGGTGCCGTGCCCCATACCAGCGCCGACAAGTTGAGCCCCGACGGCAACTCCACGGTCTCGCGCCTCACCACGGGCGGCTGATCGAACGGGATGCCGTATTCCTCGGCATTCTCGTGGAACATCGCGAATTCGTCGTAAGCGGCCATGGCCGGACACTAGCGACCACCCGGACACAGACCCGACGGCCGCGCACTCATGCCGCCACCTCGCCCCGACCCGGCGACGGCCCGTGTCGGGTAGTGGGTGGATCACCGCCACTACGTGGCACCGAAGAACTGCCGTGCGGCACCGAGCAACCGTCGTCTACCGACTCCCCCGTCCAGGCGCCGTCGTGTTGTTGGCGAAGCCGGATATGGCCGTCGTGGAGCATGGTGTGGCACCGCTGACACAGAAGGACGAGATTGTCGACATCGGTGGACCCACCGCCAACCCATTCTCGAACGTGGTGGGTCTGACACCGCCCAGCGGGCGCCGCACAATTGACACATCCTCGATCGCGAACCGCCGCCATCAGCCGTTGGTGGCGATTGGCCAGGCGTCGACCACGACCGAGCCACAGCGGCCGCCCAGGCCCGTTAAACAGAGCACCGTGCCAAGTGGTCTCGGGTGGGAGGTGAGACAGCACCGATGCGGGCACCGGGCCGGTGTCGATGATCTCGCAGCGCCCATCGGGATCGGTGCCGTCGATCACGCCGATGTCGGCCACCACGATCACAGTGGCTCCAACCCGCCCACCGGATCTCGACACATGGGCAAGATCAGCTTCGTGAGGGCTGGCGAGACCCAGCACACGAGCTACCGCATCGCAGCGACGTTGAGCCGGAGATCGGACATCATCAGGACTGCCGTCTCGCCCACCATCAGACCTCCACAGGCGATCGGTCTCGGCATCTAACTGAGCCCGGACCGCTGCACCGGTGACTGGGTCGAAAACCGAATGAAGCACGAACATCCCATCATCGCCCACAAACCACGCGGCTCGCCGAGCATTGCGTTGCTCCGAGAGCTGCTCGTCGGCATCATCGGCAGAACGGTGGCGACGGATCCAGTCTCGGATATCTCGTGCCGCGAGATCCGCCGGCCGGGACCCTGCCATGGCCAGAAGCGAGCGGTCGGAATCGACAGCATCAGGTGAAACGACAGCCGCGGCACGAGCGAGAGCGTCGACAGTCTCAACCGGAATCGCCGCGGACGCGAATCCGGCAGCGATATTCGGCATCGCAGCAATCGCCTCTGCACGACGTACCCGCCGGCTGGCCTCGCGTCCGCTGCACCGCGTGGTGGATCGCAAAACCGCAGCCGCATCAACCCCTTGGTCGTCGAGAGAATCGATCGCAGCCACAAACCGGGCCTCGACGGCATCGATCGCAGCACGCATTCGACCCAACACCACGATGCCGTCGACAAGCACGCCACGCGGCGCGCCCACAGGCGACATCCCCTTTACCTCCTCGACGACTTGATCGACAACCGTAGCGAACATGTGTTCGACTCTAAACATGGGGTGTGACATCGTGATGTCAAGTGGTGCGCGCATTCACCGAGGTCACGACCAGAAATATTGGCAGCAATGTCAACCTGGCGACCATGGTTGTGAGTGATACTCCCGTGAAGACAGAACGGGCGGATATCGAAGAGCGTGACCACCACACGATGACCGATCCAATCGACGCCACAAGTTTCGAGGAGTGGTACCGCCACGACTACCGCTCCATAGTCGCCTTGGTCTACACGCTCTCAGGCAGCCGGGGTGCGGCCGAGGAGCTGACCCCGGACGCGTTCATAGAAGCCCATCGCCGCTGGGATTCGATCTCCGGATACCACGATCCCGGTGCGTGGATCCGTAAGGTCGCCATGAACAAAGCACGATCGAGGCTGCGTCGGCGAGGTGCCGAGGCCCGCGCCTATGCACGCCACGCGGGACGCGAACGCAAGCTTCCCGATGAGATGCACGAACCCGCCGATCACTTCTGGGCTGAGGTACGGGCGCTCCCCCGCCAACAAGCCAAGGTCGTGGCACTTCACTATCTGGACGACCGACCCGTGGATGAGATCGCCACAATTCTCGGAATTTCGAGCGGGACGGTAAAGACCCACCTGCATCGTGCCCGCGCCACTCTCGCAAATCGTCTCAGAATTCCCGACATCCAGGAGGAAGCATGAACCAGTTCGAGGAGCTAGCCCACGGTGCCGCCCGCTCGGCCCGCGCCACCGTGTCACATATCGCAATACCTCCGACGCCTTACAGATCCGCCACCCGCCGCTCCGTGAGAGCCGGGCTCGTGATTGCGGCAACGACCGCCGTCATCATCGGCTTCATCGTCGCGACGAACGGAGGCAGCACTCCCGTCGACGTCGCGGCTAACTCCGCCACCACACCCGCCGGGGATCTTGGCGACGAACCAGGCGTGTATCTCGAGTTCGACGTGCCCGACGGCTGGACCGTGGAAGTGAGCGAGGGAACGAATGATCCATCCCGGGGTGCGATCGTCACTGCCGCTCTGGCGTATGGCGCGGGCACCTCTGACGACCCGTTCGCGGATGCCGACCTCACGATCTCAATGTCGAAGGTTCCGCCCGGGAGTTATATGAACGACACCACCCCGCCAAGCACGCTCGTAGCGAATTCCGAATTGGCAACACCCGCCGGTGCAACACCTACCACGCTTGTTCGGGGGCATGAAGCCGACGCCGGCGTTATCGAAGCTGGGAGGTTCAACACTCTCAACTGGCAGGAACGAGATGATCTTCTTGTCGGATTGAGTTCGAACCACTATGGGTCGGACGAGCTCATCAAGATGGCCGACCGATTGTCAGTGGCCGATTTCGTCGTGAGCTTGTCGAACCCTCCCGACGGGATGTCGCTCATAGCGTCACACGGCGTGACCGAAACAGGTGACCTCCAGAATTCCGACCTCTGGAATATGTACGCCGTCAACGATGGTTCGGGGTCACAAATGAGTCTGGCCGCCTCGTCCCCCCAGTTGGGGTACCTGAGGCTTATCAGGCACATGAATCCAAACTCCGTCGACGTAGCCATACGAGGAACTACAGGAGTTCTGGAAGTCTACATTTCTGATCAGAATTATCAGGAGGCGGCCGTCTCCTGGATCGAGAATGGTCAAGCCATGTCGCTGTCCGTCTTCGGCTCGGGAGATCCGGTTGCGATCGCCAATTCGCTCCGCCGGATCGACAGGTCCCGGTTCGACGAACTTCTCGCCCCCAATCCAATGCCGGTCAACTCGCCGTCAACGGTTGCGCCGACGCCACAAGTCCCGCTGACAACATCCACCGCGGCCCCCTGAGCCCTCCAGTCGACCCATTCGGCAACGACCTCCGGATCGAGCTCAGGCCGGTCCGAAGAGATCGTCCATTAACCCGCGGTCGTCGCCGAGGGGTGTGATCGTGCCGAGTCCATGCCGGCACGAGCTACAAGTTGGGACCGACTCGGCCATCACAGCTGTTTGCGCGCCACAGTCGCGGCAGCTGGTGATCTGGCCTTCAACGAGTCGACGTGGCGGTCCCGCCACGATCTCCGCCGCCTGAATCGTGCGGCCGAAGGAAACTGCATCTTCGACACAGGCCGTCGCGCACAGCCCACAATCGACGCAGCTGCTGCCCCAGAAGCCGATTGCGAACCGGTCCTCGAGCGTGTCGAGTCGAAGGGCCGCTGTCGGGCAGAAGCGAGCGCACAGTCCGCATGCAGTGCAGCGGCTGGGGTCGATGATCACATCGCCGTATGGCAATTCGGAACTTGCGGCACCGGCCACTGGCGGGTCCCAGTTTGCCAGTCGGGCGAGAAGAGCCGACCGACTGGCCGGGAACGTCTGATCGATGAGATTCCCGGGTGATCGCTCTGGTTCGACCGGTTTCGTCGCCAGCGAGTCGGCGCGGGCCTTGAGCAGGCTGAACATGCCGCGGCGGCCAACCCTGAAGCGTTCCGTGTCGACAATCTGTGGCGCGGCTACTGCGTGAGGTTTCGCCATGTCGCTCGTGGCCAGCCGGACCCGCTTGGCGGAATCCACCGAATTCATGAGCGCGTTTGCCGACACGGCGGCGCTGGCGATGGCTCGATGCACGTGACCAATCTGGCAGTCGCTGCATTGCGAGTCGTCCAGCCAGACGTCTCCGCTGCTGGCCGCCAACAGTTGGAGCAGAGTCGGAAGGTCGACGCCGGCTAGGCAACGTTGATGCACGCCAACGGCGTCCACCCGCAGATGATTGTCGGCCGGATCCTGGGGCTGGTTGCACACCACCCCGATCATTCCCGAGTTGAGCTCCCCGAGATTGGTGACAAGAACATTCTCTGGACGCGTCGACGGGGCGGCGATCGCGTCGATCGGGCAGGTTGCGCTACAGGCCCCGCACGATACGCACAGCGAGGGGTCCAGATTCGGTTGTGCTTCGGAGAGGGTGATGGCCGCTGTCGGGCACGACGCTATGCAACGGACGCATCCCAGTCCGTTGTGCCGTTGGTTGAGGCATAGGGATGCCGTCAGATCAGGCGGCGAGATTCCGGCATTGGTGTAAGGCTTCACTTGACCACCTCTCGTGAAGGCTACGCGATATGGCGATCGCTAGGTACCCCCGTCACCGTCCCAGGTCAGGTTGGAGATGGGGACTTGGGCCTAGCTACACAGCTTCGATACGGACTTTGGTGTCGTAGAAGCTCGCACTGCCGCCGATCGGATCGACCATGCAGACATCTCCGAGTGTGCCGTCGATACGCATGGCCGGGTTGGGCACCGTGCCTGTGCCACGGGTCTTGTCTCCATGGATCGTGGAGCCGTCGATTTCTACGTCGTTGGATCCGTATGCCCAGTGACCGAACGTCCAGGAGACGGAGACGGTTCCGGGTCGCATGCCCTCGATTCCCTTGATCTTGCCATCGACCACATAGGTTCGACCGTCGCCGAGATCGAATCGGGCATCAGGCAGCGTCGCGGAGACGATCCGGGCCTTGTCGCCGTTCTTGAAGCCCTTGGACTTCACATCGGACGAGTTCATCAGTATGTGGTTCTCAGGTGCAATGGCACGCTGGAGCCATGGCGCACTGGACGTGCGGCTTTGACCGCCCGTGATCTCCTTGTGGGTGATCAGGTGCATGTCGTAGCCATCGTCGGACACCACGTTGCCGGCCGCATCCTTCGTTGGCTGCCACGAAGGCAACCCATCGAAGTGCTCACCGGTCATCGAGTGGCGTCCCTTGGCCACTTTCTCGACGTAGAGGTTCCATCGACCCTTGTACTTGGCGGCGATGAACTCGTCGTCGGCATATGCCTTGGAGGCATCGGCGAAGCGGCCGCCACGGTTGAGCAGATAGACCACGTTCGGCCACAGCCCAGCTGGAACCGCCGCCTTCCATGTCGCCTCGTCGAATACGGCTGCTGGCAAATGCGCCCGGGCTGCCGAGAAGATCCGCATCTCCTCGGCGTCAGCCGCGGGAAGCGTCTCAGACCCGTCTTCTTTGTCGCCGAATGCGAGGTTGGAGGCCATGGCCAGGAAGAACTGTTCAGGCCGGTCGAAGTTGAATCCCGCACCGAAGCCGTCCTTGCCGAACCCGGCCAATCCGAGCTTCTTGCCCGCCGAAATGAAGAAGGCCTCCAAGGAGATCGGCATGCTCTGGCCGTCGACGGTGACCGTGTCGGTAAGCGGTGCCATCACCGGCTGACGGATCTTGCTCATCTTGGTGAGAATCCCGGGTGTCGTGTGCGACACACCCCAACGTTCCATGAAGGAGAGATCGGGCACGATGTAGTCGGCATACATGGATGTCTCACCGACCACGATGTCACATGAAATGAACAGCGGGATCTTGGAAGAATCGCGGAGCATCTCGATCTGAGAGTGGCCGGCGGGGGCTGCCAGCACCGGGGAGCCCTTCTGGATGAACAAAGCCTTCACCTTGTACGGATAACCGGCGGCCGCACTCGGGATGATGTTCTGATACATCTCCGAGGTGAACGGATACCACGGTCGCTTTGCCGGGTATCCGTCGAACAGGGTGCTGTCTTCGTACTTGTTGGCTTCCCTATTGACGTGGGTGCCCCACTTGGTGGCACCACCCGGGGCGTTGACAACGTTGCTCTTGGGGAAAGGCTGGCCGGCCTTGGAGCCGTCCTCGTGCCAGTGGCCGCCACCCGTGGTAATCCCGCCCCGATGGTTGACGTTGCCGAGCAGCACGTTGAGCAGCACGATCGACTGGCAGTTGTAGTAGCCGTTGGTGTGCTGTGCCGGCCCCCGGTAGTACTCGGCGGAGGCCTTCTTGCCGTGGTTGGTGAACTCGGCGGCAAGCTCGACGATGTCGCTCTCCCTCACGCCGGCGATTTCGGCGTATTCGGCAAGTGACTTTTCGGCGGCACGATCAGCCAGCATCTGAAATGCCGGCTTCACGGCGATGCCGTTGACCTCGAAGCTGCCGCTGAGCATTCCGGTAGACACTTCGATGTCCAACGACGGCCCCGATTCGGTCATCACCACGCGGAGACCAGATACTGGATCTCCAGCCTCATCGAGTGGAACCTCGATACCCGCATCTTCCGGAGACAGGAACTCCATCTCATCGAGCCTGACCAGATGGGTGGAGTCGCTCCACGAGAACTCACCTTGTTCTTCGGCCGCAGCTTTGCTGGGGGCCTGGAGATAGGTGGCGTCGTAGCGTTCGTTCTCGATGATCCAACGAATCATTCCAAGCGCAAGAGCGGCATCACCGCCGGGCTGCACCGGAATCCACTTCCATGCCTTGGCAGCAGTCTTGCTCAGGCGAGGATCGACGACCGCATACTTGAAATTGTTGCGGACCATCGAATCGGTAACCATCTCCGTGGAGGGAGTGGGACCGAAGTTGGCCTCAAACACGCCCGTGCCGAAGAACACCACGAATTCACTCGACATGTAGTCGGGCTTCATGTGGGATTTGCCCGAGAGCATCTTGTAGGCAATGTGGTGGCTCTGCTCACAGATGGTGGTGTGCAGGAAGAAGTTGTTCGACCCCATACCGTCGAAAGTGAACCGCTTCGCAAGCTCCTTGCGGCCATGTTCCACACGCCCGCCCATGAAGACGAACTGGTTGTTGACCGGGCCCAGATCGGGATGATCAGGGTCGATCAGATACTCCAGGTGAGCAGCGTGTTTCTTCTTGAAGTCGGCGATAGTCATGTCGCCTGATGCCACCGCGGCCGAGTCGTCCTTCAGCTCCTTGGCTATGGCCGAGTCACGCAGTTTGTAGATGTCGTTGAGACCGTCGACATAGCCCTCTCCGAAGAGATCGCCTCCCGACACCACCTCATCAACGAATTGATCCCACTCGATCGTGGTCCACTTGCTCTCGCCACGCTTGCCGGACCGCTTGAGCACCTTGCGAAGCCGGTAGGGGTCGTAGGCGATCTGCACCGCTGCCTGGCCCTTCGGGCACAGCTTGGCATCTTCCTTGGCCGCAACAGCCAAGGGAGTCGCCTCGGCGACGTGAGGCAGAAGATTCATGGGGCTGTAGGGGTTGCCGTCGACCTTGACCAGGACACCGTCCTGGATCTTGGCCTTGATGCTGCACGCGGTGTGGCAGTTGAGGCAGATGCTGTAGATCACGTTTTCAGGATCATTCAGCGGGTAGGTGCCGGCCGCCGATGCTGGGGTGGCAGAGACCGTTTTACCGGCCAACTGTGCGAACACCGGAAGAGACCCAGCCATAGCGGCCGCCCCTCCCACCAGAGCGGTGGTCTGCCCGAACTCCCGTCTGGTGAGCTTGAAACGCTCGTCCTCTGGCTCGACGTTGTCGACAACGGAGCCATCGGCGATCTTCTCTGCGGCCATCTCAGGACACCTTCCTTTCGCGAGTTACGGGTAGGTACTTGGTCCCCATGAGGAACAGAAGTCCGGCGAGCGACACAGCCCAGAAGAAGACCAACCATTCGCCGAGACTCGGCAGGTATTCAAAGCTGAGACCCGGACCCGAGAATGCACCCCGGAGTCCTTCGAGTTCTTCCACCGACAATCCAGGCAAGACGATGTTGAGCCGCACCGTCAGGAAGGTGGCTGTGATCAGCCCGGTGGCCACGGCTATGGCAGCTACCGAGCTTCTCTTGAACACCAAGAGTCCGATAGGTATGAGCGAGCCGAGCAGTATGTGAACCACCCAGAATGCCCACCAGTAACGGCCGAAGAGGATCTCCTCGATGCTGTCGGTGAGTGACGGAATCGAGCCGAAGAGGCCGGTCGAGAACTCTGCCCACTCCAGAACCAGATCGAAGGCCAGGAGGCCGAGAACCAGTGAGCCGAGCATCCCCACTGTTTTGCGGTGCTCTTCGCTGCCGGCTCCAGGTCCCCAGATTGCAGTGAGGAAGGTGAGCAGAGCGCCGCCGGAGGCAAGCGCCCCGACAAGGAAGACGACCGGCGTGAGTCCGCCATGCCAGAAGGGTCGCGCCCCGACCACGCCGAACAAAGCGCCGACACCACCATGGAATGCGACGGCAAGCGGAACGCCGATGCTTCCGAGTATCCGCAGGGTGTGGTGGTCACGTGCGACGGCTTCGTCGGACACGTCCTTGCGACCAAAGGTCAGGAAGCCGCAGATGCGGCCGCGGAACCCGGGATCATCGCTGCAACCGGCCAGGTCGGCTCGCATGGCGAACCACAGTTCGGTCAGCAGCAGGATGAAGTAGCTGGTGTAGAGCCATGCCATCCAGCCCATCATCGATGTGAAATTGGTGCGGAACATTAGCCGCCACGCCCTTAGGGGGTGTCCGAGGTCTACCCACACCAGGACCATCGCGGCGAAGAGCGTGATGAGGGCGGCGAACAACGCCAGCTTCCCGACTCGCTGTAGCCGTTCCACTCTGAACACGTACACGAGCGTCGACAGCAGGAATGCTCCGGCTGAGAGTCCGATCAGGTAGATGTATCCGGCGACCCAGAGACCCCACGGGATGTAACTGCCATAGTTGGCCATGTCGTGGCCATTGGTGATGCGCTGGTAGAGACCAACCAAACCAATGACGAACCCGACACTTGCGAGGATCCAAGCAACACTTCTTGCGTTCACGGTCATGTCAATCTCCTTTCACACCAGGTAGTAGACGGACGGATTGGTACCCATTTCCTCTTTGAGGCGGGTGACATTCGGTTTCGCGATCATTTCCGACACGGTTGAGTCGGGATCGTTCGAATCACCGAAGTAGTTGGCCGTTCCCATGCATGTGGTTACGCATGCAGGAAGCAGGCCCTCCTCGAGTCGGTGAAGGCAGAATGTGCACTTGCGTACGTTGCCGATGGGCGAGTCATTTCCCGTGCCTCGTGGCCATTCGCGCTCGTACTCGAAGTTGGGCAGCATCTCGTATTGCATCTGCTCGGGTGAGTCTTCGGTGTAGGTGTGGCCGGTGTCGAACGTTCGTGCTGAGTAGGGGCACGCGGTGATGCAGTAGCGGCAACCGATGCACTGGTTGTAGTCGATCTTCACGATGCCATCGGGGCGTTGCCAGGTCGCACCGACAGGGCACACCGGCACACACGGTGGGTCGTCACACTGCATGCACGGCCGGGGCATGAACCGTCTGCTCACGTTGGGGAACGTGCCGATCTCGCTCTCGAGCACGGGACGGTAGACCACTCCGGGTGGCAACTTATTCTCGGCAACGCAGCTGACGGTGCAGGCGTGACACCCGACGCATTTTCGCAGGTCGATAACCATCACCCAGTGACGGTCCTCGACGGGTTTCTCCAGAGCCCGCTCGATGTCTCCTCGCATTCGGACCAGAACACTTTGCTCTTGAAGTAGTTCCGGCATCCTGAGGGCCTCCTGGGTTTCTGGATCCGACGGCCCCCCTACGTTCTATGTCCATCTCATGGCTGACTAGGGACTTTGGCCCCTAGTCAGATAGATATTGTCATCCCATCACAATAAGAGATGCTTGACATACAGTATTGCGGGCGGCGCAAGCACCCCACACCGGCGCGAGCTCCACCTCGGCCTCTTGGTCCTGGTCACATCGTCCAACCAGCCAGCACCGACGGCACTCGTCGAACTTGCTGATTCCGTATGGATCAGCCTCAAACCAGAGACCAACTGTTGCGCTGACTACGTGTTTCACACATGCAGGGCTGCCGGAGTCGGTATCGCCTCGGCGGCGGCGGTCGAAGCACTCGCCAAAGCCAGCTAAGCCGCCGACCGACTGCCACGCCTGGCCCGCCGGGTCTGTGCGCCAGGGTGGGGATCCCATCCGAACTTACGCCACGCGACGACTGCTCCGATCGCGGCCCAGATCACCATCACGCCCAGATGCCCCCACTCAATGGCCGGCGAATCGCTGAACGGGTTGAAAGCCTCGCCGAAGGCCAGAGCAAAGTGTTTGAGCGGGAAAATATTGCCGAGGGTTTCGAGCCATCCCGGCACGTCACGCGACTCGCCGAGGCTGATGAACACCTGCGAAACAAAAGCCAAAGGCAGGATTGTGGAGTTGGCGATACCAGGCGCGGCCGATGCCGACTTGGCCACCGCGGCTAGCGCCACACCGAGCAGC
>JBDNJK010000019.1:0-4391 GCA_041687805.1 Acidimicrobiales bacterium
TCGAATGATCGACGTCGCCCCAACCCTCGCCGCGCTGCTCAGCTGCCATGCAATCAATGGTGTCGATGGGGTCGGCAAGCCGAGGGAGGCAATCAGGCTCGCCGTGCAGGATGGCACCGAGCGACGCGAGCTGCTCGACCCTGACGAACGTCCCGATCATGTAGTGGTCTTTCTCATGGACGGCACCAACAACAACGCTCTACACGCGGCTATCGCCGATGGCGAGGCTCCCACGATCGCATCGTTGATCGAACGCGGCACCGCATACCGCGGCGGGTTGATCGCTTCGCTGCCCACGGCAACGCTCGCCAACCACACCACATCGATGACAGGCGTACATCCCGCCGAACCGGCATTCTTCACAACACCTGGTACGACCGACGCCGCGACAAGTCGGTCGACCTTCTTCAGCTTGAGTCGATGATGAGAGTCTGCGACCATTTGCGGCCCGACGTCGAAACAGTTCATGAAGCACTTCACCGATCAAGGCCTGAAGCCCGATCGGTGTCGGCCTTCGAATATGCCGATCGCGGGGCCGACTGGTCGACATGGGCTGAGTTCAGGTCGGGTAGATCTGTTTCTTCCCCACCGGATTCGGAACGCCGGCAGCATCGCCACGCCGAGTTCGGGCTGGTTCCCAGATACCGCTACATGTCGGTCATCGACGCGCAAAGCGTTCACCATGCCCAACGGTTCTGGGATGGCTCACAAGGCGACCCGCCCGAATTCACGTTCGTCAACTTCAGCCTCACCGATGAGATGGGGCACCTCGACGGCCCACACGGCGAGATGACAAGAGCCGCGATCACCGAGACCGACGCCCGTATCGGTCAACTTCTCGACGTCGTGGAAGCTGCCGGCAAGCTCGATCGCACCGCTGCGGTGGTCTACGCCGACCATGGCATGCAGCAGACCGCCGAAGGGCATCCGACCGATCTCGGCACCGCCTTACGAGACGAAGGAATCGCTCATCGAATGCTCGACGCACAATTCGTCTACCTCGACTGACATCCCCCTGATTCGAAGCAGCAGACTCACCGAATAGTGACCTGTCGATTACGCGGGCATCCTTGAGCAGTGGGACCCCTTGTTTGGTATCAGGATCCGCCCGATCAACTGCGGGCGCCGATTCTCGTCACCGCGTTCGAGGGCTGGTTCGATGTCGGCGGTTCAGCTACGGGCGCAGTCCGAGCCATCCGCGCCACCGACTCCACCCACCTCGGCGACATCGACCCCGACATGTTCTTCGACTTCAGTCGGCAACGCCCCGAAATTCGACTCGACTCTGAAGGCTCGCGCAAGATCGACTGGCCCAGGAGCGAGATCTGCAGTTCGTCCGTTCCTGCTCAAGACCATGATCTTCTCCTGATCGAAGGCGTGGAGCCTCACGTTCGATGGGGCACATTCGTTGAATCGATCGTGAATCTCGCCAAGCGATTCGATGTGGCGATGGTGGTCACCCTCGGAGCGATGATCGCCGAGACCCCACACACCAGACCTCCACAAATCACAGGATCCACCACCGATCCACGCCTGGCCAAAATCTTGCGACTTGGTCAGCCCAGCTACCAAGGCCCGACCGGCGTGGTCGGTGTGTTGCACGCACAGTTGGAGGGTTCGGGAATTCCAACTGTGTCGCTTCGCGCATCGGTCCCCCACTACGTGACGGGCGTGTCGAACCCCAAAGCGTCAAGGGCGCTTCTTGAGCGTTTCGAACGTATTACCGGCATACCGACCCATTGGTCGTCACTCGACCAAGAGGCCATCGATTGGGAAGCTCGAGTTGATGAGGCCATGCGTGACGATGACGACGTGATCTCGTACGTGCACCGCCTCGAAGAACAGTACGACCAACTGGCCAGGTCGGCCATCCCCAGCCCCGACGACATAACCGCCGAGTTCGAGCGCTATCTCGACCAGCACGGCGACGACTGACCAAGTAGTCAAGCTTGCATCACCTGCTCACCATCGACGTCTCAAACAAGGACCCTCAAATAGTGAGCGCTCGGCTGTGGACGCTGGGAGTGGTGGGGGTCGAGGACCTCGGCAACTCACTTCGAGCCGCATTCGCCGATCACAGCCTTGCCATGACCGCGGCCGAAGAACTTGGCGTGGAGCCGATGATCGAGTCGGTCGACGATCATGAGGGGCTCGACTCATGGAGAGAATTCGCTACCTGGGTCGAGGCGGGGCCGTTCGTGATCTGCCCGCCGTGGATCTCTCCACCCGAAGGCGCCGACACGATCATGATCGACCCTGGCTACTCCTTCGGAAGCGGGTCTCATCCCACCACTCGTTTGAGCGTCGCGGCTCTGGCTGAAGTTGTCGAGCCCGATATGTCGGTGCTCGATGTCGGCTGCGGGTCGGGCGTGCTATCGATTGCCGCCGCCCGGCTCGGTGGGCGTATCACCGCAGTCGACATCGATCCCGCAGCAGTCGCTGCCACAATCGCCAACGCTGGTCTCAACGACTGCACCGCGAAGATCACCACATCGCTCGGATCTGCCTCAGACATCACCGGCGAATTCGATCTCGCGGTGGTCAACGTCACCATCGACATTCACGACATCGTGGCTGCTGATGTCGCTTCTCGACTTTCATTTGGCGGGATCGTGGTCGCGTCGGGCATTCTTGTCGGCGAGCAGGAGAGGCGTCTCGCGGCGCACTTTCCCGACATGGAGTTGATCGCCCGCCACACCGACGAAGAGTGGGCGGTCGTCACATTGCAAGACAAGGGGCACACAGCATGATCGAGATGATCGACTCGACCGACGGCGTCCAGGTAGCGGTTCATGATTTTGGCGGAACCGGACCAATTCTGCTCATGGTTCACGCCACCGGATTTCACGCTTATTGCTACCAACCAATCGCTCGGCGCCTAACCAACCACTTCCACGTTGTTGCACCCGATCTGCGAGGCCACGGCGACAGCAAATACCCGGCCGGCACGTCGATGGATTGGTGGAACATGGCCGCCGATCTCGGTGCCGTCATCAAACACATAGGGTCCGACACGCCGATTCAAGCCGTCGGACATTCGATGGGCGGGGCCACCATTCTCATGAATGAGATGTTGCGACCCGGAAGCATTTCCGACGCGTGGTTGTTCGAACCGATCATCATTCCCGACATGCCAGATCATCCGCCGAGCACGATGTCCGAGAACGCCCGGCGCCGTAAGAACGACTTCGATTCCCGCGATGAGGTCTACGCCAGATACTCCTCACGGCCACCATTCTCAGGAGTCGACCCAGAATCTCTTCACGCCTACATCGACCACGGTTTCGCGGATTCGCCAGATGGTGGCGTCGTGCTCAAGTGCCCTGGGGAGATCGAAGCTCAAATATTCGAGAGCACGATCATTGGCTTGTTACCGCGGCTTGCTGAGATCGACATGCGCGCCACAATCGTTGGTTCCGGAGATGGCGGAATGCCGGCCCAGGTCGCGCCTCTCGTAGCCGATCAGCTCCCCAATGGTCAGCTGATCTCCTGGCCCGACAACTCACACTTCGGCCCGTTCGAAGATCCCGCCGCCGCCGCCGCCCAGATCCTCGAGCAGTTTTCGTGACCGAGATCAGTGCGAGCGAATGGCTGGGGCTACAGCCGACCCACAATCCGATGCGGTGGTATCTGCCGGTCACGCCCAAGATCAGCGTGAGATCCCGTTTCTTGTTCGGAGGGGCGGGGCTCGCCGCTGCGGCCGGAGCGCTCGAAGGAACCACCGGGCGGCCCGTTGTGTGGGCCACAGCACAATATCTGTCATACGCCAAGGTCGATTCGGTGATGGACCTCGACGTCACGATCTCGGTGAGCGGCAGACGCACGACGCAGGCTCGGGTGATCGGCCATGTCGGCGAAAACGAGATCATCACGGTCTTGGCCGCGCTCGGTCATCGAGACTTCGACCTCACCGAGGAATGGCCGATCATGCCGTCGGTGATGGCGCCAGGACTCTGCAAGGTGCGCGAGCACCATTACGACGCGGAATCGCTCGGCCAGTACCTGGATCAGCGTTGGGCAACGGCGCCCCCTGAGCACCACCAAGGCGGCCCAACCGGCCACGGTCGCGGCAACGTATGCGTCTGGGCCCGAGCTCCTGAAGACGTCGGACCATCGGCGTCAACACTGGCAATTCTCGGCGACTGGGTTCCGATGGGCATCAGCACGGTGGCCGGCACCCCCATTTCGAGCAACAGCCTCGACAATACTCTTCGCATCCTCGATGTTGGGCAGACCGACTGGTACCTACTCGAGATCGAATCTGCTGGAATCAACAACGGATTTGGACACGGCCACCTGCGCATATGGGGCGACGACGGAAAGCTCCATGCCATAGCCAGCCAGTCTGTGCTGGTGCGCCCCCAAGATCCGGATTCGCATCGCATGCCGCA
>JBDNJK010000103.1:0-3049 GCA_041687805.1 Acidimicrobiales bacterium
CTAGGCAATGCTGGCACCCAAGCGGCAGTAGGAGTCATCCCGCCGTTGGTCGCCGGCGTGTTCCTCGCTATCACCGGGGCGTTGCTGGTGGCCGATCTCAAGCAGCCAACGAGGTTCCACTACCTAATTACCCGCGGCAACCGCTCATCGTGGCTGGTCAAGGGGGCATACGTGCTCATGGCCAACACCCTCGTAGTTGGTCTCTGGTTCCTTGGAGGCATCACTGATTCGGCGAGCTTGCTCCAATGGTTGGCCGTACCCGCTGTCATCGGAGCCGCCGGCACAGCTGGCTACACGGCCTTTCTGTTCGCCCAGTGCGAGGGCCGTGACCTATGGCAATCCCCGTTGGTTCTTCCGATGCTCCTCGCTCAGGCGACCGTGGCCGGCGGTGCCGCATACGCCTTGCTCGACGTGTTTGCCGACGTGCCTGATCAAAACGCGATCAGGTGGGTGCTCGTGGGTGGCGCTTTGGCATCGTTGGCGGTGGTCGGCTTGGAGATCACCAGCCATGGATCGCGTCACGTCGAGCTCGCCACGCGCGCAATGACGAACGGCGCCTACCGTCGCCGTTTCCGCTTCGGGGTGGTCATCGGAATGATCCTGCCTGTGGTTGCGGTAGGTGCCACGATCGCCGCCGACTCCTCTGCTCCCGCAATACCCGCTATCGCCGCCATTGCCGCACTCGTCGGCATGTTCGCCTACGAAGACGCCTTTATCCGAGCCGGCCAGTCCGTGCCCCTCAGCTAGGAACCCAGTGACCGAACTTCACAGCTATCCACCCCACGAGCAGTGGCACGACTGGCACGAAAACGATGCGGCCGCATGGCCCGAAAAGGTCGACCGCAACTATGCGCTCGTACCCACCACGTGTTTCAACTGTGAAGCCGCCTGCGGCTTGATTGCCTACATCGACAAGGCGACCGGAAAGATCGAGAAGTTCGAGGGCAACCCCGAGCATCCGGCAAGCAGAGGACGCAACTGCGCCAAGGGCCCGGCCACCCTCAATCAGGTCTACGATCCCGAGCGCGTGATGTACCCGATGAAGCGGGCGGGGGAGCGTGGCGAAGGTAAATGGGAACGCATCACTTGGGAACAGGCTCTTGAGGAGATCGGTGGACGTATTCGCCGTGCCATTCTCGAGGAGCGTCGAGACGAGATCATCTACCACGTCGGACGCCCCGGCGAGGACGGCTACACCGAGCGCGTTCTCAAGGCTTGGGGGATTGATGGCCACAACAGCCACACCAACATCTGCTCGTCCAATGCCCGTATCGGCTACCAGTCGTGGATGGGACACGACCGCCCGTCCTCAGATTTCGCCAACGCCGAGGTCATCTTCCTGATCTCAGCGCATCTCGAGGCAGGGCACTACTTCAACCCCCACGCACAACGCATCATCGAGGCCCAGTCCAACGGTGCAACGGTGATTTGTGTCGATCCTCGTCTCTCAAATACCGGGTCCAAAGCCGATCATTGGCTTCCGGCGTGGCCAGGCACAGAACCGTTCCTGCTATTGGCCATCGCCCGACTCCTTCTGGAAGCCGACACTTGGCAGCCCGAGTTCGTCAGGCGCTGGACCAACTGGGAGACCTACCTCGAGCGCACCCGACCAGATCTTCCGCTTGAGTTCGGATCAGTGAAGCGGGCATGGCTCGATGAATACAGCGAACACACCCCGGAACGGGCGGAGTATTTGTGCGGAGTGCCGGCATCCCAGATCCGCGAGATAGCTGAGATCATCGGCCGTCACCCGACGAAGTTCGCGTCTCACACATGGCGTGCCGCAGGTGCCGGCAATCTTGGTGGTTGGCAGACGGCACGCTGCCTGTTCTTCTTGAACGTACTTACCGGTTCGGTGGCCACGGTCGGAGGCACAAGCGGCAATGGTTGGAACAAGTTCAAACCCGCGGCACCCAAGGGTGCACCGCCGCTCTCGGGTTGGAACGAGCTCAACTGGCCCAAGGAATATCCGCTCGCGTACCACGAGATGTCGATACTCCTACCGCACTTCCTGGCCGAAGGGCGCGGCAAGATCGACACCTATTTCAGCCGCGTCTACAACCCGATTTGGACCAATCCGGATGGCTTCACCTGGATGGAAGCGCTCAAGGACACGTCAAAGGTCGAGTGCCACGTAGCGCTCACGCCAACGTGGTCCGAGTCGTCCTGGTTTGCCGATTACGTCCTGCCGATGGGGGTCGGCGCCGAACGCCATGATGTCGCGAGTTTCGAGACTCACGCAGGGCGCTGGATCGGATTCCGTCAACCGGTGTTTCGGCGGTTTGCCGAACTGGAGGGTGCTTCGATCGACGCCGAATCTCGCACCCACGAGTTCAATCCGGGGGAAGTTTGGGAAGAAAACGAGTTTTGGATTGATCTGTCTTGGAGAATCGACCCCGACGGATCGATGGGTATCAGAAAATGGTTCGAGAGCGACAGCCGCCCCGGCGAGCCGCTTACGGTCGACGAGTATTACGCCGCCATGTTCGAGGAATCTGTGCCGGGCCTTGCCGATGCAGCCAGAGATGCCGGGCAGACTCCGCTCGAGTACATGCGCGATCGCGGCGCATTCGCGGTGCCCGGCGACACCTACGAGCCTTACGAACGGGCAGTCGACCCAGCCATGCTGGATGGATGCACACGCGACGACTCTGGCGTGTTCCGCAAGCCCGGGACCTTGGGCTCATGGTCGGGTGATCTCGACGACTTGAGCGAGATTTCTTTGTCACCATTGGGTGATGGCTCGCCGGGTGTCGAAGTCGATGGTGAGGTGAAAGAAGGTTTCCCCACCCCGTCACGAAAGCTGGAGCTCTACTCAACGACTATCGCCGACTGGGGATGGCCGGAATATGCCACACCCACCTGGATCCCGTCCCACGTGCATTGGGAGGATCTCGACCTCGAAGGCGACGAGCGGATACTCCTCCCCACGTTCAGGATCCCGACCCTCATCCATACTCGTTCTGGCAACAGCAAGTGGCTCAACGAGATAAGCCACAGACATCCGCTGTGGATTCATCCGTCAGATGCCGAAAAACTCGGTATCGAG